>CAZYQX010000026.1:0-47656 GCA_964649985.1 uncultured Pseudomonadales bacterium | reverse complement strand
CGCTCTACCGCCCACGTCCCTGTGGGCGTCCGCTTTCTCGCATGATTTTGCCTAGCCATCATCACCTTGATGGACTTATTCAGAGGTTCCTTCGCCTTTCCCTGCCTTGTGGGCAGCTATGCGTGCATTCTCTTAGATAATTCAAAACTGGGCACGCCCTTTGCTTTAGTCATCACCATGGTGACTGATTGCCGGCGCTGCCGGCGGTAGGCAAGAGTATGAGTATCACATTCAAAGAAGCGTTAGGCATACATGAGTCCGCATTGCGCGTGCGGGAGAAGCGTGCCGAAGTGCTGGCCAATAACTTGGCAAATGCCGATACGCCTAATTTTAAGGCGCGCGACATCGACTTCCGTGCCGTGCTGAAAGGCCAACTCAGCATGGAGCCCGAGCGTGGCGTGCAATTGAATCAAACCGATGAGGACCACCGGCAGGGACTTGCCGCTCTCGGTGATCCATCGGCATTGCTTTACCGGGTGCCCACCCAACCGTCCATAGATGGCAACACCGTGGATGAACAGGTAGAACAGGCGCAGTACGCCGAAAACGCCTTGGACTTCCAGGCTTCATTCACCATGCTCAATCGTCGCTTCAAGGGCCTGATCACCGCCCTCAAGGGAGAATAACCATGTCACTCGGCCGCATTTTTGACATCGCAGGCTCCGGCATGAGTGCCCAGAGCATGCGACTGAATACGACTGCCAGCAACATTGCCAACGCGCAGTCCGCCTCCAGCAGCATTGGCGAGACCTACCGGGCGCGCCACCCGATATTTGCCGCGATTCAGCAGTCCATGATGGCTGAGCGGGGCGAGTTTGCCGGTGAGCCGATGCCCGAGTCGGCGGGGGTTGAGGTGCAGGGGATTGTAGAGAGTCAGGCGCCGCTGGAAATGCGCTATGAGCCAGGCCACCCCAAGGCAGATAAAGACGGCTACGTGTATTACCCGAACGTGAATATCGTCGAAGAAATGGCTGACATGATTGCAGCCTCACGCTCATTCCAGGCGAATACCGAGGTAATGAACTCGGCCAAATCCATGATGCAGCGCGTGCTGTCTATCGGCCAGTGAGAGGAGTAGAAGCATGAGCGGGACAACTGGTTTGGACCTGAGTGGCTCCCTGAGCAATCTTTCCATCAACCGGCTGAATGGCGCGGGTGCTGCGGGCTCTGAGCAGAGCGCGAAGAAGCCCAATGAGCTGGGGCAATCGGCTTTTCTTGAGCTGATGATTGCCCAGCTCAAGCACCAGGATCCCATGTCGCCCCAGGAGAACGGTGAGTTCATCTCACAGTTGGCGCAGTTCAGCTCGGTGGAGGGCATTCAAAGCCTCAATTCCAGCATGGCCGAGATTGCGGGGAATTTCCGTTCCAGCCAGGCGTTGCAGGCCTCTTCGCTGGTGGGCCGGCAGGTACAGGTGCCTGGTAGTGTCTCCACCCTGGGCAGCACGGGGGCGATGGGCGGCGCGGTGGAGTTGCCAAAGTCCACCGGGGATCTGCGGGTGCGCATTTTCAAACAAGGGGATAGCACACCGCTGGCCGAGATCAAAATGGGATCTCAAGCGGCCGGAGAGGTGCCCTTTAGTTGGGATGGCCTGGACGGCAATGGCGTACGTGTGCCGCCCGGGATTTACACGATCGAGGCCACGGCCATGCAGGATGGCAAGAGCACCAAGCTGCCGACCACGGTGAATGCTAACGTCAACAGCGTGACGGTCGGCGCCAATAACAGTATGACCCTGAATGTCGCCAATGTAGGGCCGGTGGCATTGAGTGATATTCGCAAAATTCTCTGATAACGAGCCGCACCAGCGGTGAGGAGACAACGCCATGGCATTCAATATCGCATTGAGTGGTCTGCGAGCAGCGAACAGTGATCTTTCGATCACCGGTAACAACATTGCCAACGCCAGTACGGTGGGGTTCAAGCGATCGCGGGCCGAGTTTTCCGATGTTTACGCCAACTCCGTGCTGGGGGGCGGCGGCAATGCCATCGGTAGTGGTGTGCTGGTGAGTGAGGTGGCCCAGATCTTCACCCAGGGCAACATCAGCTACACCAAGAACAGCATGGATCTGGCCGTCAATGGCGCAGGTTTCTTTCAACTCTCTGATGCCGGCTCGGTGGGCTACACGCGTTCGGGCCAGTTCGGCCTGGATAGCACGGGCTATATCGTGTCGAACGACGGCTGGCGCCTGCAGGGCTTCCAGGCAGATTCTGCCGGTAATATCCCAGGCGGTGCACCTTCCGACTTGCGCCTGGAATCGGCCAATCTGCCGCCCAGGCAAACCACCGGCATTGATATGAGCGTGAACCTCGATGCCGACACGCTGCCCAATGTCACGCCATTTTCACCCGCAGATCGGCGCTCATTTGAGTTTACCCAGGCAAGTGAGGTGTTTGACAGCCTGGGCATTCGCCACACCGCGACCATGTATTTTGCCCGTGACGCCGCACCCAATGATTGGACGGTCTATGTGCAGGTGGATGGGCGCAATGTGGGCCCGGCACGCGCTACGCCCAGCGCAGAAGGTGCGCCGGTGAGCACGCCCCTTACAGTGGGAGCGACCAACAATACCTTGACGCTGACAGTGGCGGGGACGCCTTATACCGCCACACTGGCGGCGGGAACATACAATACCCCCGCCGCTTTGGCGACTGCTATAAATACGGCCTTTGGCAGTGCGCTGCCCGGGGCCGTGCCCGCCACCGCTTCGGCGGATACCGCAGGTCAAATCAGCATCGTGGGTACTGCGGTCACGGATACCATTAGCGGGATCGCTGGCAATGCCGCATCTTCTTTGGGCTTTACGGCACCCGCCTATGCGGCGGCAGGTGCGGCGTCTGTAGCTGCATTCAACTTGGCCTTCACGCAAAATGGTGCGCTGGATACAACCTTGACCAGTCCGATCCTGATTGACAACTGGGCGCCATTGGATGAGTCGGGCAATCCCACCGGTGCATTGGGCCCCTCTGCAGGTATCGCGCCCACTGATCCTCCGTCGACCTCCAACTTTACCCTGTCGTTCACGGGGTCGACCCAGTTGGGTACGCCTTCATCGCCCTATGCCGCGTCTCAGAATGGCTACGCGGCGGGGCGTTTGACGGGTATTGATGTGAGTGGCACCGGGGTGATCTTTGCGCGCTATACCAACGGTGAGGCAAGGGCGCTGGGGCAGGTGGCGTTGGCAAACTTCCAGAACCCCCAAGGTTTGCAGCCCATTGGCAATACCGCTTGGGCGGAGACTTCCGATTCCGGTGAGCCAGTGGTGGGGGCGCCGCAGACCGGCGCTTTCGGTGCGGTTCAGTCGGGGGCGGTGGAGGATTCCAATGTGGAATTGTCTGACGAGCTGGTCAACCTGATCATCGCCCAGCGCAACTTCCAGGCTAATGCCAAAACCATCGAAACCGCCAACGCCATCACGCAGACGGTCATCAACCTGCGCTAAGCGCAGCCTCTGGAATAGCCGGCTGAGCCGGCTATTCTCGTTTTTATATCTCTGGCACTAATCTTGCTGAATCCCTTGTAACCGATTAACGCTGACGTTCTCTTGACGGAGGCAGCATGGACAAGGGGCTCTTTATCGCCATGACGGGTGCGAAACACAACGCACTCGGTCAGGCGCTGCTCGCCAACAATTTGGCAAACGCCAATACCGCCGGTTTCAAGGAAGACTTCGCCCAGGCCCGCGCCATGGGGGTGTATTACGGCGATGGCCAACCGACCCGGGCATACTCGATGGCCGAGCGGCCGGGAACCAACCTGGATCATGGCTCCATGATCGAAACCGGGCGCGACCTCGATATCGCGGTGGACGGCAATGGCTGGATTGCGGTGCGGGGCAAGGATGGCAAAGAAGCCTATACCCGTGCGGGCAATCTCAAAATAGATTCACTGGGGCAATTGACCACCGGCAATGGCTTGCCGGTGCTGGGCAGTGGTGGCCCGATTTCGATTCCCGCCGCTGAGAAAGTCGAGATCCTCAGCGATGGCACGATCAATGTCCGGGAGTTGGGGCAGGCGGCCAGCTTGGTGACCCCGGTGGACCAGATCAAGCTGGTCAAACCCGACAATGCCCAGCTGGAAAAGGGGGAAGACGGCCTCATGCGCGTTAAGGGAGGCACGCCAGCGGCTGCAGACCCCACCGTACGGGTTGCCGGCGGGTTTATTGAAAGCAGCAACGTCAACGCCGTGGAGGCCATGACGCAGATCATGAGCCTGGCGCGTCAGTATGAGCTGAACGTAAAGCTGATGAAAAGCATGGATGAGAACTCGGCGGCTTCGGCACGCGTGTTGCAAAACCTGGGTTGAGCTGCGGAAGCGCCAGTTAATTGACTGATTTTGAGGGTACGCCATCATGATGTCTGCACTGTGGGTAAGCCAAACCGGCCTGACTGCTCAGAATACGCAGCTGACCACTATTTCCAACAACCTCGCCAATGCTTCAACGGTGGGGTTCAAACGCGATCGCGCCGTGTTTGAGGATCTGCTGTACCAGATCAAGCGCCAACCAGGTGCCCAGTCGTCGCAGAGCACCGAGTTGCCCTCCGGCCTGCAGTTGGGGACGGGTGCCCGCGTGGTGGGTACGCAAAAAGAATTCACGCCGGGGAGCCTGCAAACCTCTGATCAGCCACTCGATGTGGCGATCAATGGTCGCGGTTTCTTCGAGGTGGAAATGCTGGATGGCACCACCGCTTACACCCGCAATGGCCAGTTCCATATGAGCGCCGATGGCGAGCTGGTGACGGCAGATGGGCTGCGCATTTTGCCGAGCATCACCATTCCTCCCAACACGCATTCCGTCACGATTGGCCAGGATGGCACGGTGAGTGTCCGGCAGGCCGGTACGCCTGCACCGGTGCAGATCGGCAATCTGACGGTGACGGACTTTATCAACCCCGCGGGTCTGGAAGCGATTGGCAAGAACCTCTTTGTGGAAACGGGTGCCAGCGGCACGCCACAGCAGGGTACGCCAGGCGAGGAGGGGTTGGGCACCATTGAGCAGGGCATGCTGGAGGCCTCCAACGTAGATATCGTGGAGGAAATGGTGAACATGATCACCACCCAGCGCGCCTACGAAATGAATTCCAAAGTGATTTCGACTGCTGATCAGATGCTGCAATTCATCACTCAGAGCCTTTAAGGGGTAGTGTCATGCGTAGTGCGCACAGCCTTTGCTCAACACTTCTGGCTTCACTCCTGCTCGGTGGCTGCATTCAGATGCCGCCGCAGCCGGATGATCCGCGCTATGCGCCGACACTTCCTACCCCCGCACAAATTCCAGCCGCCACTGAGGGGGCCATCTATCGGGCGAATTATGGCGTGGATCTGTTTGCAGATCGGCGTGCGGCACGTGTGGGTGATGTACTCGAGGTCGTACTGACAGAGCGCACCACGTCCAAGAAAAATGCCGATACCTCCATCACCAAAGAGAGCACCATCGACATTGACGAGGGCACCATTCTTGGCAATGACGTCTCGCTTGATTCGCGCTTGCCACTGGACAAGCTTGGGTTGAGCAGCAAGCAATTGAGTCTGCTGACCAACCTGAAGGGCAATCGCGATTTCAGTGGCGAAGCTGAAACAGAGCAGAACAACAGCCTGCAGGGCTCCGTCACCGTCAGCGTGGCGAGTGTGCTGCCCAATGGCCTGCTGGAAATCCGCGGTGAGAAATGGCTGACCTTGAACCGCGGTGAAGAGTTGGTACGCATCCGCGGCTACGTGCGGCAGGAGGACATTACGCCTGAAAACACCGTGCTTTCAACCAAGGTCGCCGATGCACGCATTACCTATGCCGGCAAGGGTGAGTTGGCCGAGGCCAATGAAATGGGCTGGTTGTCGAAGTTCTTCAACAGCAGCTGGTTTCCGTTCTGAGGCGGGGTGTGATCATGAGCAGGTTCTTGTTGTCGCTGTTGATCTCGCTGTCTCTGGTCTCCACCAGTTGGGCTGAGCGGGTGAAAGATATTGCCACCGTGCAAGGTGTGCGTTCCAACCAGCTGATTGGCTACGGCCTTGTGGTTGGGCTAAACGGTACAGGTGATCAAACCACCCAGGCGCCGTTTACCACCCAGTCCTTTGCCAGCATGCTCAAGCAGTTTGGCGTGGCGATGCCAGAGGGTACACGTCCGCAGCTGAAAAACGTGGCTGCGGTGGCCATCCACGCGGATTTACCACCGTTTGCCAAGCCGGGCCAAACCATTGACGTTACGGTGTCCTCCATCGGGAACGCCAAGGGTTTGCGGGGCGGCACCTTGCTGATGAGTCCTCTGCGCGGGGCTGATGGCCAGGTGTACGCCATCGCCCAGGGCAATCTGGTGGTGGGCGGCTTTGGTGCTGAAGGCGCCGATGGATCAAAGATCACGGTCAACGTGCCGAGTGCCGGTCGCATTCCGTCCGGTGCCACGGTCGAGCGCGCCGTGCCGAACGGATTTGATGCGGGCGGGCTGGTGCTCAATCTCAATCGCCCCGATTTTACGACTGCCAAGCGCTTGGTGGATGCCATCAACCGCAGTATGGGCGGCAGCCCGGCTTCGGCGATGGATGGTGGTTCGGTGCGGGTGGCCGCGCCTGCTGACCCCTCTCGCCGGGTGGGTTTCCTGGCCACCATCGAAAATCTGCAAATCGAAACGGGCGATGAAGCGGCCAAGGTCATCATCAACTCGCGCACCGGCACCATCGTGGTCGGGCAGCATGTGATGGTCAAGCCCGTGGCGGTTACACATGGCAGCTTGACGGTGACCATCTCCGAGAATACTCAGGTTTCACAGCCCGGCACACTGTCCGGAGGTCAGACGGCCGTGGTGCCGCAAAGCACGGTGGCAGCAGAGCAGGAAAACAATCGCATGTTCCTGTTTAAGGAGGGCACCAGCCTCGATCAGATCGTCAAAGCGGTTAATCAGGTAGGGGCGGCGCCGGGTGATCTGATGGCGATTCTTGAAGCGATGAAACAGGCCGGTGCCCTGCAGGCCGAACTGGTGGTGATCTGAGGCCGCTGACATGAACACCGCAAATCTCGATATGGCGAACCAGCTCTATACCGACCTGAACTCTCTGCAGCAGATCAAGCGCGTGGGGCGGCAGGACAAGGAACAGGGCTTGCGCGAAGTCTCCCGCCAATTCGAGACCATGTTCGTGCAGATGATGCTTAAAAGCATGCGTGACGCCAATGCCTCTTTCGAGGAAGGCAATCCCACCAACAGTTTTGAAATGCAGATGCATCGCGACATGTACGACCAGCAGCTCTCATTGTCGCTGACTCAGGGCAAGGGCATCGGGCTAGCTGAGCAGCTCTATCGCCAGATGAGCCAGTTGCATGGCGAAGGGCCAAGCAAGGCGCAGAGCGGTCCCGCACAGCCAGTGGCTGCCGATGCCGCGAGCACGGCGCCGCGCTGGTCGCGCAATGAGTCTGGCGAGTATGTACGCGAGGCCAACAGCACTTCGCATAGCACGCCCCGGGCGCCAATGCCGCCCGCCTGGTTGAAGCAGTTTGCCGAAGCCGAGGCCATGGCGGCTGAGCTGGCCGCCGGTGGGCAATCCAAGGGCTTTGACGGCCGGGTTGAATTTCTGCGCGAAATCTACCCTCACGCACAAAAAGCCGCAGAGGAGCTTGGCGTAGAACCTCAGTGGTTGATGGCGCAGGCCGCGCTTGAAACCGGCTGGGGCAAGCATGTAATAGAAGACGGTCGAGGCCGCTCAACTCACAACCTGTTCAATATCAAGGCGAGTGGTGACTGGACGGGCAGGCGAGCTGCCGTCGATACGATGGAATATCGCGATGGCATTGCCCTGCGGGAACGGGCACAGTTTCGCGCTTATGATTCCTACGCGGATAGCTTCAACGACTATGTGAAACTGTTGAAAAACGAGCGTTATTCAACGGCCGTTGAGCGCGGAGACACGGCCTATCGTTTCGCCCATGGCTTGCAACGAGCGGGTTACGCCACGGACCCTGCTTATGCATCCAAAATCATGCGTGTGCTTGGCAGCCCGGAAATGGCCCAAGCCTGGCTAGGGGCGCCCAGCAGCCCCAATGAAGGCTGAGGTGAATCACTATGGCTGACCTGCTGAAAATTGGTTTAACCGGGGTCACGACGCACCAGACGGCGCTCAGCACCACCGGCCACAATATTTCCAGTGCCAATGTGCCGGGTTATAGCCGGCAGCGCACGGACATTGTCACCAATGTGGCTCAGGGCAGTGCCGAGGGCTTCATTGGCTCGGGTTCCCGGGTCGAGACCATCTCGCGCATTGCCGACCGCTTTGTGGTGGATCAGTTGCGTAGAGATACCACCGCCTACCATCGACTGGACACCATAAAAACTTTTGTCGGCCAGCTGGACAAGGTTTTTGCCGATCCCAATACGGGCATCACGCCTGCCATGAATCAGTTTTTTTCGGCTATTCAGGCGGCGGCGGATGACCCGGCCTCGATTCCAGGGCGCCAGTTGGTGATCAGCCAGGCCGACAACCTACTCGGGCGCTTTCACACCCTCTATCAGCGCGTTGAAGATCAGCGAGCCTCACTCAATAGCCAGATTGGCGACATGGTGGGTGAGATCTCCGTGATAGCCAAGAGCGTTGCGGAGTTAAATGGCGCCATCGAAGTGGCGACAGGGCAGGCCGCTGGAAACCCGCCGAATGATCTGATGGACAAACGCGATGAATTGCTGCGCCGTTTGTCTGAGCTGGTATCAGTGCAAGTGCTGCCATCGGATAACAACAAGGTCAATGTGTCCATCGGCAGCGGGCAGCCACTGGTGCTGGGTACCAGCTACAACAAAGTTGTTGCGTTAGATAATGAGCTCGATCCGCGCATTCAGGATATCGGCTTTCAAACCGGCAATGTGGTATTGCGCTACGATGGCAGTAGCATTACCGGTGGGAAATTGGGGGGAATTTTAGAATTCCGCGACGACATCCTGAAGCCCTCGTTTAACTCTCTGGGCCGGCTTGCGCTCACCTTTGCGCAAACCTTTAATGAGCAGCATGAGTTGGGCATGGATCTGGATGGCCAGATAGGGCAGCGGTTTTTTGGTGATATCAATACTCCCGAGTTGATGGCACAACGCGTGATACCCCACGCGGCCAATGCGCTGCCGGCCGACCGCGTATTGTCGGTGGAAATAGACGACGTTGCCCAGCTGACGGATTCCGATTATGAGCTTCGCTTTGTGGGCCCAACGGCTGCGGAATACTCGTTAATCCGCCTCAGCGATGAAGCCGTCGTCTCATCTGGTAGCCTGGCCGGTCCGTTGCCGCAGGACATCACCGGCGTGGATGGCATGATCATCCATCTCACCTCCGGTAGTTTTCAGGCGGGTGACAGTTTCCTGCTGCAGCCCACCCGCGATGGCGCAGAGACCATCAATCGCGAGTTGGATAATACCCGTGACATTGCCTTGGCCATGCCGATCCGCACTGAAACCTCGCGGATCAATCGCGGCACCGGCACCATCTCTCAGGGCACCATGCTGGATGTTTTCCAGCAGGATGATGTCACGCCATTATCGACTTATGCTACCACCGGGGTGCCAGCCACTTTCGTGGTACCCGCTACGCTGACGCAGCCCGTTGTGATTCGCTTCACCAGCGCGACCACTTACGACATCCTGAACAACGCGGACCCCTCTAACCCGGTGGATTTCAACCCGCCGCTGCGCAATATGAAATTTGTGCCGGGGAGCCCGAATGCGGTATTTGCCACAGATCCACTGTCTACGGCAGTGACAACGTCGGGCGGGCCGGTGAGTGCTTTCGTGGTGGGCGCCATCGGCACTACCACCAACGGTGACCCTGGCGAGACCGTGACGATTACCACCACCAACCCCGTGACGGGGGCAGTGACGGTGCAAAACACGGTGCTCCCTGCAAACCAGTCGGCCAAGGCCAATGCGGCGCAGCTGTCGGCACTTGCGGGTGTGGAGGCCACGGCGAATACCGAAGTGCGCCTGGGCCTGACTGACAACGGTGGCGGTACGGTACCTTCAATCTCACTCAATGGGGTCAGCCTCACCAGCACCACCCCCGGGCCGGTCCCTAACCCCGTAACGGTCGATTTTTTGCGGGACCGCATCAATCAGAGTGGCGTACTCAAGGCCCAGGGCATTTTTGCCATCAGCGATGGTACCAATCTCACCGTGCGTTCGGTCACTGGCGAGGATCTCACTTTTGATATGGTGGGGGGCGATGCGGGGGCTGATTTTCTCAGTATCAACCGGGTGAATGGGGTGGCGGTGGGGCCTACCCAAGTCAACGTGGGGAATGGCGCCACCCTGGGCGGCACGGTCGATGCCCGCCTTGATGGCAATGTGGTGTTGACCTCCTCGGGCGGCGTTTTCGCCGCTGCGCCTACTGCCACGACCATTTACACCGGCTATCAGGTGGTGCTGGATGGTGCTCCAGTGGCCGGGGATGAGTTCAAAATCGGCAACAACCGCAATGGCTCTGCGGATAACCGCAATGCCTTTGGCCTGGGTAGCCTGCAAACCAAGCCAACCGGTAGTAACGGACAGAGCTATGGGGCTTCTTATGCGGAATTGGTTGAAACCGTGGGTACTGCAACATCCCAAACGCGTATCAATTCCGAAGCCGCCAAGGTGCTGATGGATCAGACTCAGGCATCGCGCGACTCCATTTCCGGTGTGAACCTGGATGAAGAGGCCGCCCGCCTGATTCAGTTTGAGCAGGCCTATAGTGCGTCTGCCCAAGTGATTTCGGTGGCCAGACAACTGTTCGACACCTTGTTGGGCTCCATCCGTTGAGGAGATTTGAACAATGAGAATCTCAACCTTGCAGGTCATCGGGCGTGGTACCAATGACATGGTGGATCTCACCGGGCAGGTGACCAAGACCCAGGAACAGATTTCGGCGGGTAAAAGCTTTCTCACCCCGGCCGATGACCCCGTTGCCGCAACGCGCATCCTGCAGCTCAATCAGGAGCTGGCGCTCTCCGAGCAGTACCGCGCCAACATGGGCAATGCGGAAACGCGGCTAAAACAGGAAGAGACGCAGATCGCCTCGATTACCGAGGCGCTGGATCGGGTGCGGGAACTCACCATGCAAGCGGGCGATGGCGCGCTCAACAGCAAGGACCGCACCGTGATCGCCAATGAAATCAAGGTGCGCCTGGGCGAGCTGCGCGATCTGCTGAATAGCCGTGATGCGTATGGCCAGTATCTGTTTTCCGGCTATCAGGGCGATACGCAACCGTTTGTCGACAACGGCGCGGGCAACTTCACTTATCAAGGCGATGAGGGGCAACGCATCCTGCAAATTGGCTCCACCACCACGGTGCCAATTGGTGATAGTGGCAAGGCTTTATTTGTCGATATTGCTGCCGCCAAAAACACCTTCGTGACCACGGCTAACCCGAACAACACGGCGAGCCCGGCCGCTGTGGTGAATGCTGGTTTGGTGGTGGACCAAACCGCATTCGATGCTTTTTATCCCGATGGCGCCATCATCGAGTTCAATCCGCTGGGTAACGTGGTGCCCCCCGGGCCCAATTACACCGTGCGGTCCAAGACGGATGGTCGCCCGATTTTGGCCAATCAACCGTTCCAGACCGGGCAGTCGATCAACTTCAATGGCATCAGCCTGGTGATCAGCGGCACGCCTTCCTCCGGCGACAGCTTTATTGTTGAATCCACCAAAACTCAGGATCTGCTTACCACCGTATCACGCATCGCTGATGCCTTGGTCGCGGTGCAGGATGGCAATCTCGGTGGGCCGAAGCTGAAAGACGTTATGGATACTGCGCTGCAAAATCTGGACAACACGCAGACCCGTCTGATTGAGGCGCGTGCCAAAGTGGGGGCCAGGCTTAATGTGATAGAGAGTTCGCGCAGCTTGGCTGAAGAGGTGGATGAATCCAACAAGGAAATCCTCTCAAAACTGCAAGATCTAGACTACGCTGAAGCGGTTAGCCGCTTGAGCTTTCAGAGCTTTGTGCTTGAAGCTGCCCAACAGAGCTTTGTGAAAATCAGCGGGCTTTCGCTGTTCAATTTCCTCAGGTAATGGCACATGTCTACCCAAGCGCTCAGTGCTGAGCAAACCATCGCCCTGGAGTGCCAGCAGCGACGGCAAGCAAACCTGGCCTATTTTGCAGGCGCCCTACCGCAAATAGAACAGGCCTTTTCTGCATTCAAACTCGAGCACCTCCGGCTGAATATCAATGCCTCGGGCGTTGACCTGATTGATGATGGCCGGTTGCGTTACGACAATGATGCCCGGCTTGCTGCCCAAGTGGACATGACGCTGCTTTCGGCCGATGTGTTGAAACCCAGCTTTGGTGTGGGTACATACTTTGATGGCCAGATGTACTTCCCTCGCTTTGCCTTTAATCGTTTGCGGCAGTTCGTTGCCAACACGGGCCTCAAAGAGGAAGACTTCACGCACTACCGACTAGGGCGCAAACTGCCTTGTGTGGTGGTGCTTGGCGCAGGTCTTGGTTATCACATTGACTATCTGGTGCGCACCTATGATGTGCAACACCTGATTATTGTGGAACCAGATCCTGAGGTGTTCGCGGCCAGCCTGTATACCGCAGACTGGAAAAATATCTGTGAAGGCCACATGAATGTGGCGGGCCGATCCGTTCAATTTCTGATTGGCCAACCCAACGAAGAAGAAACATTTGTTCAGCTGTGGAATCTGCTGATCGGATATTTTCCGATCTACCCCGTCAACACCTACTTCATTTCTCATCATCAGACTGAATGGGCGGAGAAAATCCGCCGGCGGATTTGCAGTGATGCAATGGCTTTGATGAATGGGCTGGGTAATTTCGATGATGAATTGAACCAGCTGGTGTTTGCACTTCACAACCTATACCTTCACAGAACGATCATCGCACCAAAGGACGCTGGTGGATTTGATCAGCCTCTGTGCATTGTCGGGGCTGGGCCTTCGTTGGATGATCGCATCGAAGATATCAAAAAAAACCGCGACAAAATTTTGCTTTTTTCATGTGGAACGGCGCTGAAGAGCCTGCACTCTCACGGACTAACGCCCGACTTTCATGTCGAGCAGGAATCAGACAAGTTGTCGCAGAATATTCTCGACGGCATTGGCGACCCTGACTATTTGAAAAATGTGGTGGTGCTGGCTGCGGCTCAGGTGAATCCGCCGGTATTGGACAAGTTCAAGCGCGCGTGCATCTATTTCAAGGTAGAGGGTGTCGTGGCGGAGGTACTGGGGGCTCAGGTAGGGCGGGTCTCCTTCGTTTCCCCCACGGTGACCAATGCGGCGGCTGGCTTGGCTTATGCGCTGGGTTTCCGCAACATCTATTTGTTTGGTTGTGATTACGGTTTCAAGGATACCTCTCGCCACCACGCCGCAGGCACGATCTACCATGAGGACGAGCATCGCTATCTGTGGGATGACTTCAACAGCGGTTATCTGCGGGTGCCGGGTGTAGACGGCGGCACGGTGTTCTGTAATGGCACCTTTTTCCTGGCCAGGCGGCGTATGGAATACACGGCCATGCGGCTGGCGTCAGTCGGGGTAAAGATTAGCAATTGTTCCGACGGCGCCAATATTGATCATGCGGACTGGTTGTCGCGCACGGCATTCGATGACGCCATCTCCTCCTTGGCGACTATCGGCTCAAGGCCAGAGGTGGTTGACAGTGTGCTGGCGCGCGCCGAGGTGGGGGCGCCTTCTCTTTCACCGGTGGCGCATATTGCCGATGGCATGCGTGAAATTGCCCGCAAGCTGGATAAAATGCTGCCGCTGTCGATTCAGTCTCGGGATGAACTGGCCATCACGTCCTACACCATGACGCAGGTCCTGCTGAATTATCAGTCAGCGGGGCATGTGGCGCTGCCCATCGTGCATGGCTCGCTTCGGCACTTCAATTTCGTCATGTATTCTCACGGCTATGCGCTGGAAGACGAGCAGCAAGTCGTCGAGCTCTACAAACGTTGGCGCAGCACCGTGATGTCTTTCCTCATTGAGGGTGCAGAACACTTCAGCAAGGTGGTGGATGGCAGGCCTTATGGTGATTTGAGCGATCCCTGGTTACAGCTATCCTTGATGGAGGAAGAAACCCCGGCCATCAGGGTGAAGGGGAAAAAGAATAAGGGGAAAAGCCGTGTTTGATGGCAAGTCGATTTTGGTAACGGGTGGTACGGGGACCTTTGGGCGCGCCTTCGTCAAGCGCGTGCTCAGCCGCTATAAGGTTCGGCGCCTGGCCATTTATTCCCGCGATGAGTTCAAGCAATTCGAAATGCAACAGGTCTTTAACGGGCCTGAAATGCGCTATTTCCTGGGCGATGTGCGCGATGCTGACCGCCTGGTGCAGGCCATGCGCGGGGTGGATTTCGTCATTCATGCGGCCGCGCTGAAACAGGTTCCTGCCGCCGAATACAATCCGCTCGAATGTGTGCGCACCAATGTAGACGGCGCGGAGAATGTGATTCGCGCGGCATTGGCTAATGAAGTGGAAAAGGTTATTGCGCTGTCTACCGATAAGGCGGTAAGCCCGGTCAATCTTTACGGGGCTACCAAGCTGGTGTCGGACAAACTTTTTGTTGCCGCCAATAATATCGCCGGTGGCCACCGCACCGTCTTCAGCGTGGTGCGCTATGGCAATGTGGTGGGCTCTCGTGGCTCGGTGGTGCCGCACTTTCGCAAGCTGCTGGAGCAGGGGACGGATCACCTGCCGATTACCGACCCGCGCATGACGCGGTTCTGGATCACGATTGAGCAGGGTGTGGACTTTGTTTTCCGCAGTTTCGAGCGCATGCAAGGTGGCGAGATTTTTGTACCGCGCATACCCTCGGTACGCATTACCGATGTAGCGGAGGCGATGGCCCCTGGTGTGCCGCAGCGGGTGGTCGGTATACGCCCGGGTGAAAAACTGCACGAGGTGATGTGCCCGGCCGAGCAGGCAGGCATTACCCTGGGCTTCGATGATCACTTTGTCATCCGCCCCGCTATTCGTTTTCACAATGTGGACTACGACTATTCCATGAACCGCCTGGGTGAGCGGGGCGTGCTGGTGCCGGAAGATTTTGAATATGACTCTTTCAGCAATCCTGACTACCTGAATGCCGAGCAGATCAGGGAGTGGAATGTGGCGGGGGAGGTATGATTCCCTACGGCCGGCAGACCATTGATGAGTCTGATGTGCAGGCCGTGCTGGCTGCGTTGCGGTCGGATTTTCTGACGCAAGGGCCCCTGGTCGGCCAGTTCGAGAAAGCGCTGGCGGATTATTGTGGGGCCACTCATGCGGTGGCTGTGAGCAATGGCACGGCTGCATTGCATCTGGCGTGCCTTGCGCTTGGTTTGGGGCCTGGGGATCTGCTCTGGACCTCGCCCATCAGCTTTGTCGCCTCGGCCAATTGTGCCCGCTATTGCGGGGCCGAGGTGGATTTCGTCGACATCGATCCGACCACGCGCAATCTGTGCCCTGAGGCGCTGCGGCTTAAACTAGAGCAGGCCGAGGCCATTGGCCGCCTGCCGAAGGTGTTGGTGGTGGTGCATTTCTCTGGGCTTCCTGCCGACATGCAGGCCATTAGCGCATTGGCGAGGCGCTACGGCGTTCACCTGGTGGAAGATGCCTGCCATGCCCTCGGGGCCGAATACCAGGGGCGCCGTATCTGCGGTGGCGATCACAGTGATCTGACCATCTTCAGCTTTCACCCGGTGAAAAGCATTACCACCGGCGAAGGCGGTGCCCTGCTGACAAACCATGCGGAGCTGGCGCGGCGCTGTCGCCTGTTGGCCAGCCATGGTATTGAGCGGGAGGCCGTGTGCCTGCAATCTTCTGCACCGGCTGGCTGGTACTACGAGCAGCAACAGCTGGGTTATAACTATCGAATTACCGATCTGCAGTGTGCACTGGGTATCAGCCAGCTGGCGCGCTTGGATGCTTTTGTGGCTGCGAGGCGCGCGGTGGCGCAGGGTTACCGCGAGCAACTGGCCGCGCTGCCAGTGCGCCTGCCTGCAGTTGAAACCGAGGGCGCACGTTCGGCCTGGCACTTGTTTGCCATCGCGCTTGAGGGCGAGTTGCCGCGGGATGCGATATTTGAGCGCCTGCGCCAGCGCGGGGTAGGGGTGCAGCTGCACTACTGGCCCATTCATCTGCAGCCCTATTACCGTGCGCTAGGCTTTGGTGAAGGGCAGTTTCCAGTAGCAGAGCACTACGCCCGGCGCGCCATTAGCCTGCCGATCTTCCCTACATTGAGCGCGCCGCAGCAGCAGGCTGTGGTGGATATTCTCGCTGATGTGTTGGCAGAGTTCGGCGCATGAGTCGCTTGGGGCTCGGCACGGTTCAGTTCGGTGTCGACTACGGCATGGCCGTTCCCGGTCGGCGTGTTCCCCGTGACGAGGTGCGCGAGATCCTGCGTGAAGCCGCCCAAGCGGGTGTGGATACGCTCGACACGGCGGCCGCCTATGGGCATAGCGAGGCCGCGCTGGGCGCGGCCATGGTGGGACTGCCCGCGTTTCGTGTGGTGACCAAAACCTTGCCCTTGGGGGAAGGGCGGTTTGGCGCAGCAGAGGCCAGCCAGCTTGAGCAGACCTTTGCGCATTCGCTGCAACTGCTCGGCCTAGGCTCGGTGTATGGCCTGCTGGTGCATGATGCGGAGCAGCTTCTTCAGCCCGGGGGTGAGCGGCTTTTCGCCATGCTGCAGGCTTGGCGTGATGCTGGCCGTGTGCAGCGCATAGGCGTTTCTGTGTATGACGCCCAGCAGCTGGACGCGATCTGTAGCCGCTTCTCACTTGATTTGGTGCAGCTGCCGCTTAATGTGTTGGATCAGCGCCTGTTGATCGATGGCAGTATTGACCGGTTGGTGCAAGCTGGGGTCGAGATCCACGCGCGATCCCTCTTTCTGCAGGGCGTGTTGCTACAGTCACCTGAGCAGTTACCTGCCTATCTGGCGGGGCTCGCGCCGGCGCTGCAAAAACTGCGCATTGCCGCAGCGGGAGAAGGCGTGAGTGTGGCTAGCCTGGCACTGGGCTTCGCCCGCCATCTGCGGGCGATCGATACCGCCCTGGTGGGGGTGCACGGGGTGGCGCAGTGGCGGGAGCTGTTACAGGCCTGGCGCGTTGCCCCGGCACTGGACTTCAGCGGCTTTGCAGTGGATGCGCCCGAATTGCTCGACCCGCGCTGCTGGCTCACGGCCTGAGCGCACTGACGATCTATGGGAGTTCAAGCAGGCATGAATATCGTCGCGCTTCTGCAGGCGCGTTGCTCCTCCAGTCGCCTGCCCAACAAAGTGTTGGCGGATATCCTCGGCCAGCCGATGCTCGCGCGTCAGATCGAGCGGGTGCGCCGGGCGACATCTCTGGATCAGTTGGTGGTGGTCACCAGCACGGCAGCGGAGGATGACGCCATCGAAAGCTTGTGCGCTGCAATCGGTGTGGCCTGTTTTCGCGGCAGCCTGGATGATGTGCTGGACCGCTTCTACCAAGCCGCTCGGGCCTATCAGGCCAGCGATATCGTGCGCCTGACCGGGGATTGTCCGCTGGCTGATCCGGTGGTTATTGATCGTGTGGTGCGCGAGCACATTGAGCAGGGGGCCGATTTCACCAGCAATGCGCTGGAGCCTACCTTCCCCGATGGCCTGGATGTAGAAGTGATGCGCTTTTCGGCCTTGGAATGGGCTTGGCGCGAGGCTCGAATGACCTCCGAACGAGAGCATGTCACACCGGGTATCTACCAACACCCCGAGCGTTTTAGCCTGTGGCCCGTGATGCAGGCAGAGAACCAGACCCACATGCGCTGGGTGGTGGATAATCCGGAAGACTTGTCGTTCGTGCGCACTGTCTACCAGCGCTTGTACCCAGGCAATCCCGTATTTAGTAGCGAGGATATTCTGGCCTTGCTGCAACGTGAGCCCGAGCTTGCGGCGCTCAATGCTCATATTCCGCGCAACCAGGGCTGGCTCAAGTCACTGGCCGAGGATCGCCTGTTTGAGCCTCGCGCCGGTACCCGGGAGGAGGGATGAGATGATTCTGCAACAAGCCCTGCTCACGCCTGACCTTGAACTGCGCACGCTGCAACCAGCGGCATGTGAGCACTCGGGGTATTTGCGCTGGCTGCAGGACCCGGAAGTGCTCCAGTATCTGGAGCTTCGCCTGTCGCCGCCCGCCAGCTGGGAGTCGCTGGCTGCATTCGTGCAGCAGTGCAACGACAGTGACGATACCCTGCTGTTGGGCATGTTTGTTCCCGACAGCGGGCAACATGTAGGCAATATCAAGTTGGGGCCGATCCACCCCTATCACCGCTGCGCCGATATCGGCTTGTTGGTGGGCGAGCGCAGTCAATGGGGGCGGGGCCTCGCCAGCCAGGCGATCATCGCGCTGAGCGATTATGCCTTTCAGACACTCGGGCTGGCCAAGCTGACAGCGGGTTGCTATGCCGGCAATGTCGGCTCGCTAAAAGCCTTTCTGAGGGCCGGTTTTCAGCAGGAAGGCTGCCTGCGGCAACAATGGAAAACCGAGCTGGGGCGTGAAGATGGCATCCTGCTGGGTCGGGTTAATCCAAACATGATTGAGCGGGAGGGGGCATGAGCCATCGTTACCAGAAGTCCGAGCAGATGTTGGCGCGGGCCGAACGCGTCATTCCCCTGGGCTCGCAGACGTTCAGCAAGAGCCGCACCCAGTATCCCTTTGGGGTTTCCCCCTATTTTGTCACCCGTGGGCAGGGCAGCCGGGTGTGGGATGTGGATGGCAATGAGTACCTGGATTTCATCAACGGACTGGCCTCCATCAACCTGGGCTATTCCGATCTGGATGTCACGGCGGCGGTGCGGGAACAGCTGGAGTCCGGGGTGATATTTTCGCTGCCTCATCCACTCGAAATGGAGGTGGCTGAGCAACTGGTGCGTATGGTGCCCTGCGCCGAGAAGGTGCGCTTCGGCAAGAATGGTTCCGATGCCACCGCGGCGGCTGTGCGCCTGGCGCGGGCCTTCACCGGGCGGGAGCGCATCGCGAGCTGCGGTTACCACGGCTGGCAGGATTGGTATATCGGCAGCACGGCCCGCCACAAGGGCGTGCCGGAGGCCGTGCGCACGCTGACCCACAGCTTTCCCTATAACGACCTCGCGGCGCTCGATGCACTGCTCAGCGCACACGCGGGGCAGTTCGCCGCGGTTATTCTGGAGCCAATGAACGTGGCAGAGCCGGCACCAGGCTACCTCGAGGGCGTGCGTGCGCTGGCGCATCGTCACGGAGCGCTGTTGGTATTCGATGAAACCATCACAGGCTTTCGCTTTGCCGCCGGTGGCGCACAACAGTATTTCGGTGTGACGCCGGATCTCGCCACCTTTGGCAAGGGCATCGCCAATGGTTATCCACTTTCGGCGGTGGTCGGGCGTGCCGACGTGATGGCCGAAATGGAGGAGATCTTCTTTTCCTCCACCTTTGGTGGCGAAACACTATCGCTGGCCGCAGCACTGGCCACCATGCGCAAGATCGAGCGCGAGCCGGTGATCGAAACCCTGCAGCAGCGGGGGAGCCGCTTGCAGCGAGGGCTCACCGATTTGCTGGCTCAACATGGGCTGGAGGGTGTTTTATCCGTGGCGGGCCACCCGGCCTGGAGTTTCCTGCTGGTTCAGGATGCTCCGCCCTATAGCCAGTGGCAGATCAAGACGCTGTTTCTGCAGGAAATGTTCGAGCGCGGCATCCTCACGCTGGGGACGCACAATCTATCGTATGCGCACAGCGAGGCAGATATAGATCGCCTGTTGGCCGCCTACGGTGAGGTGTTGCCGATCATGCGCGACGCCGTGCTGGGTGGTCGATTGGAGGCCATGCTGCGCTGTAGCCCACTTGAGCCCTTGTTCAAGGTGCGTTGAGCATGGCGGAGCAGCGCATTCTGCTGCGGGCTGATGGCTCCTCGACGCTGGGGGGGGGCCATGTGCTGCGTTGCCTGGCCTTGGCGTTGGCACTGCGGGATCAGGGCTATACTCCGGTGTTCGCTTGCGCCGAGCTGGACTCAGCGCTGGAGCAGCGCGTGCGCGAGGCGGGCTTTGACATTTTTGTGCTGGATGCGCGGCAAGACGCGCGCCACTGTGCGGAGCTGGTAGGCCGTGCGGCGTACGCGGCGGTAGTGGTGGACCACTACGGGTTGAATACCGCGTGGGAACAACAGCTGCGCGCGGTCTGTGCTCTGCTGGTGGCGGTGGACGATTTCAGCCAGCGGCCTCACATCGCCGATCTGGTGGTGGATGGCAATGCGGGCTCAGCCGCCAGCTATGCCGGACGGCTGTCGCCCGATGCGACGCTGTTGGCGGGCCCCGCCTATGCCTTGCTTCGGCCTGAGTTCGCGCGGGCCAGGGCCTTGCGCGGTGGCCCTGCCAGTGGGGCGCGCTCGCGTGTGCTGGTGTGCTTCGGCAGTGCCGACGAGGCCAACGAAACCGCCAAGGTGCTGGAGGGGCTGGCTGGCTATCCGGGCCAACTGGAGGTGGTGATCGGCGGGGCTAACCCGCACCGCAGCGCGCTGCTGAGGCAAGTGGCTGATATGCCAAATGCCCGGGCGTTGGTGGATGTGCAAGACATGGCCGAGTGCCTGCGCCATGCCGATGTGGCTATCGGCGCAGCCGGTGTGAGCAGCTGGGAGCGCTGTGCCCTCGGCGTGCCCTCGCTGGTGGCCATCCTGGCTGACAACCAGCGCGGGGTAGCCCGAGAGCTGGAGCAGCTGGGGGTAGCCCAGGTGCTGGGTGAGTACCGCGCATTGGCGCCCGCCGATTATCGCCGGGCACTGGACGCGGCAGATGAACAGTGCCTGGGGCAGATGGCGCATCGCGCCTGGCAGGTGGTGGACGGCGGCGGCCCTGCCCGGGTGGCGGCCGCCATGGCTGCACGTTTGGCTCAGGCCGGAAAGGCGGGGTAGAGGACAGGCGTAGATGATTGAAATCGGCGGCAAACCATTCGGCGAAGGCGAGCGCGCATTCATGATTGCCGAGGTGGGTATCAACCACAATGGCGATCTCAAACGCGCGATGGAGATGGTCGAGGTGGCGCGTGATTGCGGCGCCGATGCGGTGAAATTCCAGACCTTCAAGGCGACCGATTTCTGCGCACCTGGGGTGCCTTTCACCTACACCTCCCAAGGGCGGCAGGTGACCGAGTGCATGCTGGAGATGTTTCAGCGCCACGAATTCAGCCCGGCGCAATGGCATGCGCTCAAGGCGCACTGCGAGCAGTCTGGCATCCTGTTTCTGTCCACCCCCCAGAACCCCTCAGATCTTGAGCTGCTGCTGCAGATCGGTGTGCCCTTGGTCAAAGTGGGCTCGGATGACTTTGTTAATCTACCCCTGTTGCGGCGTTATGCCGAAACGCGCCTGCCGCTGCTGCTGTCCTGCGGCATGGCTGACCTGGGGGAGGTCGAGCAAGCACTACATGCCGTGGGCTGGCATGAAGGCTATCCGCTGGTGCTGCTGGTGTGCACGTCTAGCTACCCAACGCCGCCAGAGGATGTGAACATCGCCCGTGTGCGCACCCTGCAACAGGCCTTTCCCGGTTTGCGGGTTGGCTTTTCCGATCACAGCCAGGGGGCCGTGGCGGCGGGTATGGCCTATACCCTCGGCGCCCGCGTGTTTGAAAAACACTTCACCCTCAGTCACGACCTGCCGGGGCCCGATCATTGGTTTTCGGCCGACCCCCAGGAGTTGACTGAGTGGATAGGCCAGGTGCGGCAGGCGGAGCACATGCTCGGTAGTGGCTTGGTGCAACCTTCGACGGCCGAGCGGGAAATGCGCACCCTGGCCCGGCGCAGCCTGGTGGCGATCGCCCCTGTGGCGGCAGGCGAGCCGTTGACGGAGGCCAATCTCGGCCTGCGCCGGCCGGGCAGTGGCCTGCCTCCGGCCATGCTGGAGCGCGTGCTGGGTCGGCCCGCCAGCCGGCCATTGTCACCGGGTACTGTGCTGCAATATGGAGACGTGCAATGGTGAGCCCTGAAGCCGTGCAACACTTTGCCCAACAATTGTCAGAGACGCTGCAGTTTCCTCAAAACCGGTTTCATCCCCTGGTGTGGATTCTCGGCGAGCCCGAGATCGGCGAGGGGGTCTATATCGGCGGCTTCTCCGAGGTCAACGCGAATGGGGCTCGGGTCGTTATCGGTGATCGCTGCGATATCGCCTCCTTCGTCAGCATCAACTGCGCCGATTCCCACCGGCTTACCCTGGGCCTGGCCGAGGCCGTCGACCGGCGCGATATCGTGTTGGAACACGCCGTGTTCGTGGGGTCGCATTGCGTGATCAAGGGGGGCGCGCACATCGGTCACCACAGCGTGGTGGCGGCAGGTACCATTGTTGATGCGGGTTATATTCCGCCCTATTCGCTGGTGATCGGCAACCCGATGACGGTCAAAGCGGGCTATTACCGCCAGGCGCTGGGAGTGGCGGATGATTCCGCATAATCGCCCCTGCCTGGGGGAGGCGGAGGCCGAAGCGGCCGCCCGCGTGTTGCGCTCGGGCTGGGTGGCCCAGGGCCCGGAAGTGGCGGCCTTCGAAGATGAGGTCTGCGCCTTTGTCGGCCTGCCGGCGGGGTCTGCGGTGGCCGTGTCCAGCGGCAGTGCCGCCTTGTGGCTGGCGCTGCAGGTGCTGGGCCTGCCTTCACCGCGGGTAGCCCTACCCAGCTATGCCTGCACCGCCTTGAGCAATGCCATTCACTGGGCGGGTGGCACGCCGGTCTATCTGGATTGCCAGGCCGATAACCCGAATGCAGAGCCCCCTTTGCCGGGGCAAAGCGATATCTGGATTGCGCCGTGGACTTACGGCATACCCGTCGCCTCGCCCCCGCCTGAAGGGTGCGTACTAATCGAAGACGCCGCCCAGGCACTCGGGGCAACCCTGGATGGGCTCGGCCCTGGCCACAGGGGCGAAATCGCCGTGCTGTCGTTTTACGCGACGAAGATGATCACCTCTGGCGGGCAGGGGGGCATGTTGTTGAGCCGATGCCCGGCGTTGATCGCGGCGGCGCGCGACTTCCGTGCATTCGATGGCAAGGGGGATGGCCAGCCGCGTTTCAACCTGCAGATGACCGATGTGCAGGCGGCGGTCGGGCGCGAGCAGTTGCGCCGCTTGCCGGCTTTTATCGCTAGGCGGCAGCAGATCTTCACGCGCTACCAACAGATTCCTCTGGATTGGCTGGCGAGCGACAGCGATTGCGCGCAGCCAGTGCGCTACCGCGCCGTTTTCCGCAGCGCCGATGCAGCACACATCATCGATCAACTGGCCGCGCGCGGCGTGCGGGCTATCTGCCCCCTTGAGCCCGCTGAGCTTTTGGTCCGTGGCGCTCAATGGCCTCATGCCGAGGCGTGGGCCGCACAGGCGGTATCGGTGCCACTGTACCCGGCGTTGAGTGATAACGAGGTGGATCAGGTGGTGCGCGCGCTGGAGGCGGTGGCATGATACTCAGCGCTCATCAGCCCGCCTATTTGCCTTGGCTCGGTTATTTCGATCGCATTCGCCAGAGCGACCTGTTCGTTTTTCTCGATAACGTGCAGTTCGAACGCAACAGTTTCACCAACCGCAACCGCATCAAAACCTCGCAAGGGCCGTTATGGTTGACGGTGCCGGTGCTGCAGAAGGGCCACCTCGACAGCGATATGCGCGAAACCCGCATCGACAACAGTCAGCGCTGGCGTGAGCGGCATCTGCGCAGCATCGCCCAGAACTACCGACGCGCCGCGCGCTTTGAGGAGAATTATCCCAAGCTGGAGCAGTTGCTGGCCGAGCCTTGCGAGTTGCTGGCCGACATGTGCTACCAACAGTTGCTGTTCTGGCTGGCCGAGTTGGAGATCAGTTCAAATATCGTGCGTGCCAGCAGCCTGCCTGCCATGCGCAGGAAATCCGAGCTGGTACTCGATCTGTGCCTGCATTTTTCGGCGGATCACTATCTGTCGGGCCCGTTGGGGCGTGACTACCTCGATCAGCCGGCATTTGCTGCGGCTGGTATAGCCGTCAGCTACCATCAGTTTTCACCTGAGCCCTATCCCCAGTTGCACGGCCCTTTCCAGCCCGGGTTGGCGGTGCTCGACTGGTGGATGAATTGTTACAAGAACCCCTGGATCGAGGATCGATCATGAGTTTTGCTGCAGAATGGGAGCAACAGTACAGTGCCGGCGCCCACATGAGCGTCTGGCCCTGGTCCGATGTGGTGAGCTTGGTCAGGCGGCACCTGCGCCCGCTACATCCAGACTTACGTGTGCTGGAACTCGGGGCCGGTGCCGGTGCCAATATCCCGTTTATGCTCAGCCTCGGCATTCAATACCACGCAGTTGAAGGCAGCGAAACAGCGGTGGCCCATATGCTCGAACGCTTTCCTGCGTTGCAGGGGCGCATCGCCGTCGGCGACTTCACCCAGGCGCTGCCCTTTGAGGGGGCATTTGACCTGATTCTCGATCGCGCCTCAGTGACCAGCAACACCCATGCGGCCGTCAAGGACGCACTGCGTTTGGCTTCAGCGGCACTGCGCCCAGGAGGCTTGTTTATCGGCATCGACTGGTATTCCACCCAACATGCCGAGTATGAGCGTGGTACCCCGGTCGATGAGCATGCTCGGTTGGGGACTGATAGCGGGCAATTCGCAGGGGTTGGGCCGGTGCATTTTGCCGATGAAGCGGTGCTGCGGCAGCTGTTTGCCGGCTTCGACTTGCTGTCGCTTGAACACAAGCTGCACCAGCGCGTCATTCCTGCCGAGGCCGGCGCTTTCGCCAGCTGGAATCTGGTGGCGAGGAAACCCCTCCATGACTGATAGCGTACTGGTGGTAGCGGCTCACCCTGACGACGAGGTGCTGGGCTGTGGTGGCACCTTGGCGCGCCTGGTGGAGCAGGGCAGTCGCGTCTGTGTCATGTTCATGACGGATGGCGTGGGGGCGCGCGCAGCCGAGGGCGATGCGGCCAGTGCACGCTTGAGGGCGGCCAGTCAGGCGCTGTCGGTGCTCGGGGTGGAGCTGTTACAGGCTCACGATTTTGCCGATAACCGCATGGACCAGGTGGCCTTGCTGGAGGTGGTCAAAGTCGTCGAGGCTGCCCTGGCGCGGGTGACGCCCGCCGTGGTCTACACCCATCATGCCGGGGACCTCAATATTGATCACGCGGTGGTGCATCGCGCCGTGATGACCGCTTGCCGCCCGTTGCCAGGGCGAAGCGTGCGGGAGATCTACAGCTTTGAGGTGCCCTCCAGCAGTGAGTGGGCGCCGAGCGGACAGCCCTCGTTCAGACCCAACTGTGCGGTGGACATATCCAAGCAACTGAGCCGAAAACTTCAAGCCTTGGCGTGCTATGACGCAGAAATGCGTGCATTTCCGCACCCTCGCTCGGTGCAGGCCATCGAAGCTCAGGCGCGCTGGCGCGGCAGTCAGTTTGGCCTGCTGGCGGCAGAGGCCTTCCAGCTTGAGCGTCAGATCCGCCCCTAGAACCCCCACTGGGTTTTAACCCAGAGCGATCGGGGGGCGACCCGCGCGCCGCATGGCGGCGCTCGGACGTGCGGAGGTTTTCTACGTTCTACTGCCCCATGCAGTAAAACTGCAGCATGCCGCCAAACATGCCGGGGTGTTCGGCCTCAAATGCATCCCAGTGTGCCAAGTTCCGCAGTTGCGTATCCTCCGGGTACTGGCTGAGATAGTCGTTGCGGCTGGCCGAACTCAATCGCACGAAGCCCAGGAACTCCATTTCAGTGGCCTTGCACATCTCCATGATTTGCAGGGGGGTAAAGGTGTGTTCCTCGGCATTGAATAACAAATCACGGCAGCCGCTAGCGCTGTAGAAATCCTTGGAGGCCAGCACCGCAGGGAACTGCTGGCCCAATGGGGTGCTCATCAGCTGGTGGCGGCGCTCACGGATTTCGTCGATATTCAAGCCATGGGGGTCGACGGGGAACATCTCCCGGTAGCACTTAACTTCTTGGCGCGCGCGCGTGCTGTAGAGGCCGATTTTCATCAGCCCCTGGGGGACGAGCAATGTTGCCAGGCGTTGCCAGCCGAGTAACGGGTCTGCCATGTGGTGCAGCACGCCGCTGCATTCAATGATGTGAAAGCGCTGCCCAAGGTCATTCAGCTGCAGTATATCGCCTTGCAGGAAGCGTATATTGTGAATGCCATAGCGCTCGGCCATTTGTTCGGCATAGGCCAGGCTGGTGGCCGAGAGGTCAACCGCCGTCACTTGCGCATGGCGGAAATAGCGTGCCACGTGGAGGGCGTGGCGTCCGGTGCCACAACCCGCCACCAACACGTTCAGCTCATTGGCTTTGAGGTAGGCCGGCGGCATGAATCCGGGCAGCTCATTACATAGCGCCTGCGCATAGTCAGTCTCAGTGTGAAACTGCATGGCCGTCCAGCGTGGATAGGGGTTTTCCTCGTATTGTGCCTGCACCCGTTGGGAAGTCTTATCGCAGGGAAGGCCAATGCTTGCTACTTGGCTGGCACGTGCTGCCAGTGCGGCAGGCTCCTGCAGTGACTGCTGTAACAGCGGGCGCATGAAGTAACTCCACTCCGCTGGTGGGCGTTGCAACAGCCTTGCACTACCGGGGAGATCTGACAGCGGCCTGAACATGCTCCAGATCAGTAATGGCACTTCGATCAGCTCGCTGTTCAGCGCTGCCTCCTGCAGCTGGGCAGCCAGAAAGTCGCCCACCCAGCCTAAGGCTTCCTGGGTGTCTTCCGTCATGTACATGGCGTACTCGCAGAGGTGGGCCTGGGCAGCAAGACTTACCGCAAGCGACACCAGCTCCGCATCCAGGCTGCCTGTGCTGAGGGTTCGCTCAAGCAGTGCATCGCGGATGGCCATCAGCAACGTCTCTACGTCCTGGTCGGCTAGAATCAGCGTGCGCAAAGCGAGCAGCAGCAAAGGATCAGAGGCGAGGGCGCTCAATTCAATAGGCGTGGATTGTGAAGCCCCCAAACCGTAGCGAAGACGCAACACATCGTTAAGCATGCGCCGCATCAGGGTGTGATCAACGCCACTGGCACTCAGATAATGGGTCAGCTCGTGGCTCAGCGCATCAGAATATTGATCCACTTTCAATTCAGACATGCACTCAAACAGCTTGCTGCACACGTGGCTGTCTTCGGGGTGCTCGCGGTAGAGGGCCCGGTAAAGGTCGAACGCCGCTACCACTTCACCTCGTTCTTTAAGGGTGTAGGCCAGCGAAGTGCGTGCACGCCATAGCGAAGGATCAAGCTTGATCGCCGTGCGAAAGCGCTCTTCCGCCGGCTCTAGTTGCTGCTTGGCCAGCAGTACATGACCCAGGCTGTAGTGGATGCCGCCTGATTGCGGGTCTTGCGCCAAGGCGCTGCGCAGCAGGCGCTCGGCCTCATCCAGCCGGCGCTCTTCCAGCGCGATACGGCCCTGCAGATTGAGTGCCTCGCTCCATTCGGGGCGGTGCTGATAGGCAAGCCTGGCCAGCTCGGCAGCCTTGCGCCGGTGTTCCTGGCGCTCAATACCGGAGAGTGCCAGATCTTGGCTCTGTCTATAGCGCTGGGTCGCCTCTAGCAACATCAAGTCGGCTAGCGGATGCGCATTCTGTTGCGCATGCTGATGGGCGGGAGCGCGATGTGTGCTTTGCATGGCCTTGCCTTCCAAGCAAATATTGGCGTTGTTAACGCAAAGCAATGATTGGGCCTATTTTTTATGTCTATGAAAAATAAGAATATATTTATATTTATTGACGGGGTTTGGCTAAACACCGGCCAGCTATTGCCGCTTTGACATGGCATAAAAGAGCTAGTTGCTGGCGTGTCATCTGCAGAGTTGCCGCTATCGGGGGGGAATGCTTATTGAAAGTGAAATGCCTGCCCGACGCTCAAACAGATAAAGGGGCCTCTCTGTGGTGAGCTTGAAGTCTGTGGTGAGCCTTAAGGCTCCGCTGATAAATCCGTCGAGACGACAGGATCGGCGGGTAGGCAGATGGCACAGTCTGCTAAGCCCTTGCAGGGCTTTTTCTGAATAGGCGCTGAGCATGATCTAAAGATGCCAGCGCGCATTCAGGCCGGGTATTCAGCTGCTCCTTAACAATAATGCCGCCAAGGAATGCATGCTTATGCTCCGCCATATTAAGTCAATGTGCTGATAAAACAATGGCTAATGATTGGCAGGCAGGTCTGGCTTCAGGGTGACGGAAACCTGACGTAAAAAAATTTCAAAAAATTGTCTCAAGCTGGCTAAAGAAAAATCCGGGGGTGCCGTTAAGCCTAGTAACCCCGATCCAAAAGGGTTCAGTTGCCTCAAAAGGTAGCCCAGCCGCCTAACAAGTTGCGGATCTAACGGAGAGCAAAACCATGCCCCAGATTATTAATACAAACCTTGCGTCCCTGAATGCGCAGCGCAACCTGAACACATCCCAGAAGTCCCAGGCCACTGCCATGCAGCGTCTGTCTTCTGGTCTGCGCATCAACAGCGCTAAAGACGACGCCGCTGGCCTCGCCATCTCCACTCGCTTCACGACTCAGACCAAAGGTCTGGCCGTAGCGGTTCGCAACGCAGGCGATGGTATCTCCCTGGCGCAAACGGCTGAAGGCGCCCTGGGCTCCATCACCGACTCTCTTCAGCGCATCCGAGAACTGGCGCTGCAGGCAGCCAACGGTACCAACAGTGACGACGACCGCAAAGCGCTGAACGCAGAAGCTCAGCAGCTGATCGCCGAAATCGGCCGCACCGCCGAGCAGACCAACTTCAACGGCCGCAAACTGCTGGATGGTTCTTTCAGCTCCTCCTTCCAGATCGGCACCAACGTGGGTGAAAGCATCAATGTGGCGGTCGCCGAGATGACCACCGGCACTTTGGGTGTGGCCCAGTCTGCTGGTGTGAGCTCCACCAACCGCTTCACCACTACTGCTGCGGTCGATACCCTGGAGAACAGCGATCTGACCATCAACGGTGTGGGCATCGATGGCGCCATCGCCTCCGATGACAACCTGTCCTACGCCGGCAAGGCGGGCAGTGCCATCGCTGTGGCTGCAGCCATCAACAAAAAATCTGATCTGACCGGTGTGACCGCCACGGCCAACCCGAACGTGGTGAGCGGCACCAACATGACCGCCGCTGCGCTGACCGGTACCCTGACCATCAACGGCGTGACCACCGCTAGCATCTCCACCACCACCGACGCCGCCTCCAGCCGCGCCGCTGTTGTGGCGGGTATCAATGCGATCTCCGACCAAACTGGTGTGCGTGCCATTGATACCGGTGAAAATGCGACTGGGGTTGAGCTGATTGCTGACGACGGTCGCAATATCAGCATCAGTGCAACTACCCTTACAGCTGCTGCCACGGGTATTCGTGGTGCTGACGGTACCGAAGATACCCAGGTGGGCTCCGTGACCCTGCGCTCCAAAGATGGCAGCGAGATCACCATCGGTGGTGACACCTCCCTTGAGAGCTCCGCTGGCTTCGTGCGTGGCAGCTACAATGGTGTGCAGGGACAAGGTGTGAGCCTGAGCCATGAAGTGGCTGCTCAGACCGGTGCCATTACCTCCACAGGCGCTCTGCTCTCCGGTGACTTGGTGATCAACGGTGTGAGCATCGGTGGTGCCAAGGCGACTGACGATACTGCTTCCTCAACGGCGGCCAACTCCTCCAATAAGGCAGGTAGTTCCATCGCGATTGCAGCGGCCATCAACCGCGTATCCGATGCGACGGGTGTGACCGCAGTGGTTAACGAGAACACCATCAAGGGCACCTCTGGCGCTACCGCCACGGCGGGTGATACTGCCGTACTGTGGATCAACGGCTTCAATACTGACGCTGTGACTTCCGTAGGTGACCAGGCCAAAGATCGTACCGCCACGGTAGATGCCATCAACCGCATCAGTGGTCAGACGGGTGTGACCGCAGTGGACACCGGGGATGGCCTCGAGCTGAAAGCGGCTGACGGCCGTAACATCTCCTTGGTAGTTCACAGCACCGGCGGTACCCTGACGGCGACAGAAGTCGGGCTCAACGGTGCTAATGGCGTGGTGAACCACACGGCTTCGGCGGGTGCGCCGCTCGCAACTGTTACCGAAACGGCCTACGGCACCGTGAGCTTGGTATCTGCTGGTAAGATCGAAGTCCGCGCTGGCTCCAACGGCATTGCAGAGCTAGAAGAAGTCGGTTTCCGCGCCGGTGATTACGGTACGACTGAGGACGGGCAGTTCCTGAAGGATGTGGATCTGTCTACCCTGGATGGTGCAAACAAGGCCCTTGGTGCCATTGATAACGCACTGAACCAGGTGAACTCTCAGCGTGCTGATCTGGGTGCCATTCAGAACCGCTTTGAAACCACCTCGTCCAACTTGGCCGTAAACTCTGAGAACCTTGAGGCCGCCAACTCGCGTATCCGCGATGCCGACTTCGCCGCTGAGACGGCCAACATGTCGCGCTCGCAGGTGCTGCAACAGGCCGGCATCTCGATCCTGGCGCAGGCCAACCAGCTGCCTCAGAACGTGCTGTCTCTGCTGCGCTAATAGGCGACTGACGAAGGGGGCCCCGGGCCGTATGGCCCGGGGCGTGGTTAGGAAGGTGAGGGCTTGGCAATGAATGACGTCAAACCGCTCAATAGCGCACTGCCTGGTGCGGCCAGACCTTCCGCCAAGGTGTCTTTGGTGGCCACCTCTCAGGTCAGCGGCAATACCTTGCCGGAAACGGCAAAAGTGGAGCCCGCCGAGGAGTTGCCAGCCGTCGCGGAGAAGGCGGTTGAGGAAACCAGAGCTGCAGTTGAAAATGCGGTTGCGAAACTGAATGACTACATCCAATCCTCCAAGCGGGATCTGAAGTTTGAGGTGGATGAAGACTCAGGCAGAACCATCGTAACGGTGTTCGACAGCACCACACAGGAAGTGATCCGGCAGATTCCGCCGGATGTGGTGAAAGACTTGGCGCAGAAGTTGAATAGTGAAGAGCCGCTCAGGTTGTTTAGCGCGAGAGCCTGAAGCAAGTATCCCCGGCGATTTCGGCGGGTGATGGGAGAAGGGGGCGCAGGGCCAGAGTCCGGCCCCCTTTTTTTTGCTATACAAGTTAGAGGGGCGTTGTGAGTCCTCTCTGGCGGGCGGAGGCAGTCATGGCGAGTATCAGTTCTCTAGGCACTGGATCAGGTGTTCTGACCAGCAAACTGCTGGATGATTTGGTGGCCGCCGACCGCAAGCCCATCGAAGCACGTCTGAAGTACCGCCAGGAAAAACTGACCGCAGAAGTGTCCGAATACGGCAGTTTGAAAAGCCTGGTGAGCACGTTTCAAACCGCTGCCGGTGCCTTGGGCAGCGCAACTGGCATCAAAGCAAAAAAAGCGACCTCCTCTGGTGATACGCTGGTGAGCGCAACGGCCAGCACCCTAGCGCAGTCGGGCAGCTACTCGGTATCGGTTAGCCAGCTGGCGCAGGCGCAGTCGCTAGCCTCAAAGCGATTCACCACCATCAATGATGTGGTAGGTACGGGCAATCTGGTGTTCAGCTTCGGCACCACCGCAGCCACCTATGATCCCAACACCCCAGCATCGTATTCGTTTACAGCAGATCCCGAGCGCACGCCTAAAACCGTGGTGATCGGCGCCGGCAGTAGCTCGGTGGTGGGTGTGCGGGATGCCATCAATGCGGCCAATATTGGTGTGCAGGCCTCCATCGTGAATGATGGCACCGGCTATCGCCTGGTCTTCGCCTCGACACAGACGGGGGCTAAGAACAGTTTCCAGATCGGTGTGACCGGGGCAACCGGTAACCTCTCTGATTTGACCTTCAATACCGCGACAGTCACAGGTGCTACCAACCAAACTGGTCAGACGGTGGCGGCAAAAGATGCGCTGTTTTCCGTCAATGGCGTGTCGTCCTCCCGGGCGACCAATCTGGTGACTGAGGTCATCAGCGGGGTGACGCTTAACCTCAAACAGGTCACATCGGGCCCGGTGACGATCAATGTCGGCCAGGATACCGAAACCGTCACCAAGCGCATGGAGGATTTCGTCAAGGCTTACAATGAGCTGAGAACGAAGGTGAACGAACTCACGGCGTTTGACCCCAAGACTAAAAAAGGTGGCTTGCTGTTGGGTGATTCCTCCGTAACCACCATGATGAGTCAGCTGCGTCGCCAGATGACTGAGGTGGTGTCTGGGCTGGGCAATGGGGTCAGCTCGCTGGCCTCGGTAGGGCTTAGCACCAACCCCAAAACCGGCCTGCTCAGTTTCGATAGCGCACTGTTCAGCCAGAAGCTGTCTTCCTCAGCCAATGATATGACGGCACTGCTGGCGGCGGATGGGCGCCCCACGGACTCCCAGATCAGCTATGGCAATTCCAGCTCGGCCACCAAGGCTGGTACCTACGCCATCAATATCACTCAGATGGCCACTCAGGCGGTTTATCAAGGGATGAGTGTGGCGGGCCTGGCGGGCCCAATCACGGTGGATGCCAGTAACAGCAGCTTCAAAATCAAGGTGAATGGCACCACCTCTGCCACGCTCCAGCTGACCGAGCAGGTGTACGCCTCTGGCAGTGATCTGGCCACCGAAATCGGCCGCCAGATCAACAATGATGCCGCGTTGGTAGCGGCAGGGGCTACGGTGTCGGTCAGTTATAACAGTAGCGCACAACGATTTGAGATCACGTCTGGCAAATATGGCGCAGGCTCCAATGTGAGCTTTGTCTCCAATGATGATGCCATGGCTGCCACACTGGGGCTCACCACGCCAGGGCAGGGTAAGTCGGGTGATGTGTTGGCCGGGCTTAGCACCACGGCGTTTGCGGGCGGTGTGCTGGTGGATGGCAGCAACAGCAGCTTTCAGCTCAAGGTGGGCAGTGTCACCTCCGGTACCATCAGTATCGCCAATGGCAGTTATAACGACGGTGCCACCTTGGCGACGGCCATCCAGACGGCCATTAACGCCGATGTGGCGCTAGCTGGCGCAGGTAAAGCGGCGACCGTTACCTATATCGGTGATGCCGCAGGCGGGCGCTTTGGCATTCGCTTCGGCAATGCTGATGCGTTCTCCTTTCTGGATGTGCCGGCGGGCACTGAAGCCCTGATGGGGTTCAGCGAGACCAGCATTAGTAATGGCGATATTCCCAAGGGGCTGGATGTCGCCGGCACGATCGGCGGTGTGACAGGCACCGGTGTGGGGCAGACCCTGTATGCCGGCTCAAGCAGCGATGCGATAGGGCTGTCGATCAAGGTCACAGGAGGCGTGACGGGCGATAGGGGGTCCATCTCGTTTATTCGTGGTGTGGCCGCCAACCTTTCCAAGACCTTGTCCGGCTTTTTGGCCGACAAAGGGGCGTTGAGCAATCGCACCGATGGCCTCACCAAGGAGCAGGCAGAAATTGACAAACAGAAGCTGATGATGGAAACGCGTTCTGCTGCGCTCAGAAAGCGTTTGGAATCCAGCTTCATGTACAACGACCAGTTGGTGTCCAAGCTCAACTCCACGGGCAGCTTTGTTCAGCGCCAGATGGATATGTTGGCGGGCCTCGGCAGCAAGAAATAACGACAGAGGGTATGTGAATGAAACACGTCGGCTTCAAGCAGTATCAGGAAGTGAATGTGCAGACATCCCTGGTGGATGCTGATCCGCATCGACTGATTCAGATGCTGATGCAGGGTGCCATCGACCGCATGATCCAAGCCAAGGGGCGCATTGCCTATAAAGATCCCGAAGGGCGCAACACCTGCATCAACAAAGCGGTGGGCATCATTGATGGGTTGATGGGCTCCCTGGACAAGGAAAAGGGCGGTGAGATCGCCGCCAACCTGGATCGTTTGTACGATTACATGATTCGCCGGCTGTTTGAAGCCAATGTGCACAATGATGCCGAAATGGTCGATGAGGTCATTCAGTTGATGAGCACCGTCAAGGAGGGCTGGGATGGTATCGCACCCGTCCGCACGGGGGCTGTCAGCGCAGTGGCGGCACTGTGAGCGAGGGTGGCTTGCTGCACAGATTGACCGATTTGAGCGAAGCGCTGCAGTCAGCCGCTGAACAGGGTGATTGGGAACGCGTTGACGCCTTGGATGACGAGGTGCCTGCGCTGGTAGAGCTCGCGGTTCAATGGGCGAAGGAAGCCCCCGACCAGGCTGCGCTGGTGATGGACGCGTTGAATGCCCTCAGGCATGCCCACGCCCAGGCCGAGTCGCTTTGCATGGCAAGTCGAGATGCACTTGCCACAGAGCTGCGTGCGCTATCTCAGGCGCAGAGAGGTACCCAAAAATACCGGCAGTTCTAGTCTAGGCGTGGAGGAGGCGACAGCATCGACGTGGCAGTCGATGCTAGACCGAAGCCGGGAGCCAAAGCCGACGCCTACAGGGATGTAGGTGTTAGAGCGACGCCGGGAGCCAAAGCCGAGTAAACCAGCCTTTGAGGCACCGCTGCTAGCCTCGCTCGGGGGCGCCTCCGATGTTCAACACCCTTGGATGGCTTTTGCCAGGCCCATTTAAACGCCAGGCAGTTCCCTTCAGGGGAGTCAGCAGCCTGTTGAGCATGCTTTCTCGATAATCGTGTTGGCCCGGGATGGATGCGGGGTTGCTACATCCCGGCGGGAGGAGACTTGTTTTGTGGTTTTTTGTCACCCCATGCGCGTCTCGTCTCAGTCGCTTGTGAGGTCGGCTGGGAGCCAACCGCGTGGTTGTAGAGGTGTGTGCGATACGCGTCGGGGTGCTAATTAGGTCACGCGCTGTATGTGATCAACTTGGCGAAATGGCCTTGGTTGACTAACCTAAAAAAAATAACAATGCCATTTAATAAGCAGGCTAACCATGTTTTCGTCGGTAATCCGCCAGTGCTAGGGCAGCAAGCAGAGAAGCACCACTGCGTGCTTGTCGTCGATGACGACAATGTGGTGCGCTTGTTGCTGCGCACTCAGCTGCAAAAGGCGGGTTTCAGGGTCTACTGCGCTGAAGACGGTGAAACGGCGTTGTTGTTGTTTGATCGCGAGCGGCCCGATGTTGTGCTGCTGGATGTCATGATGCCGGGAATAGATGGTTTTCATGTGTGCGAGGCGATCCGTGCTCATGTGCATGGGGCGCACACTCCGGTGGTGATGATGACGGGGCTGGAGGATATGGACTCCATCCATCGTGCCTATCAGGCTGGCGCCACAGATTTTGCGACCAAACCTATCAACTGCCCGGTACTGGTTCAGCGTCTGCGCTACATGATGCGGGCCAATGCGACCCTGACGCAGCTGCGCCGCAGCCGTTATACCTTGGAAAGTGCACAGTCTCTGGCCAATTTGGGCTACCTGGAAATTAATCCTGAAAGCAAGCAGTGTCACTTCTCGGTACAGATCCGTGGGCTTAAAGCCATGACGGCCGGTTCGGGGCTGAGTGACATGGAGTGGCTGGAGCAGACGGTTCGGCCAGAAGACGTGCCGCGGTTTTATAGTGTCATTGCCGAGATGCTGGCGGCACCAGAGCCGGGATCGATGACCTGGGAACAAGCGGTGCACTTGCTGGATGATACGATCCGCATTTTTCAAGTGCATATCGCGATCATCGACGATGAATTGGAGGGGGGCAGGCGCATTCTGGGCACAACCCTCGATATTACCGAACGCAAGCAAAGTGAGCAGCGTATTCGCCGCTTGGCTTTTTTTGATCAGCTCACGGGCCTGCCTAATCGCGTTTTGTTAACCGAATATCTCAAAGGCTGCGTAAGCCGGGCGCAGGCTGCTGGCCGTGCCGTGGCGGTACTGGCGATCGATCTTGACTTGTTTAACCGCATCAACAACTCCTTGGGCCAAGCCGCAGGTGATGCGGTGTTGCGGCAAATTGCCAAGCGGCTCTATGCCTGTGCACCGTTCAATTGTTCGCTACCGTTAAGCGAATGGTTGGATGCCGAGCCCGAGAGGGTTGAGTCTGACATGGTGGCTCGGCTGGGGGGGGACACCTTCGTGGCGGTTCTGAACCATCTGGACTCGCATGAAGATGCCATGACCATTGCTCACCAACTCAGTGACGCGATTCGTCAGCCACTGCGTTATGGGGCGCACGAGTTGTTCCTTTCTGCCAGTGTGGGGGTCGCGTGGTACCCGGAGGCGGGGCAGGATGGTGCGACCCTTTTGCGCAATGCGGATATGGCCATGCACTCGGCCAAGGCTCGCGGGCGCAGTGCGATCCAGTTGTATCGCCAATCCCTTACCGAAGATGTGGCTACGCAGCTCAGCTTGCACAATGATCTGCGGCGTGCGTTGGAGCGCGGCGAGCTAGAGCTTCACTACCAACCCAAGCTCAGTTTTCCAGGGGGTGAGCTGGCGGGGTTTGAGGCCTTACTGCGTTGGAATCATCCTCAGCGAGGCCGAGTGCCGCCGGATCAATTCATCCGCTTGGCGGAAGAGAGTGGGCTGATTGTCGATATCGGCATGTGGGTGCTTCAGAAGGCGTGTGAGCAATTTGCTGAGTGGCTGGCGCAGGGGCTTCCACCTGTGCGGATCGCGGTCAATCTCTCTCCGCGCCAGTTGCGCGAGGCGGATGTAGTACAGCGGGTGGCCGAGGTGCTGCGCTCAACGGGCATGAAGCCCGAGATGCTAGAGCTGGAGATCACCGAACAGACCCTGATGGATGATTTTGAAAGTGGGCATAGCGTGGTCACGCAATTCCGTGAGCTTGGTATACACATCGCCCTGGATGATTTTGGCACCGGTTTTTCCTCGCTCAGTTATCTGCTGAGGTTCCCCATCGATACCCTGAAGATTGATCGGTGTTTTGTGCACAATATCGGCGAAGAGCCGCAAAAATCGGCCATCGTATCGGCTGTGGCCCAGCTTTCCCGCAAGCTTGATATCGCAGTGGTGGCTGAGGGCATAGAAACGGAAGGCGATATGCGGGTGGTGAGCGAGCTAGGGTGTGATCAAGGGCAGGGTTACCACATCTGCCGGCCATTGCCTGTCGCTGAGCTTGCGGTTTGGCTGGAACACTTCTTTTCTCAAAGAAATCCGCAGCTTTCGGCTGTGGGGTGAGCGTTGGGGCAGGGGCCTGCGCGCGAGATGGCGATTTTGCCCATGTTTTGCGCCTAGCGCCCGCCTTGTGGCCCTGACGAAAGTCTGCTCGGCAACGGATACTTCCTCATCCATCTAAATAAGCGCCACAGTGCAGCTGTGGCGTGCTGTTGTATCATGCGCGCCGGTTTCAGCCTTATCCTGGGCCAGAGGCGAGTAGCGAGGACTTTTCATGCGGCAACTCCTGTTGGGGGGCGCGCGCTCGGGTAAGAGCGCGCTGGCGGAGCAGTTGGCAGAGGCCAGTGGCAAGCAGCTTTTCTATGTGGCCACGGCGCTTGCGGGCGATGGTGAGATGTCGGCCCGGGTGGCTCACCATCAGGCCAGGCGCAGCGCGCATTGGCGGCTGGTGGAAGAACCTCTCCAGTTGGCCCGGGTACTGCGTGAGCTGGATCACGAGCAACACTGTGTGCTGGTGGACTGCCTGACCCTCTGGGTGACCAATGCACTGTTGGAGCCAGATGACGCGCTGTGGTGCGCTCTGAAAGATGAATTTCTGCAGGTGGTGGAACAGTTTAAAGGTGAACTGTTGCTGGTGAGCAACGAAACGGGCCTGGGCGTGGTGCCGATGGGGGCGTTGAGTCGTCGTTTCGTAGATGAAAGCGGTTGGTTGCATCAGGCCCTGGCGGCGCGATGTGATCGTGTGGCGCTTTGTGTGGCAGGCTTGCCCATGGTGTTGAAAGGGGAACCCCTGGTATGAGTTGGTTGAATGATGCCGCCTGGGCTCCGTGCGAGCTATCGCGTGAGCGCGCCTGGCAGAGGCAGGCGCTTTTAACGAAGCCAGCGGGGGCGCTAGGCCGCTTGGAGCAGCTGGCGGTTCACTTGGCGGCTTTGCAGCGCAGCGAGCGCCCAGCCGCCGAGCGGGCGGTTATTGTCATCTTTGCGGGCGACCACGGCGTGGTGGCGGAGGGGATTTCGGCTTATCCCCAGGTGGTCACGCTGGAGATGATGCGCAACTTCGGTCGCGGTGGTGCTGCGGTGGCCGTGCTGGCGCGCAGTCTGGGTGCCAGTCTTCACGTGGTCAATGTAGGGGCTCTGGAGGACGTGGCGGAAGCCGCAGTGCGAAACGCGCGGGTAGCGGCGGGCACGCGCAACTTCTGCGAAGCCGAGGCCATGAGCCCCCAACAGTTGGCTGACGCGGTGGCCGTTGGGCGCGATCTGGTTGATGAGCTGGCGCCCGGGCTCGACGTATTTCTGGCGGGAGAGATGGGGATAGGCAACACCACTTCGGCCAGTGCCTTGGCCTGTGCGTTGTTGGATCTACCTCCCGCTGACCTGGCTGGGCCTGGCACCGGGCTTGATGCCGAGGGGGTGCGTCATAAGGCCGAGGTGATTGGTCGTGCGCTGGCACGGCATGCCGCCGATCGCGATGATGCCGTGGGCCTGCTGCAGCGATTGGGCGGGTTGGAGATCGCCGCGTTGGTCGGGGCCTATGTGCGCTGCGCCCAGCGCGGGCTGCCGGTGCTGGTGGATGGCTTTATCTGCAGCGTGGCGGCGCTGTGTGCTCAGCGTATCAATCCTTCCGTGGCGCCGTGGTTGTTGCTCTCACATGCTTCGGCCGAGCCCGGTCACCGCCGTGTGGTAGAGGCTCTGAATAGTGAGCCTTTGCTGGATCTGGGCATGCGTCTGGGGGAGGGGAGTGGCGCCGCCATGGCGTTGCCGCTGCTGCGTTTGGCGTGCGAACTGCACAATAACATGGCGACCTTTGCCGATGCCGGTGTGTCGGGGGCCCATGTCGACTGAACAGGTACTCCTGATTGACCTATTGCGCCATGGCGAGACCGAGGGTGGCTGGATCTTCAGAGGTCAGACCGATTCGCCCCTGACGGCCGAGGGGTGGGCGCAGATGCATCGCGCGCTGCAGTTAGCTGAGGGGCAACGCCCGCCCTGGCAGCGCGTAATCAGTTCTCCTTTGGTGCGTTGTGCGGCCTTCGCTGAACAGGTCGCAGGGCAGTACGCGCTGCCATGCTCGACCCATGCGGCACTGGCGGAAATCCACTTTGGCCAGTGGGAGGGGCGTCAAGTGCAGGAGGTGCGAGGGGAGACGCCTGAGCACGTGGAAAACTTCTGGCGTGATCCCGAGCAACACACCCCGCCCGGTGGCGAAACCATCGTTGCTTTTCAGCAGCGAGTGGCGGATGCCTGGGCGCAATTGGCGGCCGCGCCCAACGGACACTTGTTGGTGGTTACGCATGGCGGCGTGATTCGTGCCATCCTCGGCGAGTTGCTGGGCATGCCCTATTCTCGCCTGGCCAATCTGTGCATCCCCCATGGTGGGGTGGCACGGGTGGCCATCCATCGGCTGGAGGGCTTTCCCCCTTGGCCTCAGCTGGTTTCTCTCAATGCGTTGCCGGAGTCCTGATGTTGACGGCTTATGCTAAGGCCATGGTGTTGGCCTTCATGTTTCTGACCCGGTTGCCAATGCCTCGCCTGCAGTCTGTGAGCCCGGAAGACAACGGTCGCGCCATGGCCTGTTTTCCCCTGGTAGGGCTTTGCTTAGGGTTTATGCTGGCGGCTGTTGGGGCTTGGGCGGTGGCCGCAGACAAGCCGGCCCTGGGGGCGGCCTTGGTGGTGGCGTGCTGGGCGGCGATCACGGGGGGCATTCATCTGGATGGATTGGCGGATAGCGCCGATGCCTGGCTGGGAGGGCACGGCAACCCGGAGCGGGCGATGGAGATCATGAAAGATCCCCGCGCGGGCTCGGCGGCCGTGGTGGCGGTCGGCATACTGTTCCTACTGAAGTTCGCTGCCGTCTACACCCTGCTGGCGGCGGGAAGCTGGTGGCCGATTGCACTGGCCCCGGCGCTGGGGCGGGCGCTGTCGCTGAGTTTGTTCCTCACCACGCCGTATGTCCGCCCGGGCGGCCTGGCGTCTGATCAGGTGAAGCACTTGCCACGCACGCTGGCATGGGCGCTGGTGGCGGCCTGCGTCGCCTGGGGGCTGTGGCTGGGTCAGTGGGCGATGTTGCTGGCTGCACTGGCACTATTACTCTGGCTGCGCAGGCGGCTGATTGCCCGGCTCGGCGGCACCACCGGCGACACGGCGGGGGCTCTGCTGGAGCTGGGCGAGGCCCTAGCGTTGGTCGCGGCAGCCACATTGATTTGAACAAGCTGAACAAATATCCGCCACAGGTTTCCCCCCGAGGCCCGCAATGGCGTAAAATGCCGCGCGCTTTGTGGTGCTTGTGCACCCCCCATGTCTTAGAGGACTGACCCATGAGAGAAGCTGTCATCGTCTCCACCGCTCGCACGGCTATCGGCAAGGCCTTCCGCGGCGCCTTCAACGACACCGAAGCCCCGGCGATGGGCGGCCACGTGGTGCGTGCAGCCGTTGAGCGTGCAGGCATCGACCCCGCGCTGGTTGACGACTGCATCATGGGCGCTGCTGCCCAGCAGGGCACCCAGGGCTACAACCTGGGCCGCCTGTGTGCGATGGCCGGTGGCTTGCCCGAGAGCGTGGCTGGCATGGCCATCGAGCGCCAGTGCTCTTCTGGTCTGATGTCCATTGCCACTGCCGCCAAGTCCATCATGTGCAACGAGTACGACGTTGCCGTGGCCGGTGGTCTGGAGTCCATCTCTCTGGTGCAGAACAAGCACAAGAACAGCTACCGCAACATCTCCAAGACGGTGCTGAAGTTCGATCCCACCGCCTACATCCCGATGATTGAAACGGCGGAAGTGGTCAGCGCGCGCTACAACATCAGCCGTGAAGCCCAGGATGAGTACTCCTTCCAGAGCCAGATGCGCACCGCTGCCGCTCAGGCCAATGGCCTGTTCGACGCCGAAATCGTGCCGATGACCACGCAGATGGCCATCACCAACAAAGAGACGGGTGAAGTCACCTACAAGGAAGTGACCATTGCCAAGGACGAGTGCAACCGCATCGACACCACCCTGGCCAGCCTGCAGGCGCTGAATCCGGTCTGGAAAGACGGTCACTGGGTGAAGGAAGGTCGCTTCATTACCGCTGGTAACGCCAGCCAGCTCTCCGACGGTGCTTCTGCCTGTGTGGTTATGGACAGCAAGCTGGCTGCCCAGCAGGGCGTGCAGCCGCTGGGTATTTATCGCGGCGTGGCAGTCGCCGGCTGCAAGGCCGACGAAATGGGCATCGGCCCTGTATTTGCCGTACCCAAGCTGCTGCAGCGCCATGGCCTGAAGGTGGATGACATCGGCCTGTGGGAGCTGAATGAAGCCTTTGCCTGCCAGGTGATCTACAGCCGTGACCAGTTGGGCATTGACCCGGAGAAGCTCAACGTAAACGGTGGTGCGATCTCCATTGGTCACCCCTTCGGCATGTCCGGTGCCCGCATGGTTGGCCACGCGCTGCTGGAAGGCAAGCGCCGCGGTGTTAAGTATGTGGTTGTCACCATGTGCATCGGTGGTGGCATGGGCGCTGCCGGCTTGTTTGAAGTAGTTTGATAAGCCCCTGCGCTTCCCGCAACGAACAAGCCCGGCAATCGCCGGGCTTGTTCGTTTTTAGGCAGGGCAAATTGTGAGTTTTCAGTCAGGTGCTGAAGAACAAATAAAAATGCCCCTCAGTGTTGGCTGAGGGGCATTTTTTATGGCGGGCTTTCTAAGTAAAGCAAGCCCGCAGTAATTACTTGTTGGCAGCCTTGTAGGCTTCAACAGAGGCAATTACGTCCTGGCGGGCGGATTCGGCATCTTCCCAGCCATCAACTTTAACCCACTTGCCGGGTTCGAGATCTTTGTAGTTCTCGAAGAAGTGCTCGATCTGCTTGATCAGCAGCTCGGGCAGGTCGCTGTATTCCTTGACGTTCTTGTACAGCACGGTGAGCTTGTCGTGCGGCACAGCCAGGACTTTGGAGTCGCGGCCGGCTTCGTCGCTCATTTTCAGAACGCCAACCGGGCGGCAGCGGATCACGCAGCCAGGTACCACCGGGTAGGGGGTAACGACCAGCACGTCCAGCGGGTCGCCGTCGTCAGCCAGGGTTTGCGGCACGTAGCCGTAGTTCACCGGGTAGAACATGGGGGTGGCCATGAAGCGGTCAACGAAAACAGCCGCGTACTCTTTCTCGATCTCGTATTTGATCGGGGAGCTGTTGGCGGGGATTTCGATGTGAACAAAGAGGTCGTTCGGGATATCTTTGCCCGGTGGGATGTTCAGAATGCTCATGGTGTTTCTACCTTGGGTGTGTGTGCAGGATCGGCAGGCCCAAACGCTACCCGCCAGAGGCCGCGAAGATTATAGCGATGAGCGCAGCAATTACCCAGTCCCCATGCGCGTGACTATGGCCCAGCGCAAGAAATGGTGCTTCGCGGTGGGATGTGATTGCGCAAACTGAACGATGGCGTTAGTGTCCGCCCAGAAGGGCTTTCATCCACGGAAGGACATCCGGAGGTTCAGCATGCAGGGCAAAGTCGCACTCATCACGGGGGCCACCAGTGGCATCGGCCGGGAAACGGCGAGGGCTTTGGTGGCCAAAGGCTTCCGGCTCTATGTGCTGTGCCGCAACCCCGAAAAGGGCCAGGCCCTGTGCGCGGAAGTGGGGGGGGATGTGCGGTTGCTGCTCGGTGACATGGCCTCTCTGGCAGACGTGCGAGCAGTGGCAGAGCGCTTTCTGTCGCTTGAGCCGCGGCTCGATCTGCTGGTTAACAACGCGGGGCAGATCAATAGTGAGCGCCGTTTGTCGCAGGACGGCATTGAACTGACCTTTGCCGTCAATCACCTGGCGCCCTTCCTCTTAACCGCGCTGTTATTGCCTCGACTGCTGGCTACCCCGGGGGCGCGGATCGTGAATGTCGCCTCGTTGGCCCACGGCTTTGCCACCTCGGGTATTGACCTGGAGGATTACAACTGGGCCCACAAGCGCTTCCTGCCGCTGGTGGTGTATGGCCACAGCAAGTTGGCCAATATTCTCTTCACCCGTGAACTTGCTCGCCGGCTGAAGGGGACGGGCGTTACGGCTAACTGTCTTCACCCTGGAGTGGTAGGTACCGAGTTTGGCATGAATACCGGCTGGTTTGGCCGCTTTGTCGCCAATATGGTGCGCCCCTTTGTGCTGGACAGTGAGCAAGGCGCACGCACGACGGTCTACTTGGCCACCTCACCCGAGGTTGAAGGGGTCAGCGGTGAGTACTATGTGGATTGCAAACCGGCCACGCCACTGCTGTGGGCGCTGGATGACCAGGCCGCCGCCGGCTTGTGGTGCTTGAGTGAGCAATTGGTCGGGTTGCATGCGCGGCAGGCGGTTGCCTGAGGGCGGCGGAGCGGTTGAAAGGGGCGTATAGCGGGGGGCAATTCCCGGCTTCTGTGATGAACATCATGTAAGCCCGTTTTCTTCTGGTGGGGCGATCGGGTACTATCCTCTAAACCCACCTGTGTTACTGCATCATGAGTGAATCCATCGTCTACGGCGTCATTGAGGACGTCCTGCTGGCCAATGCTTCGCCGGAGGAAATGCGCAACCATCGCGATGTGAATCGCGGCGCCATGCTTGGCTTGCCCGGTTTGGACGAGTGGCCGCAGTTTCTAAATCGCGAGATGTTTGCGCCCCCGGGGGGTGTTGTTGAGCTGGGGGCCACCAGTACCGATGTGGTGCATTTCGGTGCCGCCTATCGGGCGGTGGAATACGAGTGGGAATCCTGGCTGTCGGAGTTTGAGGCCTTGTTGCGGCGCATGTACTGGGTGACTGCCAAGGTGCATTTGCAAACCCCGCATTCGGGTGTTCACACCTTTGTCTGGGAGTGCGAAGACGGCTTTCATGAGCCGCAAAAAGGCAGCTTCCAGGTGCGTTGTGAGTGGTCCCGGGATTCCATGTTCGCCTGAGGTGTGTATTTGAGCTGTGCCCGGCGTGTGCTCATTGAGCCTACGGCCGCCTCGAGCTGGGTTCAGACCTCTTTTCTGTCGTCTTGATAAAGTGCGAGCCGCCTGTTCGGGCGGTTCCTGTCGCGAGAAACCATGACTGTTCAGCTTGATCTGGTGGCAGATGCCGATCTGCCGCATTCTGATATTCGCCTGGCATTTTTTGATATCGACAGCACGCTGCTGGGTAAAAGTGGCGTGCCCAGTGAGGCCTTGCGCAGCGAAATAGCGCGTATCCAGTCTATGGGGGTGAAGACAGCTGTGGCGTCGGGGCGGCCGTATTTTTCTGCCCGGCCGATCATCGAGGCGCTCGGGCTGTGGTGGCCAGGGTGTTTCTTTACCGGAGGGGCTTTGATAGATCCTGCGGACGATACCCTGCTGATGGGGCGCACGGTGCCACGTGAGGATGTTGAAGCACTGGTGCGGGTGGCCGGGGAAGCGGGGATATATATCGAACTCTATACCCTGGATGATTACTTTGTTGCGGCTCAGCACCCCTTCAGTGCGGTGCATGCCGAATACATGGGGCGCTTGCCACTTGAGGCTGACTTGCTGGCCTTGGCCGCCTCTGAACCCATCTACAAAATGTTGCTGGTGACGCATCAGGAGCGCGAGCGCAAGCTGCTGGAGCGTGTGATGGCGCGCCTGCCCCAACTCACCTTTGCCACGGGCTACGGTGCGCGCCATGCCGATATCGTGTTTTCCAGCGTGGTGTCTCAGGAGGCCTGCAAGCGCTCTGCGTTTGATCTGCTGGTGGCCCGCCAGGGGCTCGACCCTGCGCAGGTCATCGCTTTTGGTGATGGTGGCTCCGACAAGGATTTTCTGCGGCTGGCGGGGGTGGGCGTGGCCATGGCCAACGCCAAACCCGATGTGCAGGCCTGTGGCAACTTCGTCACCCGCTCGGTGGAGGATGATGGCGTGGCCTATGCGCTGAGCCGTCTGGTGCGCTGATACCGGCGGTGTCGCCCGGTGTTGTGGTGGCCGCATCCCTGCGGCCATGGCCAGGTGTTAGATCTGGCTGCGTTCAAAGGTGATGTCCATCGCCAATCCGTCGGCGATGGCGCCGAGAGTGCCGTGCAGTTCATCCACATCGTGCCCTTCCAGCACTTCGATCAGCACGGTGGCGTTGAACAGTGGCTCGCCCGACATGGGGGCGCTGGAAACGCCTGAACTCAATTCCCGTACATTGATCTTGCGCTGAGCCAGGGCCTGGGAGACTTCGTGGATGATGCCGGGGCGGTCCTGGCCGATCAGGCTCAGGGAAAATACCGCCGTGGGGGCATCGCTGGCGGCGGCGTGGGCGTCCTCCACGTGCAGGGTCAGGTGCTCACCATTGAGGGCCAGCAGGGCTTGCTTCATGGGGGCGGCCTTGTCTGAAGGCACTTGCACCTGCACCACGCCAGCGAAGTGGCCGGCCATTTGGGCCAGGCGGCTCTCCAGCCAGTTGCCCCCGTTGGCGGCCACCGTCTTGGCCAAGCTCTCCACCAGACCAGGGCGGTCGGGGCCGGCGAAGGTAATTACGCAGGTGCTGAGCATGAACAAATCCTTGCTTGTGAGTTTTGCACAGTATAATGCGGCTTTGCTGTGCCGCCATGCGGGTGGATGCCTATGAAAGTGATCGTTGATCTGTGTGTGGTGCCCATTGGTGTCGGGGTGTCGTTGTCGCCCTATATTGCCGAGTGTCAGCGGGTGCTGGAGGCGGCCGGGCTTAACGCCAGCCTGCACGCCTACGGCACCAACATTGAAGGTGAATGGGATGCCGTGATGGCGGCGGTGAAGGCCTGCCATGAGGCGGTGCACGCCATGGGGGCGCCCCGGGTGACCACCACCATGAAGTTGGGTACCCGCACGGACCGGGATCAGAGCATGGACGACAAGGTGGTCTCGGTGCGCGAGAAATTGTCGTGATCGAGCCCTTGGAAGTACCCTGGCAGTCGCTGTCAGACGATGCCCTGCGCGGTGTGATTGAGGAGTTCATCACCCGTGAGGGCACCGATTATGGGGAGGTCGAGATCTCCCTGGAGCGCAAGGTCGCCCAGATCCTGCATCAACTCAAGCGCAATGAGGCGGCCATAGTCTTCGATGAGCAGACAGAATCCTGCACGATTATTTCTAAGCGGCGCTGAAGAGGCCTTCGATCACCTGGTGGTGCACTGCCGAGCAGGCTTTGAGAAGGAGGCCGCGGCGGAGATTCAGGCGGCCGCCACGCGCCTGGGGCTGAGTGGCTACATCAAGGCGCGGGAGGACGAGGCCCATCTGGTATGGGTGAGCCACACTCCCGGTGCGGTGGTGGAGCTGTTGCGTCGCCAACGCTTTGATCAGTTGGTGTTTGTGCGCCAATGGTTCGCGGCCATGCCGCTGCTGAGCAGCTTGCCGGTCACCGACCGGGTAGGCCCCTTGCTTGAGCGTTCCGCCGGCCTGCCGGCGGCCCAGTTGCCCTGGCTGGAGACTCCGGACACCAACGATGGCAAAGAACTTTCGGTGCTGTGCCGCAAACTGGCGCGTCCACTGGAGGAGGGGCTCAAGCGGGCCGGGCTGGTGGAGGCCGAGGCCGCCGGGCGCTGGCAGGCGCTGTGGTTGGCGGGCGATCGTTGCTACTGGGGGCAGACCCCGGTACAGAACTCCTCACCCTGGCCGATGGGGATTCCGCGCCTGCGCTTCCCCTCTGCGGCCCCCAGCCGCTCCACCCTCAAGCTGGAGGAGGCCTGGCACTGGTTCATTCCCCGCGAGGAGTGGGATACGCGGTTGGCGGTGGCCATGCATGGTGTGGATCTCGGTGCCGCGCCAGGGGGCTGGACCTGGCAGTTGGTGAATCGCGGCATGCTGGTGCAGGCGGTGGACAATGGCCCCATGAACGAAGACCTGATGGATTCGGGGCAGGTCACACACTTGCGTGAAGATGGTTTCCTGTTTCGCCCCAAGCGGCCGGTGCAGTGGATGGTGTGCGACATTGTCGATCGCCCTTCCCGGGTGGCGGACCTGGTGGCGCGCTGGGGCGAGCAGCGCCTGGCCCGGGAGATGATCTTCAACCTCAAGCTGCCGATGAAAAAGCGTTTCGAGGAGTTGCAGAAGTGCCAGGCCCTCATCGAAGAGCGCCTGGCGGCTCAGGGTGTGAAATGCACGCTGCGCTTCAAGCAGCTTTATCATGATCGAGAAGAAGTGACCGGGCACCTGGTGCTGGTCTGAAGAACAGCCAGAGAGAACGCGATGACTGATAGCCCGCACCTGATTCTGGATGCCACCGGACTGTTTTGCCCGGAGCCGGTGATGATGCTGCACAACAAGATCCGCGAGATGGCGCCGGGCGAAGTGCTGGAAGTACTGGCCACGGATCCCTCGACTCAGCGCGATGTGCCCAAATTTTGTGCCTTTTTGGGGCACGAGCTGCTGTTGGCGGAGGAGCAAGGCGAGCGCTACGTGTACCGCATCCGCAAGGGCGCGGCCTAAAAGGAAGAGGGGGCGAAGAGGCAATCAAGCGCCCCCCATGACCACTATTCCCACCCCCCGACATTGAGACCTGAGTGGTCTTTGAGTAAACTGTTCCCCCATCCTTTTGCCGGTCGCGTAGCGTCCGTGCTTCCGCTTCAACTGAACCGTTGATAGGCGTTACATGAGCTGTTTTATCTTCGTCACCGGCGGCGTGGTTTCGTCGCTGGGTAAAGGCATTGCTTCTGCGTCCCTGGCCGCCATCCTGGAAGCCCGGGGCCTGAAGGTGACCATGATGAAGCTGGATCCCTACATCAACGTGGATCCGGGCACCATGAGTCCCTTCCAGCACGGCGAGGTCTTCGTGACCGAAGATGGCGCCGAGACTGACCTGGACCTCGGCCATTACGAGCGTTTCCTGCACACCACCATGACCCGCCGCAACAATTTCACCACCGCCGTTGCTATTATTTTTGAGGATGTTCATGCATCCGCGCGAACACGTCGGCAGATC
>CAZYQX010000025.1:0-48138 GCA_964649985.1 uncultured Pseudomonadales bacterium | reverse complement strand
TCTCCGCTGCGCTCCGGCTCGCATGATTTTGCCTAGCCATCATCGCCTTGATGGAGTTATTCAGAGGTTCCTTAGTCATTGCCGTGCATCATATGGCCCAGCTTGCCCGCCTTGGTGGTGAGATAGCGTTCATTGTGAGGGTTTTGCCCCACCTGGATCGGCACCCGCTCAGCCACCTCAACCCCGAGTTGTTCCAGGGCCTGTACTTTGCGAGGGTTGTTGGTCATCAAGCGGACTGATCCAACACCCAGATGGTCCAGCATGAACTTGCAGATACTGTAATCGCGCTGATCGGCGCCAAAGCCCAATTGCACATTGGCCTCAACCGTATCCGCGCCCTGATCCTGGAGTTTGTAGGCGCGAATTTTGTTGAGCAGGCCAATGCCCCGGCCTTCCTGGCGCAGGTACAACAAAACGCCGCGCCCTTCATCTGCGATGCGCCGCAGAGCAGACTCAAGCTGAGCCCCGCAGTCACAACGCTGACTAAACAGGGCATCACCGGTCAAGCATTCGGAGTGGATGCGCGCCAACACCGGCCCACCTTCGCGCAGATCGCCCATGGAGAGCACGACGTGCTCCTTGCCGCCCGCTTCAAAGCCATGCATGTCGAACACCCCCCAAGGGGTGGGCAGGCTAGCGGTTTCGACGTAGCGGACCGGCACGGGCATCTCCTCCAGATACAGCGGCAAGCCGGCTATTGTATCGCAATCTGAGGCGTTGCGCCGTTGCCTTGCAAGCTCGTCACGCAGGTAGCACCCTTCAGTGCTTGTCACGCAGGAATAGGATGCCGCCCCGCTCCTGCATTTCGACTTTCCCCAGATAGCTCATGCCGAGCAACACTTCGCTGGGGAACCCTCCCTCCATCACCATGGCTTCGACCTGACGCACCTGCACACCGCCCACTGACACGGTATCCAGCATGATGCGGTACGCTGGCACGATACCACTGGCCGTCTCCACCGACGTACGCTCTCCACGCAAGCGATAATCCAGCCCAATGCGGCGAGCCGCCCCATCATTCATGGCCACACTGGTGGCGCCGGTATCCACCAACACACTGAGCTGTTGACCATTCAGCGTGGCAACCGTGCGGTATTCACGCCCCTGGTTACCTGCAATGCTGGTTTCACGCCTGTCTGGCGCGTCGAAGCTGCTGGCGATGCGTCGCGACAGCGTCAATTCTTGGCTTTGCCCATCCACCTCAACCGTGCAGGCCCTCGGTGTTGCAGAGACCAGCCTAACCCCTTCGGGGCTGGTTTGCCCCACCCGCAGCAGGCGCGGTTGCCCATCAACCGCCAACGCGGCGCGGCCATCAAACAACCCCTGCACTTCTATGCGGGGCCCCGCCACGGCCCAACACGACCACAACAACAACCCTGTCAACAACGCTCTCGCCATATCGCCCTGCCTACCTGCGCCGCCGGCGGGAGCTGGCCGCCGAAAACAGACGGTCCACCAACGCCACCGGCACATCGGCAACGCTGCGATAGCGCCAATGCGGTTGCCGATCCTTGTCGATCAATTGGGCACGCACCCCTTCCATGAACTCTCCCTCTTCCACCATATTGCAGGACAATACCAGCTCCATGCCAAACACCTCCCACAACGACATGTGGCGACCCTGCCTCAATTGGCGATGAATCACACAAGCCGTCAGAGGCGAGCCGGCCTGCACCGTGTGCGCAGCGCGCTGTAACCAGTCGTCGGCGTGAAGTTGTTTAATCTGCTCCACGCTCTCGTGCAGGGTAGGCTGCCTACAGGCAGCATCAATCAGGTCATAGTATTTGCGCAGGCGAGATTCTTCCAGCCCACGGCGATCTTCCATTTGCTGCAGGCATCGGGCCACCAAAATGCGGTTTTCTGCCGGCACCTTTGACCAGGGCAGCACGGACAACGCATTCAAGACATCAAGCTTGCGGTGACTTTCAATAAAGCGGTCTGCCAGCCCCGCGAAAAGCGCATCCGCCGCATTGAGTTGCGCCGCTGTTAGGGCACAGAAATAACCGGTATGTCCAGGCATACGGTTTAAAAACCAACTCCCCCCTACGTCGGGATAGAGACCAATGTTGATTTCAGGCATCGCGAGCCGGCTAGTCTCGGTGACGATGCGCTGCTGCGCCCCCACCATCAAGCCAATCCCACCGCCCATGACGATACCAGCCCCCCAGCAAAGCAGCGGCTTGGGATAGGTATGAATCAGGTAGTCGAGCCTGTATTCCCGCGAAAAGAAATCACTCACGTAATCGCTGCGCCCGCGAACAGCCTTTTGTTGTTCGCGGTATACCCTGGCCACATCACCGCCGGCGCAAAAGGCCCGGTCACCCCCCCCCTCCAACCAGACCGCAAGAATTCGCTCATCATCCCGCCAGGCAGCCAGCCGCGCATACAGCGCATCGACCATTTCCAGGTTAATCGCGTTCAGTGCCGCCGGGGCATTCAGGGTCGCAATGCCGACTACCCCGCCCTGGCGCGTTGGCAGCTCGGAAAAAACAACAGGTGCATCGTTCATAATTATTGGTTCTTCCATTGCGGACGACGTTTCTCCAAGAAGGCGGCCACCCCCTCCCGCTGATCAATCGAACCAAACAATGATACGAAAGGGCCTCGCTCTCTGGCGTAACACAATGCGGGTACGCCACTCTCTGCCTGCGCCAGCAAATCTTTGGCCGCCGCTAGCGCCGCTGGGCTCTGCGATGCAGCGCGGGCGGCCCAATCCAGCGCAGCGGTCAGCCCCTGACCACGCGGCACAACCAGATCCACCAATCCCAACTCTAATGCCTGATGCGCATCGAGGCGCTCCCCACACAACACCATGCGGCGGGCCCATCCGGCACCGACCCGCATGGACAGGCGCTGGGTCCCCCCACCACAGGGCAGCAAACCTACAGACACCTCAGGCAACCCCAGCACGGCATGCTCTTCTGCGACCAGCAGATCACAGGCCAAAGCCCACTCCAAGCCGCCCCCCATGGCATAGCCATTGATGGCGGCGATACTCAAACCGCGAAAGCCCGCAAGAGCCCCAAATGCGTCGGCAAATTGCATTGCGAGCACATCCGCGCGTGCGGGGTCACCGTCGGCAAACTGTTTGAGATCAGCCCCGGCGGAAAAAAAACGCTCGCCCGCTCCGCTAACCACCAGTGCATAGACATCACGATCCGCCTGCAACGCACATAGCTCATCGCGCAGGCCCAGTAGCAAGGCTGAAGTCCAGGTATTGGCGGGCGGGTTGTCCAGCCGCAACACCGCGGTGTGTCCGCATCGTTCCGTACTCAGCATGGGCAGCCCCCCCGAAAAATGCGCGCGCCTAGTAAGTAGAATAGGCGATGGCTGGCAGATCAGAAGCGGCCGTGCGGGAGACATGCGCCGACAGCCCCACAGCTCGGCGCGAGCCAGACAAGCTAACTAAGCTCTGAACCCCCCTGAAGGCGATGCTGGACTTATTCCGAGATTCCCTAAGCTTAGGGCGCCGGAACGCCAGGAGGGAATTTGGCCAGGATGCGGTCAACCGTTTTGCGAATGCGCTCGGCGCGATGCTCGGGGGAACTGCGCTCATCAAAGCGAATTTCCATGCTACCGCGCCAGATCAAATGCTTCTTCCGAGGTTCAAGCACATCCACCACCAGCGTCAGTGCCTGATATTCGCTGAGCCACACATCGTTTGCCAGCGCCCACCCGCCCCACGGATGTACCCCGCCCACGGCTGGCGTGGCCTGCACATCCACCTTGGTGGCCATCGACACCATGTAGCTCACATAAAAGCTTGGTTCAGCACCTTGCGACACCGGCCGGAAGGCTCTCGCCTCAAGCGCCTGATCCACCGCGACACGCACGCGGGAGCCCATCAGCGCGTTGTCCGCCACGGGGTCGGCCACCCGGCGCTCAGCCTCCGGCAACCAGGCATAACTGCTGAGCTGGCTGAAATCCCGCCCTGGCTCGTAATCGCTAACCACGGGGTCGTAGGCGCATGCTCCCAGGGTGAGCAGTGCACAGATGGCTAACAGGCGAATCACCATGGCGTACATCCCGAGCAGAGTTTCATGCCACATGCTGTTACCAGCGGGACGCGGATGTCAACAGGGAGGGGGAAAAGGGGAAAATTGGTCGGAGTGAGAGGATTCGAACCTCCGACCCCTGCCTCCCGAAGGCAGTGCTCTACCAGACTGAGCCACACTCCGACCGATGCGCTTCAAGGCATTCTCATGAAGCATATCCAATTATACCCAACCGGCAGCGAGGCTGCCTAGCCCTCGCCCCCTGATCTGCAGCCACGCCATTCGCACCGCATAACCGCCATGAGCCAACGGCTATAGATCAAGTGCAGCCGCCGCCTCGCTCATCAAGCAGGTACTCCCCGCACGCACCGTGGTGACCAAGCCGTGGAGCTGAGGCAACAGCTTGGCATAATAAAACCGGGCAATGGACAGTTTGCTGTCTGCCATCGGGCCGCCTGCCGCCGCCTGCGCCATGCGAGACCAGAACCAGGCACACGCCACCAGCCCGAAGGCGTTGAGGTAGTCCACCGAGGCGGCCCCCGCCAGGGCCGGGTCACGCTTGGCCTCGGCCACCACAAAGTCGGTGAGCTGCTCCAATTGAAGCAGTGCGTCCGTCAGTGCCGTATCGAACTCGCCCGGGCAGGACGCCATCTGGGCACGCACCTCGGCCAGGAAATCCCGCATGCTGTGGCCGTCGTTGTGCAGGATCTTGCGCGCCAGCAGGTCGTAGGCCTGCACGCCGTTGGTACCTTCATAAATCTGGCCAATGCGGGCATCCCGCACCAACTGCTCCACCCCCCACTCGCGGATATAGCCGTGACCACCGAAGCACTGCTGGGCCAGCACGCAGCTATCGAAGCCGCGATCGGTGATGAATGCCTTGGCCAACGGAGTGAACAGGGCAACCTGTTCTTCGGCGCGGGCGCGGGCATCTCCCTCACAGTATTTGGCGGTGTCTAGCAACACCGCCACGTGCATGGCCAGGGCCCGCATGCCCTCCACCCAGGCCTTCTGGGTCAGCAGCATGCGCCGCACATCGGGCAGGGCGATGATCGGGTCGGCCTCCTTGGCCGGCATCACCGCCGCGCCGGGAGCGCGACTCTGCAGGCGCTCGCGGGTGTAGTGCAGGGCCTTCTGCAGGGCCGACTCGGCACAGCCCAGGCCCTGTATGCCCACGGTGAGGCGCTCGTAGTTCATCATGGTGAACATGGCCATCAGGCCGCGGTGGGGCTCACCGATCAGGTAGCCCTGGGCGCCATCGAAGTTCATCACGCAGGTGGCGGAGGCGTTGATGCCCATCTTGTGCTCCACCCGGGCACAGTGCACGCCGTTCAGCGGCCCCAGGCTGCCGTCGTCGTTGGGCATGTACTTGGGCACCAGAAACAGCGAGATGCCCCGGGTGCCTGGCGGCGCATCCGGCAGCCGCGCCAGCACCAGGTGAATGATGTTGTCGGTGAGATCCTGCTCACCGCCGGTGATGAAGATTTTGGTGCCAGAGAGGCTGTAGGTCCCCTGGGCGGTGGGCACGGCCCGGGTGCGCAGGATGCCGAGATCGGTGCCGCAGTGGGGTTCGGTGAGGCACATGGTGCCCGCCCACTCGCCGCTGAGCAGCTTGGGGATGTAGCGCTCGCGCAGCAGCTGAGGGGCGTGGGTACTGAGGGTCAGGGCCGCGCCGGCGGTGAGGATGGAATACAGGCAGAAGCTGTTGTTGGCGGACTGCAGCATCTCCTCCACCAGCACGGTGAGGGTTTTGGGCAAGCCCTGACCGCCGTAGGCGGGATCGCCAAACAACCCTACCCAGCCACCCTCGGCCCAGGTGCGCCAGGCCTCGGCAAAGCCCTTGGGGGTGGAGACGGCGCCCTCGTGCCAGCGCACGCCCTCCTCATGCCCCGGCAGGTTCAGTGGTGCGATGAGTTTCTCGGTGATGTGGGCGGCCTCGTCCAACACGCTGTCGGCAAGCTCCCGGCCCAAATCCTCCAGCCCCAGGCGTTGCCACAACTGCTCGGCGCCGAATACATCGAACAACAGGAAGCGCATGTCACTCAGGGGTGCACGGTAGTCCATCGATGTCGTCCTCAGATGTGCAGGGTGAATTGTTGATCGGCCATGGTCATCAGATTGTCGGCCCCGGCCAGCATCAACGCGGCATGTGAGCGCGCCCGCGGCAGCAGGCGGGCAAAGTAGAAGCGCGCGGTGTTCAACTTGGCCTGGTAGAACTCGCCTTCGGCGTGCTTGGCGAGGGCGATGCTCGCCATGCGCGCCCACATATAGGCCAGGGTGACGTAGCCCGAGTACTGCAGGTAGTCCACCGAGGCGGCCCCCGCTTCATCGGCATTCTGCAGGGCGCGCTCGCCAATCTTGCCGGTAAGCTCCACCCATTCCTTGGCGTGAGCCTGCAGCGGTTCGACGAATTCGCGCATGTTGTCTTCGCTGTGCGCGGCGCAGAATTGTTCGATCATGCCGGTGAACTTGAGCAGCAACTGGCCGCCCGAGCCCAGCACCTTGCGCCCGATCAGGTCCATCGCCTGCACGCCGTTGGTGCCCTCGTAGAGCATGCTGATGCGGGCGTCCCGCACGATCTGTTCCATGCCCCATTCGCGGATATAGCCGTGCCCGCCATAGACCTGCACACCGTGATTGGCGGCCTCAAAGCCGGCATCGGTGCCAAAGGCCTTGGCGATGGGGGTGAGCAGCGCCAGCATGTCTTCGGCGTCCTTGCGGGCGCTTTCATCCGGGCAGTGCTCGGCCACGTCCACATATTGCGCCAGCCAGAACAGGAAGCCGCGCAAGCCCTCGGCAAAGGCCTTCTGGGTCAGCAGCATGCGCCGCACATCCGGATGCACGATGATGGGATCGGCCGGGCCATTGGGGTTCTTGGGGCCAGAGATGGAGCGCATCTGCAGGCGCTCCCGGGCGTATTTGATGGCGCCCTGAAAAGCCGATTCGGCATGACACAAGCCCTGCAGGGCGGTGCCCAGCCGGGCCGTGTTCATGAAGGTGAACATGCAGTTGAGACCGCGATTGGCTGGGCCAATCAGGTAGCCGGTGGCGCCATCAAAATTCATCACGCAGGTGGCGGAGCCCTTGATGCCCATTTTCTTTTCCAGCGAGCCACATTGCACCTGGTTGCGGGCACCCAGGCCGCCATCCTCCTCCACCAGGAACTTCGGCACGATGAACAGCGAGATGCCCTTGGTGCCGGCAGGTGCATCCGGTAGCCGCGCCAGCACGATGTGCACGATGTTTTCCGCCATGTCGTGTTCGCCGGCGGAGATGAAAATCTTGGTGCCGGTGACCTTGTAGCTGCCATCGGCCTGGGGCTCTGCCCGGGTGCGCAGCAAGCCCAGGTCGGTGCCGCAATGGGGCTCGGTCAGGCACATGGTGCCGGTCCAGGAGCCATCCACCAGATGCCCCAGGTATTTGCGTTTCTGTTCCTCGCTGCCGTGGTGGGAGACGGTCTTCACCGCACCATGGGAGAGACCGGGATACATCGCCCAGGCCCAGTTCGCCGAGCCCATCATCTCGCGCACCGCCACCCCGACCGACTCAGGCAGGCCCTGACCGCCCTCGCCCACCGCGGCAGTCATGGCAGGCCAGCCGGCGTCCACGAATTGCTGGTAGGCCTGCTTGAAGCCGGTCGGCGTGGTGACGCCTTGCGGGCTCCAGTGACAGCCCTCCTCGTCGCCCACGGCATTCAGCGGCGACAGCACTTCGCCGGCGAAGCGCCCCGCCTCTTCGAGGATCGCGTCCACCAGATCTGGCGTGACTTCGGCCTCCAGGTTGAGCCTGCCGTAGTGGCCGGCGGAGTCCAGCAGTTCGAACAACACGAAGCGCATGTCGCGCAGTGGGGCGTGATACTCGGGCATGGGGGCGCTCACTGTCATCAACCGGAACTAATAAAAAGTATAGACAGCGGTTTCCCCATGACCGTGGATCAGCCGTCCATTTCTATTCGTTCAGGAAAGGTGTCTAGCGCAAAGCGTCGGCAATGCCTGTGTTAGCATGCCCTATATGCACCTCGGCACCCATGCTCACAGCATGATTGTGTGCCCCCTGCGATGTACGCCTGGAGTTTTCCCCATGAAGCTGAGCCTGTCCCAAAAACTAGCCATCGGCGGCTACATGCTGCGCAGCCTGGTCACCAAACCACTGTTCCCCGCGTACAAACCCCGCAGCCTGAAGTTTCTTGAAGATCCCTATCCCACCTTGATGCGCATGCGGGATGAGCGCCCGGTATTCTGGTCCCCTCATACCCTCGGCTGGCATGTGTCCGGCACTCACGCCGAGCTGACTCAGTGGCTGCGGGATGATCGCCTGAGCCTCTCCTTCCGCAACTGGATGTTCGCGCCGCAAAGCGAAGCCCACAGCGAACTGGACAAGGTGCTGGACAATCTGCTCATGTCGTTGGCCCCGGCAGACCACATGCGCGTGCGCCGGCTGGTGTCGCCCGCCTTCTCCCCGCGTTATGTGGCGGCGGCACGGCCGGAGATCGAGCAGATGGTGCAGCGCCGCTTGGACGAATGCGACCGCGCGGGCGAGATCGACATGGTCACCCTGTGCCGGGAAATTCCCATCGATGCGATGGCCATCTACTTCGGCATACCGCCCAGTGCCCGCACCGACTTCGCCGACCTCGGCCACGCCATCATCTCGGCCTTTGACTCCTCATCCCAACCCGATGTGGCAGGTGCAGAGCGCGGTATCGCCCAGTTGCGCCGGCAATTCGAAGAGAAGCGCAAGCAGCCCGACGACACCTTCATGTCCACCCTCATCAACCATATCGAAGAGGGTGAGCGGATCACCGAAAACGAGGCCTTGGCACTGGTGGGTTCACTGCTGGCGGCCGGTGTCGACACCACCTTCGACTATATGCTGCACATCTTCTATGCCTTGGCCAAGAACCCGCAGTGGGGCCCCTGGCTGGCAGAGCACCCCGAGCAGGTGCAGGCGGTGATGGATGAATCCCTGCGCTGGAACAGTTTTGGCCACCGGGGCTTCTTCCGCTTTGCGTTGGAAGATCTCGAGATCCAGGGCCAGAAGATAAAACGCGGCGAGATTGTGCAAATCATGATGAGCATTGGCAACTGGGACCCAGAGGTGTTCCCAGAGCCCGAGCAGTTCAATCCATTGCGCACCAATCTGGAGAAATCCATGCCGTTTGGCGTGGGCGCCCATTATTGCCTAGGGCACGCCATCGCCAAACTGATAGGGCAAGTCACCACACTGGCGGTGATACAGCGCTACCCTCACTTAAGCACCGAAGGAGAACCTACAAGGGAATACAATATGGTCAGCCGGCGCATGACACGCTTCATTGTCAAGGGCCAGAACACGCCACGTCAGTCCACAGCGCCATCAACCAAACGGGAGGAGCAGGTATTCGCCTGATCCCCCCGCCCGCTTCTCGCGGCCCAAGAGCGTGGATGCAGCGCATCCACCGCCCTTAACAACAGCCGGGGATCACCCACCCAGAGCGGTTATGCGCGCCTGAAGTTGGCCAATCAGCGTGCGCACCTGATTGAGTTGGGCTGATGCCGCATTGACCGCATCATACAGGGGGCGGAAGGCATTAAGCCCGGCGATAGCCTTATTCACTGCGTCAACGCGTGTGTTGTATGCCTGCACAGCCTGCATATAACTGGTATAGAGCGTTCTCAGGCTCGCCGCAGGACTCCTGCGCTGCACCGCACTCTGATAACTGGCAGCCGCTTTCACCACTGCCGAGTATGCCGACTGGGCCCCCTGCACAGCAGTGTTATAGCTGGTTTGAGCCGTGCTGATCTGCGCTTGCTTCGCCTGCAGAGCCTTTTGCGCATTCGCCAGGTTCTGGTTGACCATGGTTTCTGTCTGCCGAGCAGTGAGCAACTGCTTGCGCAGCTCCACCAACTCGGGGCTCTCGGTGCGCGGGCCAGGCGTCACGCCACTGCCAGCCACTTTCTGCGGCAGGAAGCCGGCCACTTGGGGGGCAACGATATTGAGGGTATAGGCGGCATCTGCACCATTGGTTGCATCGGCCTTGCTCACGCCACAAGGCCGCCCCGCGCAGGTCAGTGCGGGGTTGGAGAACTTGTAGACCTTGCCTGCCACATAATCGACACCAAAGGCAGATTGGTAGGCCATGATGGTGGTGAATTTACCGTACTCACCGTGCCCCAACGCATAGGGGAAAGTCCCACCGCGGCCATCCTGCCGGCGGGAGTGGGTCAACCCCATGTTGTGCCCGAGTTCGTGCACAGTCACGTAATCGCCACAGGTATCCGAGGCGACATGGGCAAAAGCATAATTCTTGTCTGTCGGCCTGGAGAAATTACCATTGCTGTTATAGCCCCCCACCCAGGCGATGCCACAGCTATTGTGACTGCTGTGGTAGGGGCGGTAGAGCACCACCATGTCGGCACCATATTGCTGGCGCAAGGTCTCGACATTGGCGAAAGCCGCATTCTTGCGGTAGGTCATGTCCTCCAGAGCGACACTGGCATCGCCTGTATCGGGATAATTGACCTGTACCGCCCCCACCATGCGCAACTTGGCGTCGACCTGGCTATCCAGATAAATCTGGTTGGAGACACCCATCAAGTGGTTGAAGCGCGTCGCGGGATTGCCACCATAGCGAGCTGCCGTGCCTGGCGTATAGAGCACCAACACATCGATCTGGGCGGGTGCCGCGTTGGCAGGAAGCGTGTTCAGAGCACTGGCAAGAACACCAGCAACAAGCATGGTTTTTTTCATAGGGGTTATCCCGTAGCCTTTACCAAGGGTTCGCCGTCCTGGCTTCCCGGCCTAAGCCGGTGCGCATCCTTTAAAGCGCCGCGGGTTTGTGTTCACTAACGAGTATAGTTCAGTGTTGCGAGTTTGGTAGCTTGTAATCTGTGGATCCCGGTTTAACCAACACGGGCTCCGGGGGATTCTGGTATACCCAGCCAGCCCCGCCAGTTGTTTCCAAGGTATAACTGCCACTGGACGTCGTGATGGTGGCAAAAGCGCTATTTTTACCCTGGGTATAGACCACCGGGTAGTCACCACTGGCATCATCCACGCGCCCAAACCAACTGCGGTCACCATTTAGACTGGTTTCCACCCGCTCCACTTTTGCCTGCACGTTGAGTCCGTCCGGCAAGGCCATCTCGACGCTGTCGCCAGGCTCAAGCTTCGCCATAAGGGCTTCATCTACGCGCACAGCACTCCGCTGGGTAATCTTGTTGCTTAGCGAGATGCTGGCGGGCGCAGTGCCGGCTTGCCAAGCCGCCGCAGGGGGAACACCCGCGCTCTCCATGGATGAATTAGGCGATGATTTTTCCAGGGGCGTCGCCACGGCGGGCGGCGGAGCAGGAAGATCCAAGCGCTCGGGGAGGTCTGCCGGCCGCTGATTGGCGGCCTGCTCTGGAGCGCCATCCGTCAGCGGGGTGCCCAATTGCCAGATCGCGATGGCCAGAATGGAGATGCCAACAGCCGCCGCCAGAAGGGTATGAGTGCGCATGGATAACAGCTTTAGTTGAGGGGTGTAGATTAACTGTAGCCGCTGTTGCCGTCTTTTTCCTCGCGCCAGCCTTGGCTGCTCTATGATCTGTGATGGCGTTCATGGAGACCTGCGTATGTATCTGAATCCTCTGGCGGCCCCACTGCTGAACTTGCTGCAAGAAGCGCGGACCTGGGGCGTTCACGAACTGATGGAGGCACTGCAAAGCGCCGGCGTGACCATTCCCACGCTAGCAGAGGAACCCCAGCTCGCCTTATTTCAGAAAAATTTCATGCTGATGAATGCGTTGTTTGAATTGCAACGCTCGCTGCGGTTGGATGGCTGGTATCTGCATGTGTCGACCCTGGACATCCACCTGGCTCCGCAGCCCGGCCCCACAGACCTGCCGGTCAGTGGCAGTACATTGAGCGATTACTACCTGGACTGGTCGAACATTCACATCGCCTCGGCGGAGGTAGACGCGTTGCTCGACGCTTTCTGGCACCGCTATACCGGCCTGAGCCAGCGAGATCAGGCACTGCATGCACTTGGGCTGGAGCAGGACAGCGATTGGGAAACCGTTCGCGCGCGCTATCGCAAACTGGCGGCAGAGCATCATCCCGATCGGGGTGGGGAGCAGTCGCGCTTCGTAGAAATCCGTGCGGCCTACGAACAATTGCGCATGCACATGGCAATCGGGCGGGCCACACCGCCCTTATCCAGTGCAACAGAATAAAGGGGCTCACCCCTGCTGGAGGGTATGCCAACGCCTCTCGATGGCGTGCTGAATACCCGTCGCATCCAGCCCCGCCTGGCTCAGCAGTTCGCTGTGCTTGCCGTGATCCTGGAAGCAGTCTGGTAGGCCCAGATGCAGCACCGGCATCACCACCCCTTTCTGCGCCAGGTACTCGCTCACCGCACTGCCCGCGCCACCGGCGATGGTGTTCTCTTCCAAGGTCACCAGCAGCGCATGTTGCGCTGCCAATTGGTCGATCAAGGCGGTGTCCAGCGGTTTCACGAAACGCATGTCGGCCACACTGCAACCCAAGGTCTCGGCCACCGACAAGGCAGGATGCAACAGGGTGCCGAAGGCGAGGATGGCAATGTGCTGCCCCTGCCGCACCAGGCGCCCCTGGCCGATGGGCAACGCGCTCATCTGCGCTTCGATCGGCGTGCCCGGCCCGGTGCCACGCGGGTAGCGCACGGCGGCGGGCCCCGTGTGCATGAAGCCGGTGTAGAGCATCTGGCGGGCTTCGTTTTCATCCGAGGGCGCCATCACCAACATGTTGGGAATGCAGCGCAGGAAACTGAGGTCGAAGCTGCCCGCATGGGTGGGGCCGTCTTCACCCACCAGACCGGCGCGATCGATGGCAAACAGCACGTCCAGATCCTGCAGGGCCACATCGTGCACCAGCTGGTCGTAGGCGCGCTGCAGGAAGGTGGAGTAAATCGCCACCACCGGCTTCATGCCCTCGCAGGCCAGGCCGGCCGCCACCGTCACCGCATGCTGCTCGGCAATGGCTACATCGAAGTAGCGCTCTGGGAACTGGCGTGAGAACTCCACCATGCCCGAGCCCTCGCGCATGGCCGGTGTAATGCCTACCAGACGGCCGTCTTTTGCCGCCATGTCGCACAACCACTGGCCAAACACGTCCTGGTACTTGGGCGGCTTGGGCGCCGGGCTCGGCGCGGCCCCGGCGGGCTCGAGCTTGGTGATGGCGTGATAGCCGATCGGATCGCGCTCGGCGGGGCCGAATCCCCGGCCCTTTTTGGTCATCACGTGCAGCAGGCGCGGCCCTTCCATGTCGCGCATATTGCGCAGGAAACTCAGCAGCTCCGGCAGATCGTGGCCGTCGATGGGGCCGATGTAGTTGAAGCCCAGCTCCTCGAACAAGGTGCCCGGAGCCACCATGCCCTTCATGTGTTCTTCGGTGCGACGCGCCAGCTCCCAGGCGGGGGGAATGCGCGACAGCACGCGTTTGCTGCCCTCGCGCAGCGCGTTGTAGGTCTTGCTGGCCCAGATGCGGGAGAAGTGGGTGGCCAGGCCGCCGTGATTCTCGGAGATAGACATCTGGTTGTCGTTGAGCACCACCAGCATGTCGGCATTGGTATGTGCCGCGTGGTTGAGGGCCTCGAAAGCCATGCCCGCCGTCATGGCGCCATCGCCAATCACCGCACAGACTTTGCGCCCCTTGGCTTCAAAGCGCGCGCCCAGAGCCATGCCTAAAGCGGCAGAGATAGAGGTAGACGAATGCCCCACACCGAAGGTGTCGTACTCGCTCTCCTCGCGTTTGGGGAAGCCCGCCAGGCCGCCTTGCTTGCGCATGCTGAGCATTTGCTCCCGCCGGCCGGTAAGGATTTTATGCGGGTAGCACTGGTGGCCCACGTCCCACACCAGACGGTCAAAGGGCGTATCAAACACGTAGTGCAAGGCCAACGTCAGCTCGATAACGCCCAGGCCCGCGCCGAAGTGACCTCCGGTCTGGCCCACCGAGTAGAGCATGTACTGGCGCAATTCCCGAGCGAGATCAGCCAGCTGCGACTCGGCGAGTAGGCGCAGGTCGGCCGGGCTGTTGACCAGGTCAAGCAGGGGCGTGCGTGGGCGCTCGCGTGGCAGCTCTTCGAACATCGTGCGGACTGGCTTCATGGCGTGTCAGTCCTGCCATTCTACTGCAGGATCAAGCAGTTGTGCGGTATTTGTCAGTACTGCCGCTGCACGATGAAACGCGCCAGCCCGCGCAACGGCTCCGCCGCGCCGCCAAAGGGGCTCAGGGCGGCGATGGCCTGCTCGGTGAGGTGGGCCGCCAGCAGCTTGGCCTCGGCCATGCCAAGCAGTGCCGGATAGGTGGGTTTGTTGCGCGCCGCATCGGCCCCCTGCTGCTTGCCCAGGGTGGCGGTATCGCTTTCGACATCCAGTATGTCGTCCTGCACCTGAAAGGCCAGGCCAATGGCCTCTGCGTAGCGATCCAGCGCTGCCAGCTGCGCTTCACTGGCGCCGGCCACCAGGCCGCCCAAGCGGGCGCTGGCGCGAATCAGCGCCCCGGTTTTCAGCCGGTGCATGGCCTCAAGTGCCGGCAAATCCAGCTGGCGATTGACCGCCCCCAGGTCGATGGCCTGCCCACCCACCATGCCCCGGGCACCCGAGGCGGCGGCCAGTTCACGCACTAGCCGCAATGCCGTAGCGGGCGGCAGCGGGACGCCCGCCAGCAGTTCGAAGGCGGCTGCCTGCAAGGCATCACCGGCCAGAATGGCGCTGGCCTCATCAAATTTGCGGTGACAGGTGGGCAAACCACGGCGCAAGTCGTCGTCGTCCATGGCGGGCAAGTCGTCGTGCACCAGCGAGTAGGCGTGAATGCACTCGAGCGCACAGGCCGCTCGATCCAGGGCCTCGGCATTGGCCTCGCCCACCGCCTCTGCGCTGGCGTAAACCAGCACCGGCCGCACCCGCTTGCCACCGTTCAGCAAGCTGTAGCGCATGGCCTCGAACAGGCGCGCGCTGGGCTCAGCCGTAGGCTGGGGGGCGTATTCGGAGTCAACCAGTGGCAACAGCACGCTCAACGCCGCATTCACCCGCTGCTGGCTGGCCTCAAGATAAACAGGAAATGACATGGGCATAAATCAGATGGCGTCGGTGTCAAACTCGGACAGCACGGGCTCGCCGTTTTTCTCCATCAACTGCTGCACGCGCTGCTCGGCGCTGCTGAGCATGGATTGACACTCGCGCGTCAGCTTGATGCCCTTTTCGAAGGCGGCCAGGGATTCCTCAAGCGACAGGTCGCCCTCCTCCATCGAACTCACCAGCGCCTCAAGTTCATTGAGAGCGGATTCAAAATCGACGGCTTTTTTGGTACTGCGAGCGGCCATGAATGAGAGGTCTCCGTAAAACTGTGCCCACACTACCGGAGTGTGGTGGGTGTTCGCAACAATCAGGAAGCACAGACAAAGAGTCCTGCCCCAGCACCGCTGCCATTAAAACCAGCCCATCCCATAGGATGCTGGACGACAGCGGAGCCCAAAATAAGAGCGGCAAGGATGATCCATTAACCCCCCAAAACCGCCCGTTAGCACCCTCGACTCATCCCGCCCGCGAGCGATCTGACAGTTGTTGCAGGCAGGCCCCCATCTGAGTGCAGACGCGCTTGAACAACGGGTAGGATGCTTCGTCGATGGGCTGCCGGCTGGCGCAGCAGATCAGCGCCGCAGGTTTACCGCGCACGAACACCGACATCAACATGAAATCGCGCTGCTCCAGACTTGTGCGGAAGTGGTCCGGCAACAGCTTCTGATACTGAACGCGTTTGGCGGCCGGGATGAACGCGCCGGAGGGCCGTTCACACAGCCGGCTGAAGATGTCGCTAGGCGTCAGCATGTGCTGAAAGCCCGCCAGCCCTGGCGGCATGTCGCCCCCCACAAAGTAGGTGCGCAATTGCGTTCGCTCACGGTTCAGCATGGTGATGCTGCACCCCTCTACCCCCAGCGCACCCGGCAGAGCCTGAACACAATGTTTGAACACCTCGGGTAGCGACTTGAACTGACACGCCACCAAGGCCGCCAAAAGTTGCTCTACCGCCATAGGGTCTAGCGACGGCGCACGCACCTCACTGGCCTGCAGAGGCGGCACCACCAGCGGCTGGCCCTGGCGGGGAGCCATCGCTTTGCGCGGAGACTCTGGCGGGGTTTGTGGCGCGCTAAGCAATAGGGTCAGCGCAGGCGGCATACACTCATCAATAGGGTGTTCGCGTGAACACTCAGCCGCCCACTGATGCACAATGGCGCTGCCTTCATCCGGCGACACGCCCAGCCACCCCCCCACCACGGCCTGTAGGCGCACAGTCTCATGGGTATGCCAACCATGCTCGATAGCCGTGGCCAAGCCGTGGCTGATGACAGCCGCCAAGGTAGGCGTCTGCTGTTGCGGCGGCAGATGCCCGCCTTTGCGCGCCATGCGCCCGAGCTTGGGCAACAAACGAAGCATGGCGGGCGTGGGCTGCCAGCTATCAATGGTCATTTCCGGCAAGTGCCACGCCTCGGCCGTCGCGGCGCAGATCTCCCTCAGGCGACAACCAAACAAGCGCCTCTCCAACCGTGCAGGCGGCTCCCCATGTTTCATGCTGGCATGCCATTCCAGCATCAGTGGCGAAGCCTGCAACCACATCGCCCACATCGGCGCCCCCCGCAGCAGCGTCGCCCAGTAGAGCGCCTCTGCCTCGGTTGTCATGAGCTTGGCAATATCCTGGCTGCTCAGTTGGCTAATCCAGCCCAGGGCATCCCCCTGGCTGTTGAGCAATCGGCTCAGTTCCGCCGCGAATAAGGCACCGCTGAGACTCTGGCGATACCCCTCCCACACCTCATCAGACACCTTCAGTGCCGCGCGGTCTGGCGCATCCGCCATCATCCGCGCGATGCGTGCCGTGCCCAACAGATTCAAGGCATGCTTGAGCGATTGCACACTGGCCCGGGTGCGCCGGTTGGCTTCGCTGAACAACAGCAAGCACAGCGCGGGCTCACGCTTCAGCTCCTCGGCCAGCAGGATAGGATTGAGCGACTCATCATCCACCTGCTTCACCAGCATGGCCTTGTCCGCAGGCGAAACGGCCAGCCGCTGGGGATTGAGAAACTCGGCCCAGGCCTTGGCGCTATGGGGATACTTAGTGGGCATGGTGGGCGGCTGCTTGAACGTTCGATTTAACGCAGGTTTTGCCCATAACTATAGACGTGCTTTGAGAAAATTCCGCTCTCAGCAATCTGACACGAGAAAATCACTTCATTTCATCGAGCATCTGCCTGTAACTGGCCAAGCGCTCCGGACTCAGCTCCCCGCGAAGCTCCGCAGCCAAAAGAGCGCAGCCGGGCTCATTGCGATGCCGGCAGTCGCGAAAGCGACAATGCCCCAGATGCGGCAGGAACTCCCGAAAACCATGGGTGATGGCCTCCTCATCCAGATGCTGCATACCGAATTCGCGAATCCCCGGGGAATCAATCAGGTTGCCACCACTGGGCAGACGAAACAAACGCGCCGTGGTGGTGGTGTGGCGCCCCTTGCTCTCGGCGTGGGAAAGCTGCCCGACGCGAATATCCTCCCCGGGCAGCAATGCCTTGATCAATGAGGACTTACCCACCCCAGACTGCCCCACCAGTGCGCTATTGCGCTGATCCAGCCGCGCCTGAAGCGCCGCCAGACCATCCGCCCCGCGCACCGAGGCACGCAGCACCTGGTAGCCCACCCGCGCATAGCGATCCACCAGTTCATCAATGCCCGCCGTGGCCAAATCCGTTTTGTTGACCACCAGAAAGGGCTCAATACCGGCGTGCTCCGCCGCCACCAGATAGCGATCGATGAGATTGCCATGCGGCATCGGCTCAGGCGCGATCACCAAACCGATCTGGTCGATGTTGGCCGCCACCGGGCGCAGCTTGCCATAGGCATCCGGCCGCTCCAGCAAGGAGCGGCGCGGCAACACCGCCACCACAACACCGATCGGCTCACCAGCGCGGAAGATCACCTCATCCCCCGTCACCAACGCCCCCAAATTGGCGCGAAAATGACAGCGGTGGATGGCGCCATCACCCGCCTCCACATCCAGCTGCGTGCCGAAATGCGAAATGACCAGCCCGGCCTGCTCCGCCCCTAGTTGGCCATCGGCCAGCGCCTCCTCCACCTTGCTGCGCGCGCGGATGGCGCGCTCCTCCTGCAGATGGCGAATGCGCCCGAGTTGGCGCTGGGACAGCTTGCGTTTGCTCATCGATGACACTGGCCTGGTAATAACTGCGCCATCATGGCTGAAAATGCGCGCGAATCCCACCGTGGGTGACAAAATTCGCCCCAGCACGGCAAGATCAATGGGCTATCATTTCAGCATTCTGCCACTTGGAGCCAACATGTCTCGCGAACTCAACCTGATCTGGATCGACCTGGAAATGACCGGGCTGCTGCCCGAGAGTGACCGCATCATCGAGATCGCCACCATCGTCACCGATTCCGAGCTGAACGTGATCGCCGAAGGGCCGGTGTTCGCCGTGCATCAGTCCGAGCAAACGCTGGCGGGCATGGACGAATGGAACACGCGCCAACACGGCGGTTCTGGCCTGACCCAACGGGTGCGTGACAGCCAAGTGAGCGAGCGCGAGGCAGAGCTGGCCACCCTCGAATTCCTGCGCCAGCACGTGGACCCGCGCACCTCCCCCATGTGCGGCAACAGCATCTGCCAAGACCGCCGATTCCTGGCCCGCTACATGCCTGAGCTGGAAGCCTTCTTCCACTACCGCAACCTGGACGTAAGCACCGTAAAAGAACTGGCACGGCGCTGGAACAAACCGGTACTGGACGGCGTCAAAAAAAGCAGCTCACACTTGGCGCTGGATGACATACGCGACTCCATCGCCGAGTTGCGCCACTACCGGGAGCATTTCATCATCGGGCGCAGCTAAAGCGCCCCATCAGCCCGGATTACCACATAGGGAAATCGCATGCCGCATCAACTGCCCCTACCATACAACCACCAAGAAGGCGGCGCCGAGAGCGACCTCGTCTGCCAGAAACTGGATGACACGCTGTTCACCATCGCCGGCAAAAGCATCCCCCTGCCGGTGCGGGTGCGACACGCTCGCAGTGCGTTTGCCACCTTCGCAGTGGATGCCGCCGAGGCCCAACAGTGGATCGCCGATACCGGCCTGCAGATTGTGGAGTTCTGGCCCGGCGTCGCCATCATGCAGCTGGTGGGCGTCGACTACATCGACAACGACCTGGGCGATTACAACGAGGCCGGCATCAGTTTTTTTGTGCGCCAGCCCGGCATTGCTCCTGGCATCCCGGTGCTCGGCGCGCTGTGGGACATGCTGCGAGGCAAGCTGGCCAGCTATATCCACTACCTGCCCGTGAATCAGGAATTCACCATGCACGCCGGGCGCTTCATCTGGGGCTACCCCAAATGGAACACCCATGTGGAGGTGACCCCAGATGACGGCCAACTCCTTACCCGCGTTGAAGACCAAGGCGAACTGGTCTTCTCCCTACGCTGCCCACTGGGGGGCAGCGGTACGCTCAAGGATCAAAAACAGCCATCGCTGGCCTGTCGCCAGGGAAGCGTCTACAAAACCGTCGGTATCGCCCGCGGCAAGCAGGTTAAGTTTGCGCTCGGAGGCGAAGCTCCCGAGCTCGGCCATCACCCCATTGCCTACTGGCTGCGCCGACTTGGACTACCCAAGAAGCCACTGTTTAGCGGCACCATGGGGCACATGGAAATGGAGTTTGGCCCGGCGAGCTCGGCGCCGGTAGGCCAGGCCATTGATTGACCCCCCCCCCAGGACGCCGCGAAGAACTGTCATCTTCGCGCACTACACTCCGCTGATGGATAACCGCGTGGCATGCGCACATTTGTGATTCATGCCACGCGAGAAGCACATTTTAGGATTGCACCCCAGGCGGTTATACGCCAATGTAAGCGTTAGGGGCGTGCCCCCAGAAAGATTGGCAGGTTTTGGCCGATCCCAGCGTGATGAGCGCGTCTGATCGCTCAATCGCGCAGTAGCTACAACTCTCTGAATACGAGTAAAACCGAATGAACATCTATGTAGGCAACCTGGCATACAGTGTCACCAACGAGGAACTGGCCCAGGCATTTTCCGCCTTTGGTGAAGTGCAGCGCGCATCCATCGTCATCGACAAAGCCACCAACCAATCCAAAGGCTTTGGTTTTGTTGAGATGCCCAACGACGCCGACGGCGCCGCCGCAATCAAAGCCCTGGATGGCACCCCCCTGAAGGGCCGCAACATGAAGGTCAACGAGGCGCAGCCACGCCCAGCCAAACCCCAGGGCGGCCGTCGCTACTAGCTCACCCAGCGAGCCCCCAGCGGCTCGCGCCCGGCCAGGGATCATCACGGCCACCCCACTTCCGCTGGCCGTGCTTGTTGCGTTAGCCTTTTCCAAACAGCAAGGGGCTAGCGCCGCATGTGTCTGATTTTGTTTGCCTACCGACAGCACCCTGAGTTCACACTGGTGGTCGCCGCCAATCGTGACGAGTTCTATGAGCGCCCCAGTCAGCCAGCCCATTTTTGGGAGCACACGCCGCAACTGTTGGCCGGGCGCGACTTGCGCGCAGGCGGTACCTGGTTGGGCGTGACACGACACGGTCGATTTGCCGCCGTGACCAATGTGCGCGAACCCAACAAGGCCGAAGCCGCCCGCTCGCGGGGAGACCTCACGACAGCGTTTCTCTTATCCGAACTCTCCACGACGCAATTTGACGAACAAATTGAGCGCGAGGCCTATGCCGGCTTCAACCTCCTGCACTGGGATGGCACTACACTTCACTACAGCTCCAATCGAGCCCCATCAAAACAGCTCGGCCCGGGTATCTACGGGCTGTCAAACGCCAGCGTTGACAGCCCATGGCCCAAAGTATTGAGTGGCCGACAGTGCCTGGCTCACGCGCTGGGGCACGCCAACATGCAGGACGCCTTGTGGACGCTGCTGGCAGATCGCCAGCAACCGCCGGATGAGCTACTCCCCGACACCGGCGTAGGGCTGGACACCGAGCGCATGCTCGCCCCGCGCTTTATACGCGCACCCCACTACGGCACCCGATCAAGCACCGTGCTCTTGCTTCGTGAAAATGGCAGTGGAGAGTTCTTCGAGCGAGGCTTCGACGCAGAGAACAGCCTGTACAGCACACACTATCGTTGGTGATGTGGGCTCGCATCCCCCCTGAAACATCCAGCATGCGGGCGAATGCAGCACACCAGCCCCCTCACCGGTCGAACAGTCAGCGGTGAGGGGGCTGTAAGCGCGTCAGCCCCTGGCCGCTCAACTTAGGCAAAACCCTAGAGAACGCTCACCTGCGCTTGCCAGGCGTTTCGCCTTGGTTCAGCGCCACACCGCGCGTCAGCGCCAATACGCGAGGCACCCAATGGGGCCAGTCATCCCCTGCGCACCGCTCCAAAAGGCGCAGTGCACGCCGATTCTCCGGCGCAGCTTCAAACACACGCCAGACCAACTCCAAGGCGCGCTGACGATCCCCACTGGCCAACAAGGCCTCGGCCAGCAGCATACGAAGATCCGGGGAGTGAGGGTGGGCCAGTACCCCCCTCTCCAACCAAAGCCGTGCCTGGGCAGAATCACCATGCTCCTCGCACAACATGGCGAGGTGAGCAAAAATGCCGGGATAGCGCAAATCACGTGCGGCTACCTCAAACTCAGCACGCCAATCATCGTCGTGCTGAGCCAACTCCAGTTTCATCATCTTAACCGGCGCGTGCCCACGCATATCGATATCAAAACCATCGTCAGGCCCCAGCGAAGGCACGTCTTGCCACAGCAACGCAATCGCGTCACGCAAGGCCCGGTCGCCCCCCTCTGTTAGCAATGGCAGAATTGCAGGCAGGCGCGCCACACTGTCATATTCATCCAGCACACGCATTTTCACATAGGCTTGAGCAAACGACTCAGGCAACGGCGCCAGCGCCTGAAGCGCCAGCAGATGAAGGGCACCAATCTCCCGTGCGAGCTCGGTCACATCCCCCGAGGAGTCATCCAGTTGCGCAATGGCGCTGTTTAAGGTGGATAGCGCGTGTTCCGCGAGGCGACGCACTTCCCCTCCGCGCCCTCGCTCCAGCAGGCTGCGCAAAATCGCAGGCACACTGCGGGCAGCTTGCGCATAATCGAGGGTCTCACTGGCGTTAAGCGACCCGGGCACAGCAATCAGATCAAGCACCAAACCGCCCAAGGCCTGGGTTTCGCCGATATCATCCAGTGCAGCCTGCACCAATGATCTAAGTGAATCCCCTTGCGCGGCAAGACTTAACAGCACATCGACCAGGTCATCTCTAGAACATTGCAGCAATTGCTCCTGCAACGACCAATCCACCACGGGAGAGGACCGCAAAGGCCCTTGCCCCGCGCCAGATGTGGTTAAGGCCTCGACGGCTAATTTGGATGCAGACTGCTCAACTGCCATTGCTTTACCACTACAATGCCCAATGCAGCATGAAGCATGGCACAGGTTTGTTTAAATTTCCTGTGCAAGCTGTTGTAAGCTTAAGAAAAAATTCGCCAAGCCCCGGCGCAAGTCGCGGGCGGGTATCACACCTTCTTCTTGACCGGGCGAAACAGGCGAGTAATGCCCGCCCGCTCCAGCGTCCATTCGATAAGATCGCAAATCGCCTGCGCGCTATCCAGCTGCATCGCCTGGGCCAACAGCGCCTTGGCATCGGTCAAGGTGAAGGCGCGCAAGACGGCCTTGACCTTGGGCAGGTTGTTGGCATTCATCGACAGCACATCGTAGCCCATTGCCATCAGCAACAAGGCCGCCCCCGGGTCCCCCGCCATCTCGCCACAGATGCCGATCGGCTTGCCCTCGGCATGGGCATCGCGGGCGACGCTTTGCAATGCCGCCAACACCGCTGGATGAAAGCTGTTGTAGAGATCAGCCACCCGGGCATTGTTGCGATCCACAGCAATGAGGTATTGCGTGAGATCGTTGCTGCCCACCGAGAGGAAGTCCACTCGCCGGGCCAATTGCCGCGCCAAATAGACCGCAGCCGGCACCTCCACCATCACGCCCACCGGCGGAAGATCGACGCTGATGCCCTCCTCCCGCAATTCGTGGAAGGCCCGGTGTATCAGCGCCTTTGAGTCCTCAACCTCTTCCACCGTACTGATCATGGGCAGCATGATGCGCAAATTGCCCAGCCCCACGCTGGCCTTGAGCATGGCGCGCACCTGACCAAGGAAAATCTCCGGGTGATCCAGCGTTACACGAATGCCACGCCAGCCCAGCGAAGGATTGAGTTCCTCGATAGGGAAATAGGGCAAGCCCTTGTCGCCACCAATATCCAGCGTGCGCATGGTCACCGGCTTGGGGGCAAAGGCCTCCAGTTGCTCCCGGTAGATCTGGCGCTGCTCCTCCTCGGAGGGGAAGCGCTCACGCATCAAGAACGGCACCTCGGTGCGATACAAGCCAACGCCTTCAGCGCCCCGCTCCAATGAACGAATGACCTCTGCCGCCAGCCCCGTGTTCACCAGCAGCGGCACCCGGTGGTGATCCGGCGTCTCGCACGGCAAATCCTTCAAAGCCTCAAGACCGCGCGATACCAGCCGCTCTTCTTCGACAATCGCGTTGTAGTGAGAGCGTATATCCACCGAGGGATTGGTGTACACCACCCCGGCATAACCATCCACGATGATGTCGCGGCCGTCCAGCTGGGTGTAGGGCAGGTCTACCGCCCCCATAATGGTCGGGATACCCATAGCCCGCGCCATGATCGCCAGATGCGAGTTGCTGGACCCTTCAACAGACACGATCCCGCGCAGCTTCTCAGTGGGCACTTCCCCCAAGATGGAGGCTGTCAGCTCCTCCCCCACCAGGATCGTGTTATCCGGGTACTCAACGACCGCCGTGTGATCCTGCTGCAAATAGGTGAGCACCCGCCGGCCCAGATCCTTCACGTCAGCCGCGCGCTCTCGCAGATAGGGGTCCTGCATCATCTCAAAGGTGCGCACGTGCTCGAGCACTACCTGAGAGAGCGCCCCCTGGGCCCACTCCCCCTGCTCGATCAGCGCACGCACCTCGGCCCCCAAGGCCGCGTCATCCAGCATGCGCACATAGACATCAAACAGCGCCTGCTCTTCGGGGCGCAGCTGGTGCGCCAGTTGCTGCCCCAGGCGCTCCATATCGGCACGAACGGCTTCCACACTGCGCTGGAAGAGCGCCAACTCCGCCTCAGTATTTTCACTGCGCCTAGCCGGCACAGCCTCCATGTCTGCGGTTTCCGCCACCACCTTGGCAATGCCTAGACCTATGCCCGGCGAACTGCCAACGCCACGGAATTCCGCGGTGCGCCCGCTGCCATAGCCCGAGTTATTGAGGGTGCCCGTGGCCTGGGCATGCGCAATCACACCCGCCAGCTGAGCCGACATGGTGATCAGGAAGGCCTCTTCGCTCTGATCGAAACGGCGGCGCTCCCGCTGCTGCACCACCAACACGCCCAACACCTTGCGATGGTGGATGATGGGCACGCCCATAAAAGAACTGAACACTTCTTCCCCGATGCCGGGCAGGAAGTGGAATGAAGGGTGAGCCTCGGCGTTATCCAGGTTGATCGGCTCCTCGCGGCTAGCCACCAAGCCCACCAAGCCCTCATTCAGGCCGAGACTCACCGTACCCTGCATATCCTTGTTCAGGCCTTCGGTGGCCATAAACACCCAACGCTGGGCAATGGGATCGAGGATATAAACCGTGCATACCTCCGTGCCCATCACCGAGCGCACACGGCTGACGATCACATCAAGTGCGGTCTGCAGATCTCGTGCGGAGTTGACCTCCTGGACGATTGAGCGCAGGTCATTCAGCATGCGGCGGCCCCTTTGGGTGCTGTTCCGCCATGCGGAAACATCGAGGAGACAGCTCTTTCATCGCGCGCCGATACACCTCTCGCTTGAAGGGCACCACCTGTGACAGCGGGTACCAATAACTCACCCAGCGCCAGTGGTCGAACTCGGGTTTGTGGCTGGCATCCATGCGCACAGCCCCGTCTTCAGCAAGCATCTGCAACAGAAACCACTTCTGCTTCTGCCCCACGCACACGGGGTGATTCCCCTTGCGCACCAAGCGCTGGGGAAGACGGTAGCGTAGCCAGCCTTTCGTGCATGCCAGTATGTTGACGTCTGCGGGTCGCAGGCCGATTTCCTCGTGCAGCTCTCGGTAGAGTGCATCCTCCGGGCTCTCGCCGGTCTGAATGCCCCCCTGGGGAAACTGCCAAGCATCCTGCCCCACACGCTTGGCCCACAGCACTTCTCCGAAACTGTTGGCCAGCATGATGCCTACATTGGGGCGGAAACCGTCCGAGTCGATCACAAGAATACCTGATGAAAAAACGCTTCTATATGACGGAAGAGTGGTCGAATTGTTCAGCATCGTCAAGGCGTCAGATCACGCTTTCGCCAGATAGATACGCTAGCGATGCCCTTCACTACCCGCTATCCTGCACAGCCAGTGCCGAACAAAGGAAACCTGCCGTGCGACTCGCCATTTTTGACCTCGACAACACACTCCTGGCGGGAGATTCCGATCACGCCTGGGGCGAGTTCCTGATCGAGCAGGGCCTGGCCGACCCGGTAGAGCACGCCCGGGGCAACGACTACTTCTATGAGCAGTACAAGCTCGGCCAGCTCGACATGGAGGCCTATGTGGCATTCGCCCTCGGGCCGATCAAATCATTGCCCGCCGATGAACTCAGCCAGCTGCATCAGCGCTTCATGCGCGACAAGATCCAGCCGATGCGCCTGAGCGCCGCCGATGCCCTGCTGGAGCAGCACCGCCAGGCCGGTGACTACCTGATGATCATCACCGCCACCAACTCCATCATCACAGGCCCCATCGCCGACGCCATGGGCGTGCAGACCTTGCTAGCCACCGAGCCGGAGCGCAACGCCCAGGGGCTGACCGGCCGCATCCTCGGCACTCCCTGCTACCAAGCCGGCAAGGTCACGCGGCTGCAGCAGTGGCTGGCCGAGCAAGAGGGCCGCTTTTCGCTTGCAGGCAGCTACTTCTACAGCGACTCGCACAACGACCTGCCCCTGATGGAACTGGTCGACAACCCCGTGGCGGTGGACCCAGACGAGCAACTGGAGCGCATTGCCCGGCAACGCGGCTGGCCGGTAGCGAGCCTGCGCTGAAACTTCACGCAACCGTCACCGTTCTGCAACACCCACGCGCTGTAATACCCCCAGGGAACGCGGCAGCGCGACCGGCGAATGGAGGCGCCACACGCAGGACGCAACGGAGCGCACCGCACACAGGGACGTGGTAGAGACCTCTCCCGGGCAGGAGCCCGGCAGAGCAACGGCGATAATTCAGGCCCGGTCAGCGACCGGGCTTTTTTTTTTTGCGCTCGATCATGAGCAGCCAGCCGCTCCGCCACTAGACTGTAAGCGTTACCCCGTTGCAACATGTGCGGGGTGTTAGCCGCGCGATTACAGGAGTAGAGCCATGTCAGCAAAAGAGCAATGGGAACAAACCCTCGCCACCCTGCGCCAGCAGCGGGACGAGTTGCAAGTCAAACTTGCCCTGGCCAAGGCTGAAGCCCGCGATGAGTGGGAGGTGCTGGAGGGCAAATACGACGCCTTGGAGCGCAAGCTGGAGGCCGCCGGCGAGGAGGCCGCCACCGCCGTAGATGATGTAAGCGCCGCCGCCCGCCTGCTGGTGGAAGAGCTCGGCAAAGGCTACCAGCGCGTGCGCGACCGCCTCAAGTAGGCATTTCCAGCAGGCGCAGCTGGTCGCGCAGGGCGGTCAGCTGCCCCGTCCAGAACCCGCGACCACCAAACCAGGGAAAGGCTGGTGGAAAGGCGGGGTCGTCCCAACGCTGGGCCAGCCAGGTCAGATAGTGCAGCATACGCAAGCTGCGCAGAGGCTCCACCAGCTTCAACTCGCGATCATCAAACTCGCGGAACTCTTCATAGCCACTCAGCAGCGCGCGTAACTGCACCGCCCGCTCCTCTTGCTCCCCCGATAGAAATAACCACAGATCCTGCACCGCCGGCCCCATGCGGCTGTCATCAAAATCGACAAAGAACGCCGTGCCATCGCGCCACAGCACGTTGCCGGCATGGCAATCGCCGTGTAGCCGGATCAGGTCAAGCCAGCCTCCCGCCAACCGATCACCGATTTGAGCCAGCAGGGCTCGGCCGACGGCATCAAAATCACGCGCCATATCCGGCGGCACAAAATGCTCCAGCATCAGTTCCCAAGCCTCGGGCTCCACCATGCCAACGCCCAGAGTCTGTCGATAGCTAAAGGGCTCGCACTCCCCCAGCGTATGCAAGCGCCCCAGTTGGCGCCCCACCGAGCGCAACGCCTCCATGTCGTCCACCGGCAGGGGATGCCCCCCCTGGCGCGGGTAAACCGCAAACAGGAAGTCGCCACAGCGATGCAAACTCTCCCCGCCTAGCACCAGGGGTGCGATGGCGGGCACCTCCTGCTGCGCCAGCGCCAGGGTGAAGGCATGCTCTTCAAGAATCTGCGCGGCACTCCAGCGATGCGGACGATAAAACTTGGCGACCACCGGCGTCGCCTCTTCTACACCTACCTGGTAGACGCGGTTTTCAAAACTGTTAAGCGCCAGCAGGCGCCCATCCACACGCAACCCAGCGGCCTCAACCGCATCGAGAATGAAATCAGGGGACAGCGTGTCAAACGGGTGTGAACTCACGCGAAAGGTTCCAGAGCTAGGGCAGCCACCATAGTGAGGCCCATTGCCCCGGCGCGCAACTCCCACGCCGCACCGGGGCAACTGTGCGATAATGTGAAGCTCGATCTTCCAGCGGAGCCGCGCATGTCTTCTCGCAACTTCCTCGACGCCGTCCAGTGGAATGCCGACGGCCTCGCCCCCGCCATCGCGCAGGAGGCTGCCACCGGCGAAGTGCTCATGCTGGCGTGGATGAACCGCGAATCGCTCGCACTCTCCATCCAGGAGGGGCGCGCCATCTACTGGTCACGCTCCCGCCAGGCGCTGTGGCGCAAGGGAGAGAGTTCAGGCCACGTTCAGCGCCTGCTGGAAGTCCGCCTTGACTGCGACGCCGACGCGATTTTGTTGAAAGTCGAGCAACTCGGGCACATCGCTTGTCATACTGGGCGCGTAAGTTGCTTCTATAACAAACTGGAGCACGACCAATGGCAGGCAGTTGACCCCGTCATCAAGCACCCTGACGAGATTTACGGCTGATGGATACCCGCGACGTACTGAAGCAGCTCACCGACGTACTCGAGACCCGCAAGCGCGAAGCCGACCCGGAGAAATCCTACGTCGCCCAGCTGCACGCCAAGGGCCTGGAGAAGATCCTGAAGAAGGTCGGCGAGGAGGCCGTGGAAACCATCATGGCCGCCAAAGACGCCGAACACAGCGGTGACAACAGCAGCCTGATTTACGAAACTGCCGACCTGTGGTTCCACACGCTGGTCATGCTCTCCCACCGGGGAGAGAATGCCGACGCCGTGCTCCGTGAACTGGCCCGCCGCTTTAACCTGTCGGGCCTGGACGAAAAAGCCTCACGCACATCCTGACATCACACACTGGAGAACACTCATGGGTATTGGCGGCATCGGCATCTGGGAACTTCTCATCCTGCTCGCGATCGTGGTCATGCTATTTGGCACCAAGCGCCTGCGCACCCTGGGCGGTGACATCGGCTCGGCGATCAAGGGCTTCAAGAGCGCCATGAAAGACGAAGAACAAAAGCCGGAGGCGACCGAAAAGCCGGTGGACAAAGACCAGAAGCCGGTCTAAGTCATGTTCGAGATTGGCTTCACCGAAATCATCCTGCTAGTGGTCGTCACCCTTTTGGTGCTCGGCCCCGAGCGCCTGCCCGGCGCCGTGCGCAGCGCGGCGCACTGGATTGCACAGATCAAGCGCATGCTGGCATCGGCGCGCACCGAAATCGAGCGCGAAATCAACGCCGATGAACTCAAGCGCGAGATTCACAACGCCCAGATCATGCAGGCGTTGAAACAGGAGGGTGAAGACGTACAAAAGGCCCTGAGCCACCTGCCCTATGACGCAAGCGACTCGGTGCGCAGCGAATCAGACAAGCCGGAGCCACCCCGTGGTTGATGCCTCGCACAACGATGCCACCATGCCCCTGGTGGCCCACCTTACCGAGCTGCGCGACCGCCTGTTGCGCTGCGTATTGGCTATCCTGATCAGTTTCATCGGCCTGGCCTACTTCGCCCGGGACATCTACGCAGCCTTCTCCGAGCCGCTGCGACGCTTCCTGCCCGAAGGGTCGAGCATGATCGCAACGGCGGTATTCTCGCCGTTCATGACCCCCTTCAAACTGACCCTGCTGGTTTCGGTGTTCGCCGCGATCCCCTACGTCCTATACCAAATCTGGTCCTTCATTGCCCCCGGCCTGTACCAGCACGAAAAGCGCATCGCCGCCCCCTTGCTGGCCTCCAGTATTTTACTGTTCTACGGCGGCGCCGCCTTTGCCTACTTCCTGGTGCTGCCCGCCATCTTCAGCTTCCTGCCTAGCGTCACCCCGGAAGGCGTGGCGATGATGACCGACATCAACGAGTACTTTGATTTCGTGCTCACCATGTTCTTCGCCTTTGGGGTGGTATTCGAGGTGCCGGTACTGGTCGTCATGCTGATCTGGAGCGGCATCGCCACGCCCGAAGGCATGGCGGAAAAGCGTCCCTATATCATCGTCGGCTGCTTCGCCATCGGCATGGTCCTCACACCGCCGGACCCCATCTCGCAGACCCTGCTGGCCGTTCCCATGTGGCTACTGTTCGAAGCGGGCTTGCTTTGCGGACGCCTGCTGCACCGGCGCAGCGAAGCAGACGACCTCGACGAAGCCGAGCATGAGGCCGGCGAGTGCTGCGAGGCACTGGAACAACAAGACGAGCATCGCCACTGACCCTATTCGAGCCACTGATCCTCGAAGTGCTTTACTAAGTCAGGCAGGTAAGTGGCAAGCGTGGTGGCGAGCAGGCCGTTGAGAAAGCCTTCCGAAAACATCAGCATCGGCAGTAGCGCTGCCGACTCCAGCGCCAGTTCAACATGTTCCTGGCGGCCCGACATCGCCAGCACCGCCAACGCAGCAACAGAAGTCACCAGTACCGACAGGATCCCGCCAGCAAAACCACCGCCGAGGAAAAACACAAACACCTGCTTGCGCGCATAGGGCCGCAACCAGCGCAACCACAGCCAACTGGCGCCCCCAGGCACCACCAACGACACCAACGCATTCACCCCAAAGGCGCGCCAATCCGCACCGCCCAGCCCGGTCGTAATGAGCAACGCCGCCAGCCCGCACAGCACACCCAACCGCCAGCCGAAAACCGCCACCAGGATGGTCGCCACCAGAAAATGCATATGCAGCTCAGGCAGCGGCGCGGCCGTCATGCACCACAGCAAACCCGCCCCCAACGCCATGCCAAACCAGGCATGCTGGCGCTCCTGCATCGCCAGCCATTGGCGCCACGGCGCTGCCCACAGCATCAGTGCCGCCAGCAACAGCACGCCCGCATTAGCGCCCCACATCAGCTCTACAGGGAGATAACCTGAATCAAAAAACACAACGTCGCACCGTCACCCAAATAACGCCGCTATTCTAGCGCCGATCGGCAGCGGGCCGTTTCACCGATTCGGGCCCCGCCGTATACTTGCTGCTTTGCTTTCTTACGATCCAGGCGGTGGAGTATGGACAAGATCCTGGTGCGCGGCGCGCGCACTCACAACCTCAAGAACATCGACCTGGACATCCCCCGCGACAAGCTGGTGGTCATCACCGGCCTGTCTGGCTCGGGCAAGAGTTCGCTGGCCTTCGACACCCTTTACGCCGAAGGCCAGCGGCGCTACGTGGAGTCCTTGAGCACTTACGCCAGGCAGTTCCTGTCGATGATGGAAAAACCCGATGTAGACCACATCGAGGGCCTATCACCCGCCATCTCCATCGAGCAGAAATCAACCTCGCACAACCCGCGCTCAACCGTAGGCACCATCACCGAGATTTACGATTACCTGCGCCTGCTGTTCGCCCGGGTCGGCGAGCCCCGCTGCCCACAACACCACCATCCACTCACCGCACAAACCGTGTCCCAGATGGTCGACACCGTCATGGCACTGCCGGAGGGCACCCGCATCGCCCTGCTGGCCCCGGTCATCAAGGAGCGCAAGGGCGAACACCAGCACAAGCTGAATGAGCTGAAGGCGGCCGGCTTCGTGCGCATCCGCCTCGACGGCATTGTGGTAGACCTGGACGAAGTCCCCGCGCTGGACAAAAAGAAGAAGCACACCATCGAAGTGGTGGTGGATCGCCTCAAGGTTAAGGACGACATCCAAACCCGCCTGGCCGAGTCTTTCGAAACTACCCTGCACTGGGGAGAGGGCTTGGCCCTGGTGCACTTCATGGATGGCGGTCAGGACGACCTGGTGCTGTCCGCCCGCTATGCCTGCCCGGAATGCGGCCACTCCATTGGCGAGCTGGAACCGCGTATGTTCTCCTTCAACAACCCGGCCGGCGCCTGCCCCAGCTGTGATGGCCTGGGTGTGACACAGACCTTCGACGCCAACCGAGTCGTTCAGCAGGCCGACGCGAGCCTAGCAGAAGGGGCGGTGCGCGGCTGGGATAAACGCAATCCCTACTACTTCCACATGCTGATGTCGCTGGCGGAACACTACGGCTTCGACATCGAGACACCCTTCAATAAATTGAAGAAATCTCACCAGAAAGCGATTTTGAACGGCAGTGGCGACGAGGAGATCACCTTCCGCTATGTCAACGACCGAGGCGACATCTACAAGCGCTCACACGCCTTCGAGGGCATCTTGCCCAACATGGAGCGCCGCTATCGCGACACTGAATCACAGTCAGTGAGAGAAGAGCTCGCCAAGTATCTAAGTAATCATCCATGCACCGCCTGCGGTGGCTCACGCTTACGCGAAGAGGCGCGCAATGTCTTTGTAGACAATCGCACCCTGCCCGAGCTGAGCCGGCTGCCCGTAGGCGAGGCCTGCAGCTATTTCGGCACACTCGCGCTGAGTGGTAGCAAAGCGCAGATTGCCGAAAAGATCCAAAAGGAACTCCAGTCACGCCTCCAGTTTCTGGTCGACGTAGGCCTTAACTACCTGACGCTGGACCGCTCCGCAGAAACCCTATCCGGCGGCGAAGCCCAGCGCATCCGCCTCGCCTCGCAGATCGGCGCAGGGCTGGTTGGCGTCATGTACATTCTCGATGAGCCATCCATCGGCCTGCACCAGCGTGATAATGAGCGCCTGCTAAAAACCCTGATTCACCTCAGGGATCTCGGCAACACCGTCATCGTGGTGGAACACGATGAGGATGCCATCCGCAGCGCCGACCACGTTATAGACATCGGCCCAGGCGCAGGCGTCCACGGTGGACAGGTGATTGCCCAAGGCGATTTCCAGCAGATCATGGCCAACAAAAACTCGATCACAGGCCAGTTCCTCAGCGGTGAACGCCGCATCGAGATACCAAGCCAGCGACACGCACCAGGCGATGCCTGGCTGGAGCTAGATGGCGCGACTGGCAACAACCTGAAAAACGTCGATCTACGCATTCCACTTGGCCTGATGACCTGCATCACCGGCGTGTCCGGCTCAGGCAAATCGACCCTCATCAACTGCACGCTTTTCCCGCTTGCCGCCACCGCCCTGAATGGCGCAACCAGCCTATCGCCTGCGCCACATAGCGCCATCCGAGGCCTAGAACACATCGACAAGTGCATCGATATTGATCAAAGCCCGATCGGTCGCACCCCACGCTCAAACCCCGCCACCTATACCGGCATATTTACGCCTATACGGGAGTTGTTCGCTGGCACACAGGAAGCACGCTCAAGGGGTTACCAACCAGGTCGATTCAGCTTTAACGTGCGCGGTGGCCGCTGCGAAGCCTGCCAGGGCGATGGCGTCACCAAAGTCGAAATGCATTTCCTGCCCGATATCTACGTGCCGTGCGACATCTGCCAGGGCAAACGCTATAACCGCGAGACCCTGGAAGTACAGTACAAAGGCAAAAACATCTATGAAGTACTTGAAATGACGGTCGAGGATGCCCGGGCATTCTTTGATGCAGTCCCGGCTATCGCCAACAGGCTACAAACGCTGATGGACGTGGGCCTCAGCTACATCAAATTGGGCCAGTCGGCAACCACACTCTCAGGAGGAGAAGCCCAACGCGTCAAACTGTCAAAAGAGCTGTCTCGACGGGATACCGGCAAAACCCTCTACATTCTTGACGAACCCACCACCGGGCTGCACTTCCACGACATTCAACAATTACTCGCGGTCCTTCACCGACTGCGGGATCACGGTAACTCCGTGGTCGTTATTGAGCATAACCTCGATGTCATCAAAACCGCAGACTGGATCGTAGACCTAGGCCCAGAGGGCGGCTCAGGTGGGGGTGAAATCCTAGCAGCCGGAACACCAGAAGCAGTAGCAAGCGTCACCGCATCACACACCGGCCGCTTCCTAGCGCCCATGCTCAAGACAAAAGCAAACCATGCCTAACCAAGGAATGCGTGCACCATGTTTGAACTACATCCACAACTCGCCAACGACTGCATAGCGCTAGGGGACCTGCCACTCTCCAGAGTACTCCTGATGAATGACGCAAATTACCCATGGGTCATTCTTGTGCCGCGACGCGACAATATTCGCGAAATCTATCAATTATCTGCCGAGGATCAACAGGAACTCACGCGTGAATCTGCCATGGTGGCCAGCACCATGGCACGTCTATTCACCGCGGACAAAATGAATGTTGCCGCCCTCGGCAACATGGTGCCTCAATTACATATTCATCATATCGTCCGCCGCAATAACGACCCCGCCTGGCCGAGGCCCGTCTGGGGCGCGATACCTTCGCTTCCATACAGCGATGCACAACAAAAGGAAATTACCGAAGCGCTGATCAGCGCGCTGGCCATATAACTGAGCAAATGCACAACACTCCGCAATGTGGACCCACTCAGCGGGCAAACTCTGCAGCCGACGAGAGCTAGCAACTGTAGAGCAGCCCGCGACTCTGAAATAACAGCAAGCGCGACTAAAACCTTAGCGCGACATATCGCATACAGCACTACTCATAATCGAGCGCACAGCTAAAACGCAGGCAAAAAAAAACCGCCCGGAGGCGGTATTTTCGGGGAGTTGATTACTCAACATCCACCGGAGCTGCACTGGCAGGACGATCCACCAGCTCAACATAAGCCATCGGCGCAGCATCACCAGCGCGGAAACCGCACTTGAGAATACGCAGATAACCGCCGTTTCGAGCCTTATAGCGTGGACCAAGCTCACTGAACAGCTTGCCTACAGCCGCTTTGTCGCGGAGACGATCGAAAGCCAGACGACGGTTGGCAACAGTATCAACCTTCGCCAGAGTGATGAAAGGCTCAGCCGCACGGCGAAGCTCTTTTGCTTTCGGCAGCGTGGTTTTGATCACTTCGTGAGCAACCAGCGAAGCCACCATATTGCGGAACATCGCTTTGCGATGTGCGCTGTTGCGGGCGAAGCCGCGGCCACTATTACGATGACGCATGATACCTTACCTTTATCTATTGCTATCGCAGCAATACAACCGTTGTAGCTCGGCCTTATCAGCCAGCTTTGCTATCTTTCAGACTCGCCGGTGGCCAGCTCTCAAGGCGCATGCCAAGAGAAAGCCCACGCGTGGCAAGAACGTCTTTGATCTCGGTCAGAGACTTTTTGCCAAGGTTCGGCGTTTTGAGCAGCTCTACTTCAGTGCGCTGTACCAGATCACCGATGTAGTAGATATTTTCTGCCTTCAGACAGTTCGCAGAGCGAACAGTCAACTCGAGATCATCTACTGCACGCAGCAGAATAGGATCGATCTCATCACCACGCGCTTCAGGTGCGGCCTGCTTCTCGCTCTCGAGATCAACGAATACAGCCAATTGACGCTGAAGGATAGTAGCGGCACGGCGTATCGCTTCCTCAGGGTCAATAGTACCGTTGGTCTCCAGATCAAGCACCAGCTTGTCCAGGTCAGTACGCTGCTCAACACGCGCACTTTCCACGACATAGGCTACGCGACGAACAGGGCTGAAGGTTGCATCAAGCTGCAGCTTACCAATCGGGCGAGTTTCGCCTTCTTCAACCAACCGTGCATCAGCAGGCTGGTAGCCGCGACCGCGCTGGATGCGAAGACGCATTGCAATGCTACCGCCATCAGCCAGATGGCAAATCACATGCTCCGGGTTTTTGATCTCTACAGATGCATCCACCTGGATGTCAGCAGCAGTCACAGGGCCTGCACCCTTCTTTGCCAAGCTGACAACAACATCGTCTTTGCCGTGAACAAGGGCAGCAACACCCTTAAGGTTCAGCAGCATTTCAATCACATCTTCCTGGACGCCTTCAAGGGTGCTGTACTCGTGAAGTACTCCCTCGATCTCGGTTTCCGTTACTGCGCAACCCGGCATGGAGGACAACAGGATGCGACGCAGCGCGTTGCCCAAAGTATGGCCAAAACCACGCTCAAGCGGCTCCAGGGTGACCTTGGCGCGCACGGGACTAACGTGCTCAACCTGGATCACACGAGGTGTCAGAAAGTCATTCACTGCGCTCTGCATATGTTCCACCTGTCCTATTAGCCTAATGTCTTACTTGGAGTAAAGTTCGACGATCAGGTTTTCGTTGATGTCAGCGGACAGATCAGAACGCTCAGGGCGGCTCTTGAAAGTACCCACGAGCTTGGAAGCGTCTACATCGACCCAGTCAGCCTGGCCACGTTGCGCAGAAATCTCAAGCGCAGACTTGATGCGTAGTTGGTTCTTAGCGCGTTCGCGCACAGATACCACATCACCCGGCTTAACTTGGTAAGAGGCGATATTCACCACGCGGCCATTAACTGCGATCCCACGATGGGAAACCAGCTGACGTGATTCAGCGCGGGTAGCGCCGAAGCCCATGCGGTAAACTACGTTGTCCAAGCGGGACTCAAGCAGTTTCAACAGGTTTTCACCCGTTGCACCTTTCAGTCGTGCAGCTTCTTTGTAATAGCTACGGAATTGACGCTCCAGCACACCGTAGATGCGGCGTACTTTCTGCTTCTCACGAAGCTGAACACCGTAGTCAGACAGGCGACCACGACGCGCGCCATGCTGACCAGGAACGGTTTCAATCTTGCACTTGGATTCAAGCGCGCGAACGCCGCTCTTGAGGAACAGATCAGTTCCTTCACGACGAGACAGCTTACAGGTAGGGCCGATGTAACGTGCCATATCGAATTCTTCCAGCTCGTACGATTAAACGCGACGTTTCTTAGGTGGACGGCATCCGTTGTGCGGGATGGGCGTCACGTCGGTAATGTTCGTAATTTTGTAACCGCAGTTGTTCAGCGCACGCAGCGCTGATTCACGGCCAGGACCAGGACCCTTGACGCGAACATCCAGGTTTTTCAGGCCGTATTCCAAAGCCACGGTACCAGCACGCTCAGCTGCAACCTGCGCAGCAAAAGGAGTGCTTTTGCGTGAACCACGGAAACCTGAACCACCGGAGGTCGCCCAGGAGAGTGTATTACCCTGGCGATCAGTGATGGTCACAATTGTGTTGTTGAAGGAAGCATGGATGTGCGCAATGCCATCCACTACTTGCTTCTTGACCTTTTTCTTTACGACCTTTGCACTTGGCTTTGCCATGTTCGTATCCGCAATCTCAGAATCTGTTCAGCCGCGGCGCGATTACTTGCGAATCGGCTTGCGGGGACCTTTGCGCGTACGCGCGTTCGTCTTGGTCCGCTGGCCACGCACAGGCAGGCCCTTGCGGTGACGCATACCACGATAGCAACCGAGGTCCATAAGACGCTTGATGCTCATGGAAACTTCGCGGCGCAGGTCGCCCTCTACAGTGAGCTTACCTACTTCAGAACGAAGTGTATCAAGCTGAGCTTCATTCAGCGCTGACACTTTAGTTGCTTCGGGAATCCCGACGGAAGCAAGAATCTTTTTGGCAGAGGTACGACCAACGCCATAGATATAGGTGAGAGAAATCACCACGTGCTTGTTGTCAGGAATGTTGACACCGGCGATACGGGCCATGCGTTAAACTCCAAATTGTCTCATCCCGCCACGCGCATATGCGCCAGAGGCAAGCCCCCTAAGAAAGGCGCAACAGGATAGCGAGAGACCAATCAAAAATCAACCAAAATTAACCCTGGCGTTGCTTGTGGCGTGGTTCCACGCTACAAATCACACGAACCACTCCACTCCGGCGAACAATCTTGCAGCCGCGGCAGTGTTTCTTGATAGACGCACGAACTTTCATCGTCAAACTCCAGAACCAGTAAGGGGGGTCAACTACGACCTACGCCCATAGTTTTTCAGATTTGATTTCTTGAGCAGCGATTCGTACTGATGGGACATCAAATGCGTTTGCACCTGAGCCATAAAGTCCATCACGACCACCACAACAATCAGCAGAGAAGTACCACCCAGATAGAATGGAACATTCGCTGCAACCACCAGGAACTGGGGCAACAAGCACACCAGCGTGATATACAAGGCACCGAACAGGGTCAAGCGCGTGAGTACACCATCAATGTACTGGGCTGTATGTTGACCGGGACGGATGCCAGGTACATACGCGCCAGATTTCTTCAAGTTATCTGCGACTTCACGGGGATTAAACACCAGAGCCGTGTAAAAGAAGCAGAAAAACACAATCAACACGCTAAACAAAAGTATATTTAGCGGCTGGCCAGGCCCCAGATACAAGGAAACCTGTTGAAGCCATTGCATGTTCTCTGATGATTGACCAAACCATTGGGCAATCGATGCAGGGAAGAGCAAAATACTACTGGCAAATATGGCTGGAATAACGCCAGACATATTCACTTTCAACGGTAGGTGGCTGGTCTGCGCCTGATACATCTGGCGGCCCTGCTGCCTACGTGCATGATGAACTGCAATTCTGCGTTGACCGCGCTCGATAAAAACAACCAAGTATACAACGACAACAGCAAGAACAAGCACGCCCAGCAGGACTAGCCAATTAGTCTCACCTTGGCGAGCCTGTTCCAGTGACTGCCCAACAGCACTTGGCAAGCCGGCCACGATACCGGCAAAGATCAGCATTGATATACCGTTACCAATACCGCGTTCAGTAACCTGCTCTCCAAGCCACATCATGAACATCGCGCCAGTAACCAAGCTACTGACTGCCAACACCCAAAAGGCGGGGCCGGTGTAATAAGCCGCACCCTGAGCAACCAAACTACTGGTCATACCTGCAGCTTGCAGCACAGCAAGAAACAGCGTTCCGTAGCGAGTGTACTGCGTTATCTTGCGACGCCCAGCCTCGCCTTCCTTCTTCAACGCTTCGAGTTCAGGAACGACAGAACTCATCAGCTGCATGATGATGGAAGCGGAAATGTACGGCATGATGCCAAGCGCCAGGATGCTCATGCGCTCGAGTGCACCACCCGAAAACATGTTGAACAGGCCAAGCACTGTTCCCTGGTTCTGACCAAACAGCGAGGCAAGCTGCTGCGGATTCAAACCAGGGACCGGAATATGCGTACCTACACGATATACAATGATGGCAAGCAGCAAAAAGCGGAGGCGAGCCCAAAGCTCGCTCATTCCGCCCTGACTAAGGCCAGCCAGCTGTCCTTGAGCCATTATTACTCAACCTTACCGCCAGCGGCTTCGATTGCTGCGCGTGCACCTTTGGTAAGGCCAACACCACGCACCGTGAAAGCACGGTCAATCTCACCAGAAGCAAAGATCTTAACAAAGCGCACATTCTTGGAAACAAGATTAGCCGCTTGCAAGGTCTGCAGATCAACGATCTCTCCACCAATCAGGTTGAGTTCACCCAAACGAACCTGAGCGGACTCAAGAGAGCTGCGTGATACAAAGCCGTACTTTGGCAGGCGCTTCTGCAAAGGCATTTGACCACCTTCAAATCCAGGACGTACATTTCCTGATTTGCGGGCCTTCTGACCTTTGTGACCTTTACCGCTAGTCTTGCCCAGACCGCTGCCGATACCGCGACCGAGGCGCTTCTTTTCTTTGATCCGTCCGGGAGCCGGACTGATGCTGTTAAGGCGCAGAGCTTCACCGGTCATCTTATACTTCCTCAACTTTGAGCATGTAGCTCACTTTGTTGATCATGCCGCGGTTAGCCGGGGTATCAATTACTTCAACCGTGTGGCCAATGCGACGAAGCCCCAAGCCCTTTACGCACTGCTGGTGGTTAACCAAACGACCGGCAGAGCTTTTAACCTGAGTCAGCTTCAATTTTTTTGCGTCAGACATCACCGACTCCTTATCAACCCAGGATCTCGTCGACTGACTTGCCGCGCTTGGCAGCAACGTCATCCGGAGATTGCATGGCTTTAAGACCCTTGAAGGTAGCACGTACTACGTTGACAGGGTTGGTTGAGCCATAGCACTTAGCCAGTACGTTCTGCACACCTGCAAGTTCGAGAACGGCACGCATTGCACCACCGGCAATGATACCCGTACCCTCAGAAGCAGGCTGCATGAATACGCGAGATGCACCATGACGGGCATTCATCGGGTACTGCAGCGTAGTACCATTCAGCTCAACATGAATCATGTTGCGACGTGCAGCTTCCATGGCTTTGGCAATGGCTTGCGGCACTTCACGGGCTTTGCCGCGTCCGAAGCCAACTTTACCATTGCCATCACCAACAACAGTCAGTGCGGTAAAGGAAAAGATTCGGCCACCTTTTACGGTTTTAGCCACACGGTTCACTTGAACCAGCTTCTCCTGGAAGCCTTCGGCTGCTGCCTTTTCTTGCATTTCTTTCGTTGCCATCTGCAGCCGCTCCGTTAGAACTGGAGACCACCTTCACGCGCGGCATCAGCCAGCGCCTGAATGCGACCGTGATACTTGAACCCGCTACGATCAAACGCAACGTCGGTAATGCCAGCAGCCTTAGCGCGCTCAGCAATTAGTTTGCCTACTGTTGCAGCGGCATCCTTATTGCTGGTTGCTCCACCGCGCAGATCTTTCTCGACGGTAGATGCAGCTGCTACGACGCGGTCGCCGGTCGGAGCGATGACTTGAGCATAGATGTGTTGACCGGTGCGATGTACGCACAAGCGGTACACGGACAGCTCGCGAATTTTGGCACGTACGCGACGGGCGCGACGGATTCTTGCTTGCTTCTTCGAGTTCATCACCTAGCCCTACTTCTTCTTAGCTTCCTTCCGGCGAACATTCTCGCCAGAATACCGAACGCCCTTACCTTTATATGGCTCAGGAGCGCGGAGAGCACGAATCTTGGCAGCAACTTGACCAATCAGTTGCTTATCAGTGCCCTTAAGCAGGATTTCTGTTTGAGTGGGGGTTTCCACCGCCACGCCAGCAGGCATCTCCATCTCTACAGGATGGGAGAAACCGAGCGTCAGACTGAGGTTAGAACCTGCAGCCTTGGCACGATAACCAACCCCAACCAGCTCGAGCTTGCGCTCAAAGCCCTGAGATACGCCAATTACGATATTGTTCAGCAGTGCGCGCGTAGTACCCATCATGGCGCGAGCGGTAGTGCTCTCATCACGACGCTCTACGAGCAGCTCACTGCCCTCTTGCTTGATACCTACAGACGCATGCAGGGTAATGCTCATAGTGCCCTTGGCACCTTTTACCGTGACCTGCTGTCCGTCGACTGCCAGCTGCACACCACTTGGGAGTGCAATCGGAGCTTTACCAACTCTTGACATAACCTAATCCCGCCGCAATCTGCTGCTTAGAACACGGTGCAGAGCACTTCGCCACCGAGACCGGCTGCGCGCGCTTCACGATCTGCCATTACACCCTTACTGTTGGTGATGATGGCAACACCGAGACCACCCTTCACTTTGGGCAGCTCATCCACACCCTTGTAGACGCGCAGGCCAGGACGGCTCACGCGGCTCAGGTCTTCGATCACAGGACGGCCCTGGAAGTATTTGAGAGCAATCTCCAAGGAGGCTTTGCCGTCCTTTTCAATTACGCCATAACCTGCGACGTAGCCCTCTTTCTTCAGCACGTCGACTACAGCGATCTTCAACTTTGAAGATGGCACACTCACAGATGGCTTCTTGGCCATCTGCGCGTTGCGGATGCGAGTCAGCATATCCGCTAGTGGGTCTTGCATGCTCATGCTTTAAATCCCGCCTAAATATTCTCGGTCACGCCCGCAGGCACCAATCAATTACCAGCTTGCCTTAACCAGGCCAGGTACATCACCGCGCATCGCTGCTTCGCGAAGCTTGTTACGGCAAAGCCCAAACTTGCGGTAAACACCATGGGGACGACCAGTTACTTGGCAACGATTGCGCTGACGTGAAGCGCTGGCATCGCGCGGTTGCTTCTGCAGTGCAATTTGTGCTTGCCAGCGATCTTCATCACTAGTGTTCGGATTGGCGATGACCGCTTTCAGCTCCGCACGCTTCTTGGCATATTTCTGCACCAGCGCCGCACGCTTGTTCTCGCGGTTGATCATTGACGTCTTGGCCATGTGTGCAACCCTTAGCCTTTGAATGGGAAATTGAATGCACGCAGGAGCGCGCGGCCTTCCTCATCGGTCTTCGCAGAGGTAGTGATCACGATATCAAGACCGCGAAGTGCGTCGACCTTATCGTAATCGATCTCTGGGAAGATGATCTGCTCGTTAACACCCATAGCAAAGTTTCCACGCCCGTCGAAAGACTTCGGGCTAATGCCACGGAAGTCACGGATGCGCGGGATTGCCATAGTGATCAGGCGATCCAAAAACTCGTACATGTGAGCGCGACGCAGGGTAACTTTGGCACCAATCGGCCAACCTTCACGAATTTTGAAGCCAGCAATGGACTTGCGCGCACGTGTTACTACCGGGCGCTGACCCGTGATAGCCGTGAGGTCACCAATGGCGTTATCCAGGACTTTTTTGTCCGCTACTGCTTCACCAACACCCATGTTAAGAGTGATCTTGGTGATGCGTGGAACCTCCATCGCACTCTTGTAGCCAAACTGTTCAGTCAGTTTTGCTACAACTTCTTTCTCGTAAACTTCTTTCAACCGTGCCATAGCCGACCACTCAAAAATTAGGCGTCGATCTGTTCGCCGTTGGATTTAAACACGCGCACCTTGCGGCCATCCTCCAGCACCTTGAAGCCAACGCGATCAGCTTTGTTCGCCGCAGCGTTGTAGATAGCAACATTAGAAATAGCTACGGGAGCTTCTTTCTCAACGATGCCACCTGCGATGCCAAGCTGGGGGTTCGGCTTGGTGTGGCGCTTAACCACGTTAACTCCGGAGACCAGCACACGCTCATCTCCATAGACACGCACGACTTTGCCGCGCTTGCCCTTGTCTTTTCCGGTGATGACGATGACGTCATCTTCACGTCGAATCTTACGCATTATTAAGGCCTCTAAGCTGTTCGGTAACCTGGCTTACAGCACTTCCGGAGCGAGCGAGATGATTTTCATGAATCGCTCAGAACGAAGCTCACGGGTCACTGGTCCGAAAATACGGGTACCAACCGGCTCAAGTTTATTGTTCAGCAGCACTGCTGCGTTATCGTCGAAACGGATAGCGGAACCATCCTGACGACGAACACCTTTTTTGGTGCGCACTACGACTGCGTTCATGACTTGGCCTTTTTTGACCTTGCCACGAGGAATTGCTTCTTTAACGCTGACTTTAATTACGTCGCCGACGCGCGCATAGCGGCGCTTGGAACCACCCAAGACCTTGATACACATGACGCGGCGTGCGCCACTGTTGTCAGCCACTTCTAGATACGTTTGCGCTTGAATCATCGCCCAACTCCAAAACCTTTATGCGCTGCGTCTTCCGCCGCTCTTTGAGCGGCGGGGCGGTTTACACCTGAGCCTGACGCTGCTCGATCTTAACCAGAGTCCACGCCTTGGTTTTAGACAGCGGACGGGTCTGGCTGATGGTTACCAGGTCACCGATCTTGCACTCGTTTGCTTCATCGTGTGCATGGACCTTAGTTGAGCGGGTAACATACTTACCATAGATGGGATGTTTTACCCGACGCTCCACCAGAACAGTGATGGTTTTATCCATCTTGTCGCTGACCACTCGCCCAGACAGGGTGCGGACAACCTTGTTGCTCTCGCTCATCTTACTTGCCCGCCTTTTCTGCCAGTACGCTATTCACTCGAGCCAGCTCACGACGCTTAGCGCGTAGCAAGTGGGTCTGGGCCAGCTGTCCTGTAGACTTCTGCATGCGCAGCTTGAACATATCCTCAAGCAGGTTGAGCTTGTGTTGACCCAGCTCTGCTTCGGACTTATCACGCAACTCTTTAGCTTTCATCACATCACCGTCCGCTTCACGAAGGCAGTTGCGACAGGCAGTTTAGCTGCAGCCAGCGTGAACGCTTCACGCGCAAGCTCTTCAGACACGCCCTCTACTTCATAGAGAACGCGGCCTGGCTGAATCTGAGCTACCCAGTACTCAACACTACCTTTACCGGAACCCATACGCACCTCTAATGGCTTGGAGGTGATTGGCTTGTCCGGAAACACTCGAATCCAAACTTTACCGCCGCGACGAATCTTACGCGTCATCGCTCGGCGCGCTGCTTCGATCTGGCGCGCAGTAATGCGTCCGCGACCGATAGCCTTCAAACCGAACTCGCCGAAGCTAACCTTGTTGCCACTTTGGGCAAGACCACGGTTGCGCCCCTTGCGCTGCTTGCGGAACTTAGTACGCTTAGGTTGAAGCATTTGCGCACCCCTTAGTTAGCGGCAGACTTCTTGGCAGACGCTTCTTTCACGTCAGCCTTGGAGAGGATCTCGCCTTTGAAGATCCACACTTTTACGCCGATGATGCCGTAAGTCGTCAACGCTTCAGCAGTCGCGTAGTCGATATCGGCACGCAGCGTGTGAAGAGGCACTCGACCTTCGCGATACCATTCGGTCCGCGCGATTTCAGCACCACCAAGACGGCCGCTCACCTGAATCTTCACGCCTTCAGCACCGGCACGCAGAGCGTTCTGAACCACGCGCTTCATCGCACGACGAAACATAACGCGCTTCTCGAGCTGCTGAGCAACGTTTTGAGCTACCAGCTTGCCGTCGATGTCAGGCTTGCGTACTTCTTCGATGTTGATGTGCACAGGCACACCCATCATGCCGTTCAGCTCTTTACGGAGCTTTTCAACATCTTCACCTTTTTTACCGATGACGATGCCGGGACGCGCGGTGTGAATTGTCACACGGGCGGTTTGAGCTGGACGTTCAATGGTAACACGGCTAACAGAAGCGTGCGCCAGTTTCTTCTCCAAATATTCCCGCACCCGCAGGTCGGTTACGAGGTTTTTGGAGTAGTTCTTGCGATCCGCATACCACACCGAAGTGTGGTCTTTCACGATGCCCAGGCGGATGCCGACGGGATTTACTTTCTGACCCATGATGGTCGCCTCCTACCTTAGCCGCGATCCGCTACAGTGATAGTGATGTGGCAAGTCTGCTTCTCGATGCGATCAGCACGGCCTTTAGCACGCGGACTGATACGCTTCATTGACATTGCCTTATCTACCATCACAGTGGCGACCTTCAGTTCATCCACGTCAGCGCCTTCGTTGTGCTCAGCATTAGCTACCGCTGAGTTCAACAATTTCTTCACCAACTTTGCGGCCTTTTTCGGGCTGAAGGTGAGAATATCGAGCGCTTCTTCTACACGCTTACCGCGCACCAGGTCCGCCACCAGGCGGGCCTTCTGCGCAGAGATACGAGCACCTCGCAGGGTTGCTGATACTTGCATTGCTATATCCCCCGTATCTCTTAGCGCTTGGCTTTCTTGTCGGCGGCATGACCCTTATAGGTACGGGTCGCTGCAAATTCGCCAAGCTTATGACCGACCATGTCGTCCGTGATAATCACGGGCACATGCAGGCGGCCGTTATGCACTGCAATGGTGAGACCAACCATTTCAGGCAGGATCATGGAACGGCGCGACCATGTTTTGATGGGGCGACGATCGTTCTTATCAGCTGCAACTTCTACTTTTTTCAGCAGGTGCAGGTCGATAAAGGGACCTTTCTTAAGAGAGCGAGCCACTGTGGATTCCTCGTCTATCCTCTAGCACCACAGCGCTTATTTAGCACTGCGACGGCGCACGATCATCTTGTCAGTACGCTTATTCTTACGGGTCTTATAACCCTTAGTCGGCGTACCCCATGGCGACACAGGGTGGCGACCACCCGAAGTGCGACCTTCACCACCACCGTGCGGGTGATCTACCGGGTTCATGGCAACACCACGAACGGTCGGACGAACACCGCGCCAGCGCGCAGCACCTGCCTTGCCCAAAGAGCGCAGGTTGTGCTCTGCATTGGACACCTCACCCAAGGTAGCGCGGCAGTCAGCCAGCACCTTGCGCATCTCACCAGAGCGCAGACGCAACGTTACGTAAGCACCCTCTTTTGCCATCAGCTGCACAGCCGCTCCAGCAGAGCGAGCCAGCTGAGCACCTTTACCAGGCTTCAGCTCGATGCAATGCACAACCGAACCTACTGGAATGTTGCGCAAAGGAAGCGTGTTACCCGCTTTGATCGGAGCGTTATTGCCAGAGATCAGCTGATCGCCCGCCTTCACACCCTTCGGAGCAATGATGTAACGACGCTCACCATCGGCATAGCACACCAGCGCGATATGGGCGCTGCGGTTTGGATCGTATTCAAGACGCTCGACCTTCGCAGGGATACCGTCCTTATTGCGACGGAAATCAACTACGCGGTAGAACTGCTTGTGACCACCACCAACATGGCGAGTGGTTACACGTCCGGAATTGTTACGACCACCGCTGCGAGACTTCTTCTCGAGCAGGGGGCGGTAGGGCTCACCCTTGTGCAGCTGGTCGTTTACGACGCTAACAACGAAGCGGCGACCGGGAGACGTAGGCTTAGATTTTACAATGGCCATTGTTCAGCTCCTTACTCCGCCGCGACGGTCAGATCGATCGACTGGCCAGCAGCTACGCGAACGTAGGCCTTCTTCCAATCCGAGCGACGCGCCAGACCATAGCGGTTGCGCTTAACTTTGCCTTTCACATTCAGAATCTGAACGGCCTCAACGCTTACTTTGAAGAGCTTTTCTACAGCTTTCTTCACTTCAAGCTTGGTGGCGTCAGACGCTACGCGAAAAACGTATTGCGAATTCAGTTCTGCTGCGTAAGTCGTTTTCTCGGAAATATGCGGCGCAAGCAGGACTTTAAAAATGCGTTCCTGATTCATCCCAAGATCTCCTCGAAGCGCTTCAGAGCAGCAACAGTTACAGCCACTTTCTCATAGGCCACCAGGCTGACTGGATCAACGCCGAGAACGTCGCGAACATCAACATTCACCAGGTTGCGTGCCGACAGGCAGAGGTTTGCATCAACCTCATCAGTCACAATCAGCACATTGTCCAGATTCAGCTCAGCCAAGCGCTGCACCAGCACCTTGGTCTTAGGCGCCTCAAGAGCCAGACCCTCAAGCGCCACCAAGCGACCTTGACGAGCAAGCTCAGAGAGAATCGAGCTAATGGCAGCACGATACATTTTCTTGTTCAGCTTCTGGCTGTGGTCCTGCGGCTTTGCCGCAAAGGTCTTGCCGCCGCCGCGCCACAAAGGACTGCGGATGCTGCCCGCACGGGCGCGACCGCTACCTTTTTGGCGGAAAGGCTTCTTACCACCACCATTAACTTCGGTACGCGTTTTTTGCGCACGCGACCCCTGACGACCACCCGCCATATAGGCAACGATCGCTTGATGCACCAGGTCTTCGTTGAATTCGCGACCAAAGGCGACATCAGACACGGTAACAGTGCCAGCGGCAGCATTACCGAGTTTTGCCAAATTCAATTCCATCGCTCAACCCCTTACAGGAAGCCTGTCAACGCGCTTTCGCAGCAGGACGCACAATGACGTCGGAACCCGGAGCACCGGGAATTGCGCCTTTGACAAGAATCAGGTTCCGCTCGACATCAACGCGCACAACCTCAAGGTTGGGAACGGTGACGCGCTCAGCACCCATGTGGCCCGCCATCTTTTTGCCCTTCATTACACGACCAGGCGTTTGACGCTGACCGATAGAACCAGGGGCGCGGTGGGACAGAGAGTTACCGTGGGTCGCATCCTGCATGGAGAAGTTCCAGCGCTTGATAACGCCCTGGAAGCCCTTGCCACGAGAAGTACCAGTCACATCGACCAGCTGACCTTCACTGAAAAGAGAGACGCACAGCTCACCGCCAACGCCAGGAACCTGCTCGCCCTCAGCGACGCGAAATTCCCAAACACCACGACCAGCAGTCACACCCGCTTTAGCAAAGTGACCAGCCATGGGCGCCGTTACGCGCGATGCGCGACGCTCACCAGCAGTGACCTGAACAGCTTCATAGCCGTCGGTTTCACCAGTTTTGACCTGAGTTACACGATTGGGCGACGCCTCAATCACAGTAACCGGAATGGATGCACCTTCAGGAGTGAAGATGCGAGTCATGCCGCTCTTGCGGCCGACAATGCCGATTGCCATTTTCTACCTCTCAGTGTACGGGGCTGTTTACCCGCTATGGCCGCCCGCAAGGACGTTCCACCAAGCCTTTCGACTCAAATTGTGCGGGTGCCCCGACCAGGTTGCACCGATTACCCGAGGCTGATCTGAACTTCTACACCAGCAGCCAGATCAAGCTTCATGAGCGCATCTACCGTTTTCTCGGTAGGCTCCACGATATCAATCAAACGCTTATGCGTGCGGATCTCATACTGATCGCGCGCATCTTTGTTCACGTGTGGAGACACCAGGATCGTGAAACGCTCCTTTTTGGTGGGCAGCGGAATTGGGCCACGCACCTGCGCACCAGTACGCTTCGCAGTATCCACAATCTCTTGGGTGGACACGTCGATCAACCGGTGATCAAACGCCTTCAGGCGAATACGAATTCGTTGATTTTGCACTTCTGCAAACTCCCGTTCTACCCGTTCTCGACACCCCCACAAGCAGGGATAACCCCGAAAAACGGAAGCGGAATTCTAAGCATATTGACCACCCCTGTCAATACACCACACTACTAAATCTCTGATTATTTCCCTGTTCCGGGCAAAAAAAAGGCTCCCCGGAGGGAGCCCTTTTACAATCATCGATTACTCGATGATCTTGGCAACCACGCCCGCACCTACGGTGCGGCCGCCT
>CAZYQX010000024.1:0-50483 GCA_964649985.1 uncultured Pseudomonadales bacterium | reverse complement strand
TGGAAAAGGCTTTCGCTTCAATGGCTTTGCCAAAGCCCCAAGCTTACCAAAACCGCAACCAGCTTTCATATTGTTTCAGGCTGGCACCGGCCAGCCCCTCGAAAAGAGCCTCATTGAATTGGCACTGGCCAAGAACAGTGACTCCACTCAAACAAAGCAACAGGGATTTGCCGAGCTGGGGTAAAAGCAAACCACCCAAGCCAAATAGTTAGCAACCGCCAGAAAATACAGGCTTTTTGGGCACTAACGTTAAGTTCAGGGGCCCGCTTTAGCGGGTCCCCTGCAACGCCATGTTAGCGCGATGACCGAAGTTTTGGCCTCGAATCTTGGCACACACAAACACAGCTTAAAGCTTTTGACTGGGGCTTTTAACACCTTCAGCCACCACTGGCCAAGCCGAAGCAGGCCAACCAAAATAGGCAATAAGGATGAAAGCTCGATGAAGAAAAAGAAAGAGCCTCCATGCCTCAGCGCCCTACACGCCTGATTGAAACCGGCCCCATACTCAGTGGAAAACACTGTCGTTTCAATGACTTTGCCAAAGCCACAAGCTTACCAAAACCGCAACCAGCTTTCATATACTTTCAGGCTGGCACCGGCCTCGAACAGTGAAGCCACCAGAAAAGAGCGCAACCGAATTGGCTCTGGCCCAGAACAGTCACGCCATTCAAACGAAGCCAACCGGCATTTGCCAAGCTGGGGTAAGAACGAAACCACCAAAGCCAGATAGATATGAAACAACTGAAAATACAGGCTTTTTGGACGCTAACGTATAGTTGAGGGGCGGCCCGCTCAGGGACGTCCCCTCGAACGGCAAGTTAGGTTTCGCTCAGTATATTATCGAAAAAATTAACTTGCACGGAATGCAAAGCCAATTATAAAGCCACTTGTTGATAACACGATGATCGGTACAGATCGGTAACGAAAGGTGTATGTTTTAAACAATTTTACCCCCTCAGTTGGAAAATGGTTAAATGCTGAAGCATAAATAATTACCAGCAACATTCCGGCTGAAGAGGGCATATTAAACTCACCCTGTACGTTGTTAGGTAGTAACCACCAAAATGTCACCATTAAAACAGCGACCACTTGACAAATAAAAAACAATGATAAAGTTAAGAGCGCAAGAATACGAATGATATAAATTGCTACTAAATTCATGTTTATTATGAAACAGTACCGTTTATGGGTAATTTACGGCCATTTATCTGCGAATCAGTTAGCTCCCCTCCAAACCACACATAGCTTTTTTTTGCTCCTGCAGCCATGCAAAGCTCTCGAAACGCACGGACCTCGATTTGAGTAGGCCCCCCCTCTAAGTCAACAGTCCAGTGAAGAAATATAGTTGGTGGAAACACAATCGCCATTCTCCCCAAAAGCTTTCTGACCATTTTTTTGATGATGATCTCAGTTACTGGCAAATCCGATAGGGGTGTTCGTGGATGAACAAATGGATTAACAATTTTTACATCCGGTCGGTTGGCCAGTGCCTTTGCTTCGAAACCAACTGCTAGGACTACTGGATTTGTTCCAGTGTATGTAGCCCCACCTTGAAGCACCGAGCCTTCAACCTTGATGCCCCCTGAAATTGCTATCAGTGGTGGCTCATCAATACTTTTTCCAGTTCTGACATTTCTCACGGAAATAATCTCAGGATTCAATCGGATATATATAGTAGGCTTCAGAAACTCTAGCATAAGATACCTAACGTATAGTTGAGGGGCGGCCCGGTACGGGACGTCCCCTCGAACGCCAAGTTGGGCTGAGGACCATAAACAGAGTGCCCCTACCCAACACTCGGTTGATTTTTAAGCACTTTACCCGACTACGGCGCCACCCGCTACTGGTACCCAGCCCAGTGAGTTGGCTTGCCAATTCGCTGGGCGCTTCTCGCGGAAGCTACGCTCTCGCATAGCGAGTGCGTGGCGCTGGCACCCTACTTCAGCCAGCTTGGGAGCGGGCAAAAGCTCAAGCATTCTTTTTTGAAGAACCGACCACACAACAGAAATAGCGGTTTTAACGCCTGGACCGCTTTGAAAAGGCTTTTCACACCTTCTTCCGCGAAGCGCACTGAAGATATGCCGCTTTCAGCGAACCCACTGACCAATCAGCAAAGCCGCCCAGCGACCAGATGATCACTCCACACTTGCTACGCAAGGATACTCAAAAAGTGCTCTTTTAAAGCGCACCTTCCGAAGCAAGCCATGGGTTTCAGAACAGGAAAAAACCAGACTTTTTGACGCCCAACTTAAATTAGACACCAAATGGTGTATATCTCATGAACACGAATTCTGAAAAACAAATAAACAATTGTTTTATCTTTGTTTTATCATTCATGCCCTGACCCCTTCCCAAGATATCGGTCCTTTGGGGCAATATCCAATAAGGACACCGTTTGGTGCTATGCACTTGCTTCAGCCACCTGCAGGGATGGCCAATTGAGCGGCCCCGACAAAACGGCACGAAGGCCGTTTTGCATTGCTTCAGCAACCCGTTGAGCGAGGGGCAAGGATGGCCCGAGGTATCTGAGCGTGGCCGCACCCACGTGGCAGACGTGCTCCGATCGGGTAGCCCAGAGCGCCGCGCACGACTGCATGGACGCAGGAGGTAGAGCACCGCAGGAGCAGTTGCCGAGCGCCCCTCTGGGGCCAGTCCGGCCAGAGGACCTGCACGACAACAAGCAGAGATGAAATATCAGGAAACAAAACCACAGCGTACCCTGCCAAACATCCCTGCCCACCAGCTCACCCTCGCCAGCGCACAAATAACCACCGTACCAAGTCTACCCAAAACCTCTAACACAGAAAATACAGTGAAGAGGCGATGCGAAGGCTCGATGCTTGTGTGCCGGGGGATGGGTGATGCCCCGGCAGGCAAACCACCCCCACCCTAACCCTCCCCCTGAGGAGGAGGGAATCAGCACATCACACCGGCCCGCGATGGTAAATCAATTCCTCCACCGGCTCGCCGCCCACCAAATGCTCGCGAATGATGCGATCCATATTCGCGTCGGTGACGTTGTAGTACCAGATACCATCCGGCTGCACACACATCACCGGCCCGCCCTTGCAGGTGGCAAAGCAGTGGGCGCGGGTGCGCTTTACCCGCAGCTCGCCCTTGTCGATGCCGGCGGCCTTGAACTTCTCCCCCAAGCGCTCAAACAGTGCCTGGGATTCGCCATTGGCGGTACAGCGTGGGCCGGTGCAGAGGATCAGGTGGCGCTTGTAGGCGCCCATCGTGGGCTTTTCCAGCAGCGGGGCATCAGAGGCCAGCAGTTCACTCGCCATCGGCGTCGCCCTCCTCTTCCGCATCGTCGTTCACCGCCTGCAACAGGCCGATGCGGGCGGCCAGGGCGGTGGCGTCAAAGCTCACCTCGGTCTCGCGGGGCAGCAGGGAGACCAGCACGTTGTCGGCCTCATCCAGCAGGTAGAGGCCCTGGATGCGCGCGCCCTCGGCCAGCAGCCAGGCGCTCTTCACCTGGCTGAATGGCAGGTGCAGGTGAAAGTGCGGGGTGATCAGGTTGAGCCAGTCGCCCTTGCGGGTGAATTCCAGCGCGTCGATCAGCAGCTCGGCGATGGCGCCGCCGGGCTGGCGCAGCACGCCGCGCAGTTTGCCCCACTCGGCGGCCAGCCCCAGCGCTTGTTCGAACTGGCCGGGGGCCACTTGCAGGGAGTGCCAGGCAAGCTCCGCCTCGCCCTCGGCGCGCACGGCCACGGCCTGCAGCAGGCCGCCCATGGGCATGTCGAAGTGCAGCGCCGCTTCGCGCGGGTGCTTGCCGGGGTTTTCGCGCAGCCACTGGCGGGCGCAGGCCTTCCAGCCCAGCAGGCCGAGGCTGAGGGAGCGGCCGGACTGCTCGCCCTGGCGCACTTCGCCCTGGTTGTATTTGTTGGCGTAGCCGCGCGGGGTGACCATCAAGCCCTCGCGCACGAAGGTGTTGCTGTTGCCCACCAGCACGGTGGTGAGCATGCCGATATCGCACTCGGCCATCTTGTCGAGGGTGGTCAGCTCGATGTTCTGCCGACGACGATAGGCGGATTTGACCAGGGCCACCGGGGTGTCGGGGCGGCGGTGGCGCAGCAGGATGCGCTGGGCCTCGACGATCTGGCCGGTGCGGCGGCCGCTCTTGGGGTTGTACAGCGCCACCACGAAATCGCCCCGGGCGGCGGCCTCCAGCCGGCGCATGATCACCGGCCAGGGGGTGAGCAGATCGGAGAGGGAGATGGTGCAGGCGTCGTGGGTGAGCGGCGCGCCCACCAGGGCGGCGCAGCTGTTGATGGCGGAGGAACCGGGTACCACTTCCACCTCGACGCCGTCGCCGGGGCGCCAGCCGCTCTCCAGCAGCACTTCGAAGGTGGGGCCGGCCATGCCGTAGACGCCGCTGTCGCCGGAGGAGACCAGCGACACGATCTTGCCCTCGCGGGCCCGACTGAGGGCCTCGTGGCAGCGGTCCAGCTCTTCGGTCATGCCCTTGCGGATCACCTCTTTGCCACCGATCAGATCCGCCACCAGCTTGATGTAGGTGCTGTAGCCGATCACGGTGTCGGATTGGGCGATGGCCTCGCGGGCGCGGCCGGTCATGTGCGCTTCGGCGCCGGGGCCGAGGCCCACCAGGAAGATCTTGCCTGTTTGCATGCTATTGCCTGTTTGCATTACACGTTGGATTCGGGCAGCCGGGCGATGGAGACGGTGGCGTTGCGGCCGTCCTCGCCCAGGTATTTGAATTTTTCCACCAGCAGCGCGCTCATCTCGGCGCCGGCCGCCAGCAGGGCGGCGGCCTCGGACACGCTGGGGGTGCCGACGTGCTTGAGCACGGTGGCGGAGGGGTTGGGCACCTCAACCTGGGCCAGTGCCTCGGCCGGGTAGAAGCTGAGCGGCCAGCCCTCGGCGGCGGCCAGGGCCAGGATGGCCGGCTCGTCGGCCTTTTTGTCGATGCTGGCGGCGCGGGCCACGGCGCGGCGGTCCAGCCCGCAGCTGGCCAGGGCGCGGTCCACGGCGCTGGCCAGGGTGCGGTCGGCGGTGCCCCGGTCGCAGCCCAGGCCCAGGGCCACGCGCATCAGGCGCCCTCCTGCGGCGGGCGGTACACCACCAGCCGCTCGGCCAGGGCCTGCCACAGCGCCTCGGGCACCTCGGCGTGGGTCACCCACAGCACCGAGCGGTAGTGAGACAGATCCACCTGCTCGAAGCGCTCGAACAGCTGGATGTTGGCCGGCAGCGGCGTGGGGCGGGTCCACCAGTGGGGGGAGCCGGCCTCCTGCACGAAGGCGATGGGCTCGCCGTTGACCACGTCGGCGGAGACCCGGGTGACGTTGAGCTTGGGGGCCTCCAGCCGCCAGCCCAGGCCGCGGCCGAGGATGTCGACCGGGATGGTCTTGCCCACGTCGGAGGCGGTGGTGAGCACGGCGGTGGCGCCCAGCAGATCCGCCAGCTGCTCGGCGCAGGCGTTGGCGCCGCCCACGTGGCCGGAGAGCACTGGGATGACGTAGTCGCCGGCGTCGTCCACCACCAGAACGCCGGGGTCTTCATCCTTGGATTTGAGATGGGGCGCGATCAGGCGCACCACCGCGCCGAGGGAGACGAAGAACACGATCTGGTCATAGTCGGCGAACAGGGACGGGATCTCGTCTTTCAGGGCGCCGCTGTAAATGCGGGTGGTATTGGCCGGGCCGCCCAGCTCGGCGGCCACTTTCTCCGAGGCCAGGATGTGGGCTCTGGGCAGGGCCGGGGCCAGCGCCCCCACTTGCCGGGCGCCGTGTTTGGTGATGGCCACCAGCGCCACGCGCAGTTGGTGCAGATCGGGTTCCTGGGCAGTGCTCACGCGGGGGTCTCCTCGGTGGTTTTCTTGCGGCAGCCGCGCTGCAGTTCGCCGCGCGGGCGGCCGGGGTTTTTCACCAGCAGCAGCGACAGGTAGTTGACCTTCTCGCCCTTGAGGCTGGCCACGTCGTGCACGATGCGCTCTTCCGGCGCGCCGGCCTTCTCGATGAAGCGGCTGTGGGCCAGCAGGCCACGGCGCTCCAGCAGGGCGATGAGGTCGTCCAGCAGCGGCTTGACCTTGATCAGCACCAGGCTGTCGAAATCCTGCAGCAGGTGTTCGATCATCTCGATGCCGTAGGCGGCGGGCACGATGGCGACGGTGTCGTCCACCTCGGCCAGGGGCTGGCCGAGGCTGGCGCAGCTGGCGTGGAAGGCGGTGACGCCGGGGATGGTTTCGATCTCGACTTCGGCGTCGAGCCCGGCCACGGTGCGGGCCAGGTGGCCGAAGGTGGAATAGGTGGAGGCGTCGCCCTCCACCAGAAACACCACGTCGCGGCCGGCATTGAGGTGCGCCAGCACGGTGTTGGCCGCCGCCAGCCAGTGGCGGGCGAGCTTTTCGGTGTCGTGGGTCATCGGGAACAGCAGCGGCTCATGCAGCGCGGGCACCGCCAGGCCGGCGCGCTGGGCGATGCCCAGGGCGTAGCTGTCGGATTTGCTGTTGCGCACCGGCCAGGCCCACACCGCCGGCTGCTGCAGGGCATCCCAACTGCGGCGGGTGATCAGCATGGGGTCGCCGGGGCCGAGGGAGGCGCCGATCAGGCGCCCGCGCGGGGGGGTGACAGGGCTCATGACGGCAGCTCCTGGCCCCGGCGGGCGCTGAGTATCCACACCGGGTTCTCGGCGGCCAGCCGGTGCATGTCGAGGATGGGTTTACTGCGAGCGGCGGCGAGCTGGGTGAGGTCCCAGTCGGCGCCCAGGCGTTTGAGGGTTTCCACGGCGGTGGCGAGGTTTTCCACCGTGACGAAGTTCATCACCAGCCAGCCGCCCGGCCGCAGCCGGTGCATGATCAGTTCGATCAGCCCGGCCAGCTCGCCGCCGGAGCCGCCGATGAACACCGCGTCGGGGTCGGGCCAGTACTCCAGCCCCTCCGGCGCCTTGCCACAGCGCAGGGTGTAATTGGCCAGGCCCAGGCGCGCGCGGTTGGCGGCGGCGTTCTCGGCATCGCCGGGGTTTTTCTCGATGGCGTAGACGTGGCCCGCCGGGCACAGCTGGGCCGCCTCCAGCCCCACCGAGCCGGAGCCGGCGCCGATGTCCCACACCACGCTGTCGCGGCGCAGCTGCATGCGCGCCAGCGACACCGCCCGGGCCTCGCGCTTGGTGATCAGCCCTTTCTCGGGCTGGCGCTGCTGGAAGCTGTCGTCCGCCAGGCCGAACAGCACCGGGCGCGGGGCGGGCTGCACCCGCCACAGCAGCACCACGTTGGGGTCGGCAAAGGTCTGGCTGGCCAGCGCGTCCACACTCAGCTCGCCGATCACCCGCTCCTCCGGCTGCAGCAGGCACTCCACCACCGCCATCTGGAACTGCTCGGCCAGGCCGGCCGCCTGCAGCAGGCGGGCGATGCGGTCCGGGCTGTTGGCGGGGCTGGTGAGCACGCCCAGGCGGTCGTGCTGTTGCAGCGCCTGGCGCAGGGCGTAGAGGCCGTGCTCGGGGCCGGCGCCCTCCTGCCACTCGCCGGCGTCGCGGGTGTGCACCGAGCAGATTTTCATTTCCTGCCAGGGCAGGCCGACCCGGGCGCAGGCCAGCTGCAGGGTGGAGACGTTGGGCAGGATGTCGAAGGCGTCGATGCACAGCCGGCTCATCAGATAGGCGGCGATGCCGTGGCAGAGCGGGTCGCCGGTGGCCAGCACGGCGCAGCGCAGGCCGTCGGCCTGGGCCTGGCGCAGCCACTCGGGCACCTGGCTGAGCTGGCCGCCCAGGTCGTGCCGCAGGCTGCCGGGCTTGAACTCGGCCTCGAACAGCGCCAGGGTGCGGGCGGCGCCGATGACCACGTCCGCCTCGCGCAGGCGTTGCAGGGCGTCGCGGGAGAGGCTGTCGCAGCCGTCGTCCAGCACGCCGATGATGGCGCAGCGATGCATCATCCTAAATTCCTCCGTTGACCGCTTGAGATTGTGGTTTTGAACGGCTGTATCGCGATGGTGGTGTTCGCCCCTCAGAGCCTCTTCAGGAACATGAAGAACTGGCCTCTGCCATTTTGTTGCCGTCGAAATCGCACACCAGCACGGTGAGCCTGAATTTGTTGGGGTAGCGGCCGATGAGGGTCTGTACCACGCGCTCGGCCAGGTTCTGGTGGAAGGCCGGGCCCAGGCCGAGGGCGTCCATCCGCTCGCTGGCGTAGCGGGCGGTTTCGGCGTTGCGGATGTCGTCGCAGGTGGCGGCGTCCACCCCCAGGCCGGCGGCGATGTCGGCCAGCAGGCCGGTGTCCACCTCAGCCCGGCCGGCGTGGGTGATGGTCTCGCCCTGGGCCATCTTGGTCAGCTTGCCCACCATGCCGCCGATCACCACTTGGGCCAGCTTGCACTTCACGGCGGTATCCAGCGCGTAGCGCAGGAAGTCGCCCATCTGCACGAAGCAGGCCTGGGACAGCTGCGGCAGCTCGGCCATGACGAATTTTTCAGTGCGCCCGCCGGTGGTGAGCACCACGGTGTCGTTGCCCTGGCGCGCCGCCACCTGAATGCCCTGGATCACGCTGGCGCGGAAGGCGCTGGTGGAATAGGGTTTGACGATGCCGGTGGTGCCGAGAATGGAGATGCCGCCGAGGATGCCCAGGCGCGCGTTGAGGGTCTTCTTCGCCATCTCCTGGCCGCCGGGCACCGACACGGTGACGCGCAGGCCGTCTTGCTCAAGCAGCGGGCCGGCCACTGCGCGCAGGTTGTGCTCGATGTTGCGGCGCGGCACCGGGTTGATGGCCGGGCCGCCCACCTCCAGCCCGAGCCCAGGCAGGGTGACGGTGCCCACGCCCTCGCCGCCGGCCAGCTCGACCTCCCCTGCCCGGCCCGGCAGCCGCTCCACCTCCACGGTGATGTGGGCGCCGTGGGTGCAGTCCGGGTCGTCGCCGCCGTCCTTGATCACCACCGCCCGGGCGCGGCGGGCGTCGCAGTGGCTGTCGGCCACGGTGAAGTCCACCTGCTGGCCGTTGGGCAGCTCGGTCAGCACGTGCGGCGGCACCTCGCCATGCAGCAGGCCAAGGGCGGCGGCCCGGGCGGCGGCGGCCGAGCAGGCGCCGGTGGTGTAGCCGGTGCGCAGGCGCTGTTTGGCCGGGGTCTTGTTGCTCATGCGCCGCGCTTTTGCTGTTGCTCGGCCAGGGCCAGCAGGGCGTGCAGGGCCGCCACCACCAGGGTGGAGCCGCCCTTGCGGCCGTCGGTGATCACCCAGGGCACTTCGCTCAGTTCGGCCAGCTCGGCCTTGGACTCCTGGGCGGAGACGAAGCCCACCGGCATGCCGATCACCAGCGCCGGGCGCACGCCCTCCTCCCGCACCTGGCGGATCAGCTCCAGCAGGGCGGTGGGGGCGTTGCCGACGCCGACGATGGCACCGTCCAGCAGGCCCAGATCCCGCGCCTTGCGCATGGCGAACACCGCCCGGGTGCTGTCGGCCGCCTTGGCGTCGCGGATCACGTCCTCATCGCTGATGAACTGGTGCACCGACACGCCGAAGTGGGCCAGGCGCGGTTTGGACACGCCGACGCAGATCATCTCCACGTCCGCCACCAGCGGCTTGCCGGCCAGGATGGCCGCGACCCCGGCGCGCACCGCCTCGGGGTGGAAGCGGGTCAGGCCGTTGAATTCGAAGTCGGCGGTGGCGTGAATCATGCGCCGCACCAGCGGCCACTGGTCCTCCCGGTAGGCGTGGGGGCCGGCTTCCTGATCCACCACGGCGAAGGATTCGTGCTCGATCTGCTGGCCCAGGCGGGTCATCTGCTCGGTGACGGTGTTGTGCGTGCTCATGGCTCAGGCGGGCTCCCCGGCGTGGGCGTGATGGTGGTGGCCATCGCAGTGGTGGTGGTCGTGGGCATGGGCGTGGTCGTGTGCGTGCTCATGGCCGTGGGCATGCCCGTGATCGTGGTGATGGTGGTGGCCGTGGCCCGCCTCTTCCGCTATTTCGCGGAACTTGCAGCCATCGCAGGGCATCAGACCGTGGCCGTGGCCGGCTTCATGGGCGTGGTGCTCCAGCAGGGCGAAGATCTCCGGCTCGAAGCCGAAATACTCGCCGCAGTGGAAGCGCACCTGCGGGTACTGCTGCTGCAGGTGCTGCACCTGGCGGCGGATGCGCTCGATCAGGGTGCCGGTGAACAGGTAGTAGGGCAGCACCGCGATCTGCATCATGCCCAGCCGCACCTGGCGCTGCACCACCTTCTCCAGACGCGGCCAGGTGATGCCGGTGAAGGCGATGTCCACCAGCTCGTGGCGGGTGCCCTCCTGCAGCCAGCGGGCCATCTTGGCCACCTCGCCATTGGCCTGGCGGTCCGAGGCGCCACGGCCCAGCAGCACCACGCCGGTGGTGCTGGGGTCTGGCACGTCCAGCGCGTCCATGGCCTGCTTCAGGCGGCGCTTGAGCACCGCCAGGATCTCGTCGCAAGCCCCCAGGTGCGGGGTGTAGAGGAATTCACAGCCGGGGTGGCGCTGGCGGGCCTCGGCGATGTGGGCGGGAATCTCCATCTTCACGTGGCCCGCCGCGTTGAGGATGAACGGCAGCACGATGACGCGCTCGGAGCCTTGGGCGGCCAGGTCCAGCCCCTGATCCAGCATCACCTCGGCGAATTCGATGAAACACAACTCGATGCGCCAGCCGGGGCGGCGCGCGCGCCACTGGCGCACGAATTCTTCGATTTCCCGGTTGCCCGCGATCTCCCGCGAGCCGTGGCCCACCAACAACAGGGTGCTATTCATGCGTCTCGACCTTGTTCTGATGCCTTGCGGAAGCGGTGGCTGAAGCCCGCGTCGTAAAGCTTGGATTTCTTGAGTTCCGGCCATTCGCGCGCGCCCAGGGTGGGGCTGGCGATGATCATGGCCTGGCTGGTGATGCCGGCTTCGATGCAGCGCTCGCGGATATCCGCCAGGGTGCCGCGCACGATCTTCTGCTCGCCGGGCCAGCTGGCCTTCTGCACCACCAGGATCGGCGCGTCGTCCGCCCAGCCCGCCTCCAGCAGCTCACTGCGGATCTTCTTCAGCAGGGTGATGGAGAGATACAGGCACAGGGTGCAGTGGTGGCGGGCCAGCTCCACCAGCGACTCCCCTTCCGGCATCGGCGTGCGCCCCTCCACCCGGGTGAGGATCACCGTCTGGGTGACCTCCGGCAGGGTCAGGCTCTCGCAGGCCATGGCCGCCGAGGCAAAGGCCGAGGACACCCCGGGCACCACCTCGCTGGCGATGCCGGCGGCATCCAGCGGTTGCAGCATCTCGATCAGCGCGCCGTACAGGCCGGGATCGCCGGTCTGCAGGCGGATCACCACCTCGTGCTTGCCCGCCTGTAGGATCAGCCAGTCGGTGATCTGCTCCAGGGTCATGTCCTTGGAATCGAGGATCTCGCAGCCGGGCGGCGCCCAGCGGGTGGCGGCCTCCGACACCAGGGAACCGGCGTACAGGATGGCGCCTGCCCGGGCGATCAGATCGCGCCCCTTGAGGGTGAGCAGCTCCGGGTCGCCGGGGCCCGCCCCGACGAACCAGACCTTGCCGTTGACAGCACTCATGCGGCGAATAACCTCGCGATGGCCTGAGGGTTGGAGGGGAAATACAGGTGCAGGTAGGACGCCTGCAGCCGGCCCTGGCGGTACACCGCCTCGGGCTTGCCGCGCCGGCCGCGGGTCATCAGCAGCGGCGACATCGACGTTTCAGTCTGCGAGTGGTGGAAGGTGTGGCCGCGCACCAGTCCTTCCGGCAGCTCGGCGCTGTGCAGGCCCAGATTGGCCAGCTTGTGCTGCATCACGCCACGGCCCGGCAGCAGGCCCGCCATGGGGGCTGTGGCCCCGGACTGGTCGGTGAGGCTCTCCAGTAGGTAGAGCAGCCCGCCGCACTCGGCCACCAGCGGCTTGCCGGCGCGGTGGTGGGCGGCCAGCGCCTCGCGCATGGCCTGGTTGGCGCCGAGTGCCTGCAGGTGCAGCTCGGGATAGCCACCGGGCAGGTAGACCGCATCGCAGGGCGGCAGCGCATCGTCAGCAAGCGGCGAGAAGAAATGCAGCTGCGCCCCCATCGCTCGCAGGCAATCCAGGTTGGCGCGGTAGAGAAAGGCGAAGGCGCGGTCCCGGGCGACGGCGATGCTGCGGCCGGCCAGCCAGGGCTCAAGCGGTGCGGGTGCCTCGGCGGGGGCGAAGCACACCGGCGCCGGCAGCAGCTCCAGTGCCGTCTCGGCCAGGGCATCGGCGGCGGCATCCAGCCGCTGCATCAGGTCGTCCAGCTCCTCTGCCTGTACCAGGCCCAGATGCCGGGCCGGCATCGCCACCGCCTCGTTGCGCGGCAGCGCGCCGTACCAGGCCATGCCCGGCGGCAAGCTGTCGCGCAGCAGGCCGGCGTGGCTGGCGCTGGCCACCTGGTTCGCCAGCACCCCGGCGAAGGGCAGGCCCGGTCGGTAGCTGGCCAGGCCATGGGCCAGGGCGCCGAAGGTCTGGGCCATGGCGGTGGCGTTGATCACCGCCAGCACCGGCAGGTTGAAGCGCGTGGCCAGATCCGCCCCGCTGGGCTCGCCATCGAACAGCCCCATCACCCCTTCCACCAGGATCAGGTCCGCCTCCTGGGCGGCCTGGTGCAACAACGCGCGGCAGTGGGCCTCGCCGCCCATCCACAGGTCCAGCTGGTACACCGGCTGGCCCGAGGCGCGCTCGTGCACCATCGGGTCGATGAAGTCCGGACCAGTCTTGAACACCCGCACCCGCCGCCCCTGGCGGCTGTGATAGCGCGCCAGGGCGGCGGTCACCGTGGTCTTGCCCTGGCCGGAAGCCGGCGCGGCAATGAACAAGGCGGGACAGGACGCAGGGGCGGCCAGCATATCAGCGCGCCGCCTGCATCTCGCCAGCCTGGGCGTGGCGATTGAACAACCAGGCCGAGGCGCCGCCCAGCACCAGCCAGAACAGCAGGTTGACCAGCGCGCTGGCCAGCACGAACTGCTGCTGCAGGGTCTCGGGGGCCAGCGCCTGGTGCACCGCCGGCTGTGGCGCGCCGATCAGGTGCGGCGCACCCAGCAGCAGCACCGCCGCCACATTGAACGCCCAGCCACGGCGCAGGCTCAGCAGATACAGCCCGCCGGCGGTGGCCACAGCGGTACCCAGCCACCAGGACTGGCGCAGTACCAGATCGGCGGCCTCGGTGCCGGGCAGCTCGGGCGGCAGGCCCAGGCTGGGGGCGCCAAAGGCCACCGCAAAGCCCGCCAGTCCATACAGCAAGCCGCCGCGCAGCCCCTGGGGCCGGCGCAGTTGGTAGCAGCCCAGTAGCATCAGGCCGTAGCCCACGCCCATCACCAGATTGGCCCCGGCGGTGGCGAGGGTGCGCTGCCAGCCATCCTCGGGTGCCCAGGCTTGCGGGTCGTGCTCATGGCCGGCACCGGCGGCGTGGTGGTCTTCAGGCACGGCCACCGCATGGGCGTGCTCAGCCTGCGGGGCGTCGTGGTGGTGCTTGGCCTCCGCTGCGGCGGCGTGATGGTCAGGGGCAGCGGCGTGATGATCCGCCACCGGCGCGGGCCCGTTTTCATAGGTCTCCGCCTGCAGAATCAGCGGCGTCACCCAGAACGTTTGTACCAAACTCAAAATCAGGGCCGCAAGCAGCCCCGCCAGCAACGCTGGCGTCAAAAACTGACGCATTAGGGGAGCCTCAGATCAGTGGCAGGGAAAGGCGGCGCTGTGGCGCGTGTCGTGAGCGGCGTTGTGCAGCTCGGCCGTAGGGGCAAAGCCCACCACGAAGATCAAGGCGGCACCGGCCATCATCAGCGCCAGGGCGCTCTTGGCGCGCGCGCCGGCAACAGCGGCGGATTCGGTGCGGATAGCAGAAGAAGCTGTGGACATGTCATTTACCCCGTAACAAGTGTCATGCAGAGGGGGTCAAAGACATACAAGCGCGAGCACGCAGGGGCCGCTACTTGCCACGCCCCGCCCCACCGCAGGTTGATAGCTCACCAGCTCATGCTGGCGACTACAGGCCGGTCTCCGGACTCGTGAGGGGCGATCCACTCGCCGGTAACAGCGCCTTCCCATGCTCGCGCACAGTGGCTATTGCTGCACCTTGACTCACTTACCGTTGCGGGGGCAGTGCCGGGATAGTCGAGCCCTGTAGGGCGACGCACCGGCTTCCCGTTTAACTCAGTGCGCGATTGCACACCAAGCACCTGAAGCGGGGGCAACTTTATAGGGATGCCGCAGGGATTTCAACCAGAAATGGCCGCCTGCAGAAAAATACGGAGAGGAACGCCGGCGCGCCGCCCAAGCGGCGCACCGGCCAGGCGGGCTCAGTCGGACAGCACCAGATTATCGCGATGAATCAGCTCCGCCTCGTCGCGGTAGCCCAGCAACTGTTCGATCTGATCCGTGCTGTGGCCGATGATGCGACGCGACTCGTCGGCACTGTAATTGACCAGGCCGCGCGCCACCTCGCGCCCATCGGCGCTCAGGCATACCACCAACTCGCCACGGTCGAAATCGCCGCGCACCTCGGTCACGCCCACCGGCAACAGGCTGCGCCCCTGCCCCCTGAGCACGCCGACGGCGCCGTCATCCAACACCAGCTCGCCACGCATTTTGAGCTGGCCCGCCAGCCACTGCTTGCGCGCCGCCATCGGGCGTTGGCTGGCCCGCAGCAGCGAGCCGACCAACTCTCCCCGGGCAATGCGCAGCAACACATCCTGCTCGCGACCGCTGGCAATCACGGTATTGGCCCCGGAGCGGGAGGCCAGCCGCGCCGCGCGAATCTTGGTCAGCATGCCGCCGCGCCCCAAGGCACCGCCGGTACCGCCGGCCACCTCCAACAGCAGCGGATCTTCCGCCTCGGCCTCGGCGATCAGCTTGGCCTCAGGGTTCTGGCGGGGATCGCTGTCGAACACCCCGCGCTGATCGGTGAGGATGACCAGGGCATCCGCCTCGATCAGGTTGGCCACCAGCGCACCCAGGGTGTCGTTGTCGCCGAAGCGGATCTCGTCGGTGGCGACCGTATCGTTCTCGTTGATCACCGGCACCACGTTCAACGACACCAGGGTGCGCAGGGTGGAGCGGGCGTTCAGGTAGCGCTGGCGATCGCGCAAGTCATCGTGCACCAGCAACACCTGGGCGGCATGCAGGCCATAGCGCTGGAAGCTGTTCTCCCAGGTCTGTACCAGGCCCATCTGCCCCACGGCAGCGGCCGCCTGCAATTCGTGGACGGTGGTTGGGCGGCTCTTCCAGCCCAGCCGCGTCATGCCTTCAGCCACGGCACCGGAGGATACCAGCACCACCTCGACGCCCTCGCGGCGCAGCGCCGCGATCTGATCCACCCAGCCGTCGATGGCGCGCGCGTCCAGCCCCTTGCCGTCCGCCGTCAGCAGCGCACTGCCGATCTTCACCACCACCCGACGGGCGCCGGTCAACACCTCTCTGTCGGTCATAGACTCATCACCGCACGTAGAACACTTCGACGTCGCCGTCGCCACCATCATCGTCATCTTCGCTATCCAGGCCGTGCTTGCGCGCCAGGTAGGCCTGGCGACGGGCCGCCGCCAAGCCCTGAATGCGATCGCGCGCCTCGGCCTGCATGCGCTGCTGAGCCTGCTCCTCCAGCTCGCGCAAGGAAGGATCTTCCTTCTCCTGCTCCCAGCAATCTTCCAGGTAGGACATCACCCGCTCGCACAGCGCCTCGGTGCCGAGCCGGCCCACTGCAGACACCGCAAACACCGGCCCCTGCCAATTGAGCGCCTTGACGATCTCGTCCACGCGCCCCTGCAGCACTTCCTCCGGCAACAAATCGGTCTTGTTCAGCACCAGCCAGCGATCCCGCCCCGCCAGGGTCGGGCTGAATTTCTCCAGCTCGTCGATGATGGCCCGGGCAGACGCCACCGGATCAGTGCCATCCATCGGCTCGATATCCACCAGGTGCAGCAACAGGCGAGTGCGGGTCAAATGCTTCAAGAAGCGAATGCCCAAGCCCGCCCCCTCTGAGGCCCCCTCAATCAAGCCTGGAATATCGGCCACCACGAAACTGCGATGGGGCGCCGGGCGCACCACGCCCAGATTGGGCACCAGGGTGGTAAAGGGATAATCCGCCACTTTCGGCTTGGCGGCGGAAACAGCCCGAATAAAGGTGGACTTACCCGCGTTCGGCAGCCCCAGCAGGCCGACATCCGCCAGCACTTTCAGCTCCAGGCGCAGCTCGCGCAGCTCGCCATCCTTGCCCGGCGTGGTCTGGCGCGGTGCGCGATTGACGCTGGACTTGAAACGCGTGTTGCCCAGGCCGCAGGCGCCGCCCTTGGCCACCAACAAGCGCTGGCCCGCCTCCGAGAGATCGCCCAACACCTCTTCCGTTTCGGCATCGATCACGGTGGTGCCGATCGGCACCCGCAACACGGTATCGTCACCGCTGCGGCCGGTGCAGTTCTGTCCGCCCCCCGGGCGCCCCGAGTCCGCCTGGAACTGGCGCTGATAGCGGTAGTCCACCAGGGTATTCAGGCTCTCGTCGGCCTCGAGATAGACGCTGCCACCGTGGCCGCCATCGCCGCCATCCGGCCCGCCATTCTCGATAAACTTCTCACGCCAGAAACTGAGGCAGCCATTGCCGCCACGTCCGGCCTGGACCTTGATAACGGCTTCATCAACAAATTTCATTGGGCTACCCCGCGCACGCGAGGCCTCCGAAAAGGGTATTTGAACAATTGTAACCCAAGCGCGATACGGCCAGCGCCCTCGGGCGCCGCCAGCTAGCGCGCAGATACAAAAAAGCCCCGCATGAGCGGGGCCTTTGCACATGCGGCATGCCTTAGGCGGCCGGCACGATGCTCACGAACTTGCGGTTCTTGTCGCCTTTGACTTCGAACTTCACAACGCCGTCCACCAGAGCGAACAGGGTGTGGTCCTTGCCAATGCCAACGTTTACACCAGCGTGGAAGCGGGTGCCGCGCTGACGGACCAGGATATTGCCCGCCAGAACGTTTTGGCCGCCGTAGCGCTTGACGCCAAGGCGTTTACTTTCTGAATCGCGACCGTTGCGGCTACTACCCGCGGCCTTCTTGTGTGCCATGGATCAACGCTCCTCTATTAGCCGGCCTGAATGCCAGTAATCTTAACTTCGGTGTACCACTGACGGTGGCCAGCCTGCTTCATGTGGTGCTTGCGACGACGGTACTTCAGAATGTGTACCTTGTCGTGACGACCGTGGCTTACCACTTCCGCGGTCACCTTGGCGCCAGCAACGATGGGAGCGCCGATCTGCAGCTTCTCACCTTCGCTTACCATCAGCACTTTCTCGAAGTTGACGGTTTCGCCGGTGGCCACTTCCAGCTTCTCGAGCTTGATGCGCTCACCCGGCTGCACGCGGTGCTGCTTGCCGCCGCTCTCAATTACTGCGTAGGTCATGGAGTTCTCCTCATCTCAGCCCGCCTGCCAACATGTCGAAAATAGAGCCCTTGCGGGCACAGGCCGGGCACCAATTCCGCCCACTAAAGGCAAAATTGGTTTTATTGGGGCCGGTTATGATACACCACTAAAGACAACACAGCAACGCCCCTCCACGATTACACCGCGCGCGTCAGAAAGGGGCGCCGCCGCGCCCTGCACGGGCTAGCATACGGCGACAGCCCAGCGCATTACAGCCGTTGAGGCCTTTCGCAACTGCTACCCACACCCCCTCGGGCGCCCCGCAAGCAGCCGCCGAAGAACTAGGGTTATTGACACTCCCGAACCTGCCCCATAGCATGGCGGCGCCACTCCAAACAGTCGCCATACCCCATGCAGCATATCTACGACCTCGCACACGGCGATTTCGACGCGGTGAACAAGCTCATTGGCCAGGAGCTTCACTCCCACGTCCATCTGGTCGAAGACATCAGCCAGTACATTGTAGCCGCCGGAGGCAAGCGCCTTCGCCCCCTGCTGGTATTACTCGTTGCCCGCGCATGCGGATACCAGGGCACAAACCACCACGTTTACGCCGCCGTCATCGAATTTCTGCACACCGCCACCCTACTCCACGACGACGTGGTTGACACCTCGGCCCTGCGCCGAGGCCGCCCGACGGCCAACGCCCAGTGGGGCAACGCCCCGAGCGTACTGGTGGGGGACTTCATTTACTCGCGCGCCTTCCAGATGCTGGTGCGGCTCGCCGACATGCGATTGATGCGCTTGGTCGCCGATACCACCAACGTCATCGCCGAAGGCGAGGTCCTGCAACTTGAGCGAGCAGGCAACCCGGACACCAGCGAACAGGTGTATTTCGATGTGATCCGCGGCAAAACAGCGGCGCTGTTTGAAGCTGCGGCCGAGGGTGCCGCACTCATCGCCGGCCAGGGCGACGCCACGGCAACCGCGCTGCGCGCATACGGGGCCCACCTTGGCCTCGCCTTTCAGCTCATTGATGACGCCCTCGACTACGAAGGCAGCAGCGAAGAGCTCGGGAAGAATGTCGGTGACGATCTGGCAGAAGGCAAGCCCACACTGCCGCTGATTCTCACCATGCGCAACGGCAGCCCCGAGCAAGCCGCACTTGTGCGGGAGGCCATCCTGAACAAGGAAGCAAGACACCTAGCGGAAATCCAGCGGGCCGTAGTCGCTTCCGGCGGACTTGAGGGCACCCATCAGGCAGCCAGACAACAGTCCGAGAGCGCCATTGCTCAGCTCGCGACGCTTCCCGCCTCGCCCTACAAAACAGCCCTGGAAGAGCTGGCACGCTTCTCCATTAGCCGCAGAAAGTGATAAGCCCGTCACATAACACTGGCGTCAGGCAAAGATTGCCGATAAAATAACCACATAGCATTAGATCGTATTTTGTAATGGAACGGTGCCACCTGGCACCATCAATCAGACGCAGGACGCCGTTCACCAGGGATTGCGATGAACCGCGAGCAAAAAACAGGCATCAACACGCCTCAAAGCACTACCACTGCCCCACTGCCTGCCATCGTGCAGCAGTGCCGGGACATCTGTGTCTCCGAAACCGCCCAGCTGCTGGTTGAGATGTTCGCCAGTTGCGACGACCTTTTCTTCGATCTGTCGAGCCGCGCCGGCACCAATGCTGAGCAAAACATCTACTTCGAGTCCATGCGCGAAGTGCGCATGCGCAAGCCCGAAGTGATCAACAGTTTCAAACGCGAAACTGAAGCGCTTTTCGTCGAGCTGACCAAGCCTGCAGACGCACCAAAATCAGGCGCTCCCGCGGAGAGTGTTGAACTGACCCTGGTCGACAACGACCAGCTCGAGCAACGCGTGGCTATTTCGTCGATGGTAGCGCGGGCGCGCATCGACTTTCAGGAAGCACTTTACCACCTACGCTGCCGGCTCGACTTCTTGCTACCCAACACCACGGTTACCGAGCAGAACAATCCGCTTGACCCGGCCCAGCTGGCAAATGCCTTCGCGGTATCGTGCAAACCACTTGATCTGGACATCAAGGCCCGCATCGTTCTGTTCAAGCAGTTTGAGCGCCAGGTCATCAATCGCTTGGGCAAGGTGTACCTCTCGATCAACCAGCACCTCGCCAATGCCGGCGTGCTGGCGAAAATCCAGCCGCATGCCGCGGGCAAGCAAAGCAAACCCAAAGATGCCGCCGTCAGCAACCGCACCGACGACGCCGGGGTGCCACCGCCTGCTTCCATATCCATCAGCTTTAGCGACCTGGCGCAGCTGCTGCAATCACTCCGCCAAAGCAACACCCCGTTGCCAATTGCGACGGCCATCCCCACCAGCGCGTTCACTGGTCCGGCGTTTGCGCCCGGGGAGCTGGAGCAGCTGCTGGCTGAAGCGCAGTTTGCACCCGAGCTCAGCCCAACAGAAGGCGACCTAGGCCAAGCCGACATACGTGCCGCGCTGAACTACATCGCCCAGCGGCAACAAGCCATCCAGAGGCCTCGCTCGCTGGACCGCGTTGATGAAGACGTCATCAACTTGGTCTCCATGTTCTTTGATTTCGTGCTTCAAGACGAAGAAGTCGCCGTGCCGGTTCAGGCGTTGCTGGCGAGGCTGCAACTGCCCATTCTGCGACTCGCCCTGCGCGATCGCAGTTTTTTCAGCAACTCCCAACACCCGGCACGCCGCCTGATCAACGATATCGCCAATTGCGGCATCGGCTGGAACGAACACGACAAAGCCGCCCAAGATCTGCTGTTCAAACGAATTGCGGAGCAAGTCCAGCGTATTCACGACGAATTCGATGGTAGCACAGCGGTTTTTGAGCAAGCCCACCAAGAACTGCAGCAAGCTCAAGAGCAGGAAAAGCGTAAATCATCGCTGGTTGAAATGCGCACCAGCGAAGCAGCCGCAGGCCAAGCCAAGGCAGAGCACGCCCGTCTCACTGTTCAGCGCATCATTCGCGAGCGCCTTTCCGGCCGCCAAGTGGCCACCGTCGTCGCTGATTTCCTTAACGGCGAATGGCAAAACGCGCTGTTCCTGACCCTGCTACGCCACGGTGAAGATAGCGCCGAGTGGCTGTACTCCGTGCAGGTGATGGATGATCTGTTGTGGTCCACCCAGGCGCTCAGCGACGACAAATCGCGCATGCGTCTGCTCGACATGCTGCCTGGCCTGCGCGAGCGTCTGTTGCAAGGCATGTTGATTGCGGGTGTCGAGCAAGACCGCATTGACCAACGCCTGAGCCAGATAGCCGATGTCCACAACCAAGTTCTGCAAGGGCGCGGGGCAGATGTCCCCTCTCAACGCTACCAAACAGAGCCCGCAGAAGCCGAGCCCTCTTCGGGCCGCAGCTGGCAAGAAATGACCGCGCTAGAGCGGCAACAGGTTCAGTACCGCACGCTGACCTACAGCTTTATTAAAAAAGCTGAGGCCATAGAAATCGGCACCTGGATGGTCTTCGACGACCCGCGAACCGGCATTCGCACCCGCTGTAAGTTAGCCGCCAAAATCGCCGAGTCCGACACCTACGTGTTCGTCAATCGCTTTGGTTTCCGTTCCCTTGAGAAGAACAGAAAAGAAGTGGCCTACGATCTACAGGCCGGGCGAGCACGACCACTGGATGAGAGCCCACTGTTTGACCGCACGCTGCAGAAATTGATGCAGAGCCTCCGAGCGCCAATGGAAACAGCCCGCACGGCCAACTGATAACGGCTGTGCCCGCGCTTCAAGGGAGGATTGCATCAAGCCTGGGGTTGCTCTGCAGTGATAATGTGCAGCGACTTGACGCAGCACAGCAGCAGACCTCCCTGGGCCGTCTATACTCTTCTCGCGCCCCCATTGCGCACGGGTAATTTTGCCCCGACAATCTGTACGCTCGTTTCCCCCTCTAAGTTTTGGTATGACATTGGAAGCCATCGGAATCTGGAGTAACACAGGTGGTGCCATCGCCTACGCATTGCTGGCACTGGCCGCCCTGCCCCTGTGGCGCAGCGCCAAAGTATCATCCGCCCTGTTCGTCGCCCCCGCGCTGACGGCCCTTCAATTTTTCACCCTGAGTGAAACATTCATCACCCCTTCCTTACGCCTGATCGTATTGCTGCAACTACTCAGCGCGGGAGCATGGTGGATCACACTTTCAAGCTTCACCCGCAAATACGCCAGCGCAGAGCCACACCCTCACCTGACAGCAGGCCTGTTAGCCATCTGGCTTGCGATGGCCGCCATGGCGATCATGCCGGCCGCATGGCTCAAGCAGCTCAACCTCAGCCCCACCGACCACTTCTCTTTGGTGACACTGGCGCTGACCGTTACCAGCATCGTCGTGCTGGAGCAAGTTGTCCGCAACACGCTGACCCACCACCGGCCAGCCATCAAACTCATCGGGATCGGTTTGTTCGCCGCTTTCGGCTACGACCTTTACCTGTCTGCGCACAGTATGATGTTCAGGAGTATCGACCAAAGCCTGTGGAACGCCCGCGGGGGAGCACACGCCCTGGCGGCAGGCTTGTTGCTTTTGGGGCTCTTGCGCCTGGAAGATCACCCGCGCATTACGCTGTCGCGCAACATGGTTTTCTATACCACCAGCCTCACGGGTTCAGGGATGTTCCTGTTCGCCATGGCCGCAGGTGGCTACTACGTAAGAACATACGGTGGTAGTTGGGGCGGGGTCTTTCAGGTCATTCTGTCTTTTAGTGCACTGCTGGTTATTCTTGCCGCCTTCTCATCCAGGCACGCCAGGGCCTACCTGAAAGTCATCATCAACAAGCATTTCTTTAATCACAAGTACGACTATCGAGAAGTATGGTTGAGATTAATCCGGCAGCTGTCCAAACCCATTGAAGACGGCGAGCGCGAGGTATACCAACGCTCCATCCGCGCCATCACGGACATTTTCGAGAGCCCGGGAGGCTGTTTGTGGCTGATACAGGAAAGCCAGCACTATGCCCCGGTTGCGGCCATGAACATGCCCTTGCCTGAACAGGCGTTCGAGCCTGCGCACTCGCCTTTTTGCAAGGCAATGCGTGAAGAAGAGTGGGTGTTTTCGTTGTCTGAGGCACAAAAACCAGACTCTCGCACTACGCTGCTACCTGCCTGGCTCTCCGAGATCAAAGACACCTGGCTAGTGCTGCCGCTTAACAGCGAGGACAGCCTGGCAGGGTTCATGGTGCTCGCCCGGCCGATGAATGAGACGCCACTGACGTGGGAGGATCTGGATATCCTGCGCACCACCGGGCGCCAGATTGCCAATTTTATTGTTCGCCACAAAGCGGCGGAACAACTGGTAGAAGCCAAGCAATTCGATGCCTACCATAAATTGACCGCATTCATCATGCACGACTTGAAGAACCTCATCGCCCAGCAGGCATTGGTGGTTCAAAACGCGGCCAAGCACAAGGAAAACCCCGCATTCATTGAGGATGCCATCAACACCATCGACAACTCCGTGCAACGCATGAATAGCCTGCTGAAAAAGCTACAGCAACCGGAGCCAAATCAGCTGAGCACCAATCGCAATATTTCTTTGAACAAGGTACTGCTCGAGGCGGTCAAGAAATGCAAAAGCGCCCGCCCCACCCCATCACTCCGCATGCAGTGCGAAGATTGCACGCTCAGTGCAGATCATGATCACTTGGTGATGATCCTGGTGCACCTGATCAAAAACGCGCAGGACGCCACCCCCGAACAGGGTTTTGTTGATGTTCAACTAGTCCGCCAAGGCGACACCGCCCAAATACGCATTGAAGATAATGGCGAAGGGATGGAGAGTGAGTTCATCAGGCATCGCTTGTTCCGCCCCTTCGATACCACAAAATCCGGCAAGGGCATGGGGATAGGTGCATACCAGGCACGCGAGTTTGTGAGAGGGCTTGGAGGTGAAATCAGCGTGGATAGCATTCCGGCAAGTGGTACAGTGTTTACCGTAACGCTTCCCATATCACCCATCGCGGATGTAACCGCAGCAGAAGAATCCAGCAGGGTTACAGAATGAACAAAAACAAGGAAAAACCCGCGCTCCTGATAGTGGAAGATGATGCGGGTTTGCGCAGCCAGCTACGCTGGCATTTTGAGCAGTATGAAGTGATCATGGCGGTTGACCGCGAGTCCGCATTGGCCGCTTTGCGCAAACACGAACCCGCCGTAGTGCTGCAAGATCTCGGCCTCCCGCCTGATGAGGAAGGCGTTGAGGAAGGGTTGGCCACACTTGAAGAAACCCTCAAGTTGGCCCCCAGCACCAAGGTAATCGTCGTCACAGGGAACGCCGATTACAACAATGCGCTGCGTGCAGTCGCGCTCGGGGCGTACGATTTTTATCAAAAGCCGGTCAATACGGCCACATTGGATCTCATCGTCCAGCGTGCGTTCCACATGCACCATCTGGAGCACGAGGTCAAAAGGCTACAACAGCAATCGCTATCCCCTCTGCAGGGCATTATTGCTAGCGACGAAAAAATGCGGCAAATATGCCGCACCATCGAGAAAATCGCACCCACCGACATCACCACGCTGTTGCTGGGCGAATCTGGCACCGGCAAAGAGGTGCTCGCGCGCGCTGTACACAACCTCAGCCCCAGAGCAGAACATCGTTTTGTGGCCATCAACTGTGCTGCGGTTCCTGAAACACTGATGGAAAGCGAGCTGTTTGGCTACGAAAAAGGCGCTTTCACTGGTGCACACAAACGAACCATTGGCCGCGTGGAACACGCCCATCAAGGCACCCTGTTCCTGGATGAAATCGGCGACATGCCGCTGCCGCTGCAAGCCAAGCTACTGCGTTTCCTGCAAGAACGCGTAATCGAACGCGTGGGCGGCCGCGAGGAGATTCCTGTAGATGTGCGGGTAGTATGCGCCACTAACAAAAACCTGCAGCAAATGGTTCAAGAAGGCACCTTCCGAGAGGACCTTTACTATCGGGTCGCAGAAGTGGTCATCAACATCCCGCCGCTAAGAGAGCGGGATGGCGATAAAATTCTTCTGGCCCGCTATTTCCTGGCGCGCTTCATTGATGAGCTCAAGAAGCCGATTACTGGCTTTAGCAGCGACGCCTGCTCAGCGATTGATGCCTACGACTGGCCTGGCAACATCAGGGAAATGGAAAACCGCATCAAGCGCGCCGTTATCATGGCCGATGAAAAACAGGTTGGCACCGAAGATCTGGGCCTGGAAGAAGCGCCAGATCTATCTTTCAACCTGCGTGCCGTGAGGGTGGAAGCCGAACGGGCGGCGATCATCAAAGCGCTGTCGATGTCTGACGGCAACATTTCCACCACGGCCAAGTTATTGGGCGTGTCGCGCCCCACGCTTTACGACCTCGTCAAAAAATATGACGTTGCACTGCCCTCTGATCAAATGGGCCTGTGAGTAACCTTAGGATGAGTACACAACAGATGAAGACCTCAGCCAACATCGCCACACATACCTCTCGCCGCCCCTTGGCACAGGCGATCAATATGGCCGGAGCGCTGGGGCTCACCGCCCTTCTCACACTTTCGGGCTGTTCCGATGACGCCAGCAAGGCCAACGAAGACGTTTCACGCATGCTGGAGCGCGCCGAGGTTTACTTGCAACAAGGGCAGTTCAAAGCCAGCCTGATTGAAGCCCAAAACGCCGCTCAGCGCGATGCCAGCAATGCCCAGCCCCCGCTGGCGCTGGCCAAAGTTTACATCGCGTTGGGCCAGGGCAAACTGGCACTGCGAGAACTCGACAAGTTAAAGCAGGATAGCTCCCCTTCAACCGCCTTGATGCGGGCGCGAGCCCTGTTGCAGCAAGGCAAGCACCAATCCGCCACGGCATTGCTGGAGCCGCTTGAGGCAACGATTCCGGCAGAGTTGAAGCTGGAATACAGCAAACTGCGCGCGGAATGCGCGCTGGCTCAAGGCGCCTTTGACGTCAACCAGCTGTGGTATGAACGCGCTCAAGCCTTGGCGCCCAAAGACGTATCACTACTCACCGATATGGCCAAAGCCGCGCTGGTTCGCAATGATCAGCCTAGCGCAGAAATGCTGCTGGGCGAGGCGCTGAACCTGGAACCCGAAAATCCCGCCGCGCGCGTGATCGAGGCCCGCATGGCCATCAAGAATGGGCGCGTAGAAGAAGCCGAGGATTCGTTGACGCGGGCCTTGGCTGGCATGCCTAAAACTGATCTGCTGACACCATTGCGCGCGCAAGCTCTGGAGCTGATCATTGAGGTATTGAGCAAACAGGGTCGATCCGCTGAAGCCTTGGTTTATAGCAAGGCGCTGAACGAAGCCAATCCCGAAGGCGCCATGCTGAAAAGCAAATATGAAGAAGCCATGGCGGCCTATAAAGCTGGAGACCTGGAACAAGCCAAGAAACTGCTCAACGAGCTTGAACAGCAGGCGCCAGGCAACCCCTTCTCCTCCACCATGCTGGGCGTCATAAACTATTTCCAGGGCAACCTGTCTGATGCGCAGCGCCACCTCTCAAGCAATTTTGACCCTGAAACGGCAGCGCCCGGTGCCATGGAGTTGCTGGCCTCAACACAGCTGCGCCTTAACCAGCCCGAGAAGGTGCTGGAGATGTTTGGGGAGCAATCCGTCAAAGAGATCAACAATGCCCAGTTGCTTGCGCTCTATGGCATCGCCGCCTTGCAAACCGGGCGCGGCAGCGAAGGCGTTGCTGCCATCGACAAAGCACTTGCCCTTGCGCCTGAACGCGCAAGCCTGCGCCTTACCCTGGCCGCTTACTACAACTCCACTAATCAAGCCGACAAGGCCTTGGAGCAGCTACAGGCCGCCTACCAAGCAGCGCCACACGACGTCGGCATCGTGCGTGAATTGATGGCGCAGCATGTGCGTATGGGCAAAAAGGCCGAAGCCGATACCGCCATCAAGAAACTGCTGGAAAACCGCCCCAGTGATGTCGACGCACAAAATCTGGCCGCCCAATATAATCTCGCACAAGGCAATGTTGCTCAGGCCGAAGAACACTACAACATCGTGCTGAAGCAGGATGCTGCCAACGCCGCCGCCAAATTCGGCTTGGCCAATATCGCCCTTCGCCAGAAAGCACCCGACAAGGCGGCGGTGCTATTTGACCAGATCATCGCGTCTGAGCCAGGTGCGCCAACCGCCTATAAGGGCAAGATTTCGGCGCTTGAGTTGCAGGGCAAGTCCAATGAGATCGTCCCTCAGCTCGAGCAATTGGCCGAGACCCACGCCAAGCTGGCCACGCCACTGGCGGTGTTGGCTGAGTACCTGATTCGCAACGGCAAACCGGCTGAGGCAAGTGAGGTTATCAAGCGCGCCCAAGAGCGCGAGCCAAACTCCTCATATGTGCTAGAAATTTCTGCCCAAGTGACCCTGGTTGCTGTGAATGAACTGCGCGGCAAGAAAGAGTATGAAAAAGCGCGCGCACTGCTGATGGAGGCCCTGCCAGGTCACCCTCAGGACTCGCGTTTCCTTGCCATGCTGGCACGCATCGAAATGGAAAGCGGCAGAGCGAAAGAAGCCGAGAAAATCATCGATCAAATCGCTTCACTCTACCCCAAAGCCGCCCTCTCTCATGAGTTGAGAGGTGACCTGAAGATGCAAACTCAAAACGCCCAGGAAGCGATAACGAGTTATCAAGCCGCCTGGCAGCTAGCCAAATTTGACAGCCTCGCCCAAAAGCTGGCGGCTGCACTAGGCAGGGTGGATGTTGCACAGGCGGTTAAATTTACCCAAGAGTGGCAACAAGCGCTTCCCAAAAGCCCAACCCCGCTGATTCTGCTCGCCTCGGAAGCCCAGCAACGCAAAGACACCCAGGCCGCGATTGGCTTCTATGAGCAGGCCATCGAGCGCGCGCCCAACGCGGTGGCAGCGCTGAACAACTTGGCGTGGCTCTATTTTGAAGCCGGCGATCGACGGGCCGCCGCACTCGCGGAAAGAGCCTACAATCTGGCCCCACAGGAAGCCGCCATCGCCGACACCTATGGCTGGATTCTGTTCAAACAGGGAGACACGGCCAAAGGCTTAAGCGTGCTGCAAGAGGCCGCCAAGTTGGCGCCCGACAACGCCGAGATTCAACAACATGTGAAGGAAGCGCAGGCGCGCTAGAGCTTGCGCATGGCAGGCCAACGGCCTGCCACTCCAGCTTCACGCCCCCACCACCAGAGTGCACGGATATCAACGTGCACTCTGGTGGCCGTTAAACCTCCGCTTCGCCCGCCGCGCGCTGATGATTCAACATCTGCTCAAAAGCCACGGCAGGCACCGCAGGGCTGAACAGATAGCCTTGGTAACGCGCGCATCCTCGGGCTACCAGAAACGCACGTTGCGCTTCGGTTTCGACACCTTCGGCGACCACTTCGCGCTCAAGTGATGCCGCCATGGCCAGAATCGCACTCACGATGGCCGCATCGCTGTCGTCCACCGCGACATCGCTGACAAAGGACCGATCAATCTTGATCACATCCACCGGAAGACGCTTCAGGTAGCTCATGGAGCTATAGCCCGTACCAAAGTCATCCAGCGCAAAGCCTATGCCCTGTTCACGCAGCTTTTCCATTTTCACGGCGGCGTCGTGTACCGAATCAAGCAGCGCGCTTTCGGTCAACTCCAACTCAAGCACCCCCGGAGGTAAATGCGCGGCCTTTACAGCTTCACGCACACAGCGAACAAAGTCCGTCTCCCGGAACTGCCTGGCACTGACGTTAACACTCAAGCGTTTTTCATGATCCCACACGCCTGCGTCCAACCAATGGCGGAGCACTCGGCAGGCGCGCACCAGAACCCATTCCCCCACAGCGGCAACCAGGCTGGAGTTTTCCAGCGCCGCCATGAACGCGCCGGGCGCCAGCAAGCCGCGCTCCGGGTGATTCCAACGCAACAGGGCCTCTGCTCCCACAATCCGATTGCTGGCGACATCCAGCTGCGGCTGAAAGAACAGCTCAAATTGATCTTCACGCAGCGCGCGATGTAACGCCCCTTCCATTTCCAGCTGGGCGGCAACCGCCTGCGCCATGCCGGCCTCGAAAAAGCGCACCGTATCGCGTCCAGCGCCTTTGGCACCGTGCAGCGCGGTATCGCCATAGCGGAGCAATTCATGTACATCATGGCCATCGTCAGGAAACACCACGATCCCGATACTGGCGCTAACACGCAATTCGCGCTCGCCAATCCGCAGTGGCTCGGCAATGGACGCTCGCACACGCTCTGCCACATCGCGTGCAAACAAGGCTGCTCGCGCCTGATCCTCTCCCAAATCGGAGAGCACCATGACAAATTCGTCGCCTCCAACACGCGCGATGCGATCCTGCGAGCGCAGCACGGTGGACATGTTGTCCGCCAAGGTCTTCAACACCAGGTCGCCCGTCGGATGCCCCAGCGAATCATTGATGGTCTTGAAGTGGTCAATGTCGATGAACACCAGTGCGCCAAACCAGCTGTGACGGCGGCTGCGCTCAAGCTCCTTGGACAACACGTCCGCCAGCTCTCCCCGGTTGATCAGGCCGGTGAGCGGGTCGCGCGTTGCCAGTTGACGAATGCGCTCATCGGCTTGGCGGCGCTCGGTGATATCGATAGCGGTGGAAAGGCATACGATCTCGCCATGAAGCTCCATGGGGATCTTGTTGATCTGTAACCAACGCAAGTTGCCATCCAGATCACGGTACTCGACTTCTGGAATGCTGATGGCGCGCCGCTCGGCAATCACTTCGGCATCGAGGGCAATACTGCGTTTGACCGATTCCTGATCGGAGTGAGGCACCAGTTCAGCCTGGGTGTAGCCCATGACTTCTGAGGGCTCCAGGCCATAGGTATCCGCCAGTGCACGATTGACGAAGCAGTATCGACCATTCACATCTCGCGCAAAAACGAAGTGTGGCAGGGTGTCTACCACCAACCGCAGACGAGCCTCGCTATGGCGCAATTCGCTCTCAGCATCTCGGTAGCGGCCCATCACAGTGGAAATGGTGTCGATGAATTCATTCCCCGATCGCACCAACTCACCTAGCTCGTCATTTTCATGCCCACGCAGCACCGGCAATCGCACGCGGGCTTGGCTAGCAGGATCTATCGCGCGCACCGCCTGAGCAAGCTGACTGAGCGGGCGCGAGGCATAGTGAAAGAACAGCCAGAACAGCACAATGCCCAATAAGAGGCAGTTGACCAGTGTCAGCACCCCCATCACCAGAGAGCGTGTGACCACGGGCTCCATCGCCCGGCTGCGATCCAGCAGCAGGGTGAGGCGCCCCCCAGTACGCAATCCATCCACCCCCACCGGAATACCGTGCGACTCAACCCGAGACAGGCCAATGCCGCCAGCCATGTCTGAAGCCTCACAGCCCGGGCCCGCCCGGGCCAGCAAGGCGCCGGTTTCATCCATCAATGAGGCTTCGCAAACGAAAGGATAGGTGAGCAGCCCCCGCACAATCTCCGCCGCCAGATGCTCATCCAGGGTTTGCACGGCTCTCATGGCGGGCAACTCAGCCGACTTCAAGGCAGCCGCTACCACCTGTGAGATTTCCTGGTCGCGCATACGGTAGTCCACCCCCCATTCCACGGCGGCAAGCAACAGACCAAGCACCATGCCTACGATGATGCTCAGCCGCGCCAAGCGGCTTGAGAGGGAACTGGCGGTGAGGCTCACTTAGGAGAATTCCATTTTTTGAAGTGCTTTGGACAATCTGGCCCGCCCATCATGCCATAATCCGCAAAAATCTTGTTGATGCGACCGTCCTCCCTCAATTTGCGCAAGGCCTCGCGAATGCGTCCCGCATCCTGCTGGTAGGCCGAGTTGCGGTTCATGGCCAGCTGCACATCCACACAGGTGATTTCAACAGGGTCACCGATACGGCTAGCCCAATCCGGGCTTTCTGGCGCTGGAGGTACCCCTGCCAACATGGCCAGGTACATGGCATCGGTCACCACCGCCACATCGGCGCGCCCGCGCTCCAGCATCTTCATTTGCGGCACATTCGAAGCCACCGCGATGCGCTGCAGAGGCACCTTCTGCGCGAGGGCATCGAGAAATTTGCGCGCAAACACGCCGTTCTCCAGATAGGCCACGGACTTGTTTGCCATGTCTGCAGGCCCGTTGATCACCACCCCTTTGCGGGGCAACAGCAATACCGACAAGTGGCCAATGGAGCCCAGCGGTTGCCAGTCCTCCTGTAACTCGGTGCCCATGAACACGGCGGTGAGATCAGCCTCCCCCTGGCCAAAGTTGCGGCGAGCACGGGCGTAGGATGAAGTGCGGTATTCGAATGCAATCGCACTATCCTTGCTGACTTGCTCCAGAATCGATACGAACAAGCCCCGCGGCAACTTGCCCTCCTCGAATACCGCGTAGGGGTAGTACTCCCCCATCGCCACCACCGGCTTGCCAGGCGCAGTTTGGCCCTCCGCCGCCGCCAGCGGTGCAGCACTCACCCCCAGCCCCATCGCCAAGCCCAACACCACGCCAGCAACAATGTTCATCGTGGACACGCTCCTAAGACAACTTTTAACCACATAGGCAGCATCACCAACATACCGCACCTCATAGCAGCAAGTATAAGTAAACCTGATACTTTCGTTCAGCCCGATGCGCTTGATTTACATCACGCCGCTCGACTGTCACATAGTTGTCATATATCGGAAGCAAAATACCCCTCGCTGAACAACGGCCCGACCACAGGGCTGCCGGCCACGCGCCGACCAACAGAACATTCTGTAATGCTGAAGGGGAACTTTGGATGAAACGCAATCTTCTGGCTCTGGCCATCATGACCGCGACCGCCGGCAACGCCATGGCCGATGCCTCTGTTTACGGCCAGATCAACCTGTCCATGCAGCAACTGGATGCCACCAAGGCAACGACCAGTGCGGCCACATACGACACCGACAAAGATGAGTGGGATGTGATCAGCAACGCCTCGCGCCTGGGCTTCAAAGGTGATGCCAGCATCAACGACGACCTGAAGGTGATCTACAAGCTGGAATACGAAGTGAGCCCCGACGGCGACTTTGCCAACAGCGACAACACCTCCAATGAATTCCGCTCGCGCAATATGTACCTGGGTCTGCAGAGCGAGACCTGGGGTACGGTGCTGGCCGGCAAGCACGACACCCCCACCAAGCTGGCCCAGGAGAAGATCGACCAGTTCAACGATCTCACCTACGGCGACATGAAGTACGTGTTCGTGGCCGAAAACCGCCTGAGCGACATCGTGATGTACACCACGCCTGAGTTCAGCGGCTTCAGCGCCACGCTGGCCCTGGCGCCGGGCGAAAAGACCGATGACAACTCATCCTCTACCGTTGAGGATGATAACGATGGCATCGCCGATCACACCTCCGCCGCCATCCAGTACAAGGCCGGCACTTTCTACGCCGCCATTGCCGCGGATCAGGACATCGAGCAGACCGACGTAACTCGCTTCGTCACTCAATACACCATTGAGGGCCTGCAACTGGGCGCCATGTACCAGACCGCTGAAGATGCCGACAAGAAAGACAACGGCGAGAGCAAGTACCTCGGCAAGACCGATGGCGTGATCAAGTCTGTAGATGGTGTTTCTGGTTTCGACCTGAAAGAGCAGGACGGCTGGCTGCTGAGCGCCGGCTACACCCTGGGCGACTTCGTACTGAAAGCCCAGTACGCCCAGTCCACCACCGAGACCTGGGACAAGGACAGCGACAAGGACATCGACACCACCCTGATGGCGGTGGGCGTGGACTACAAGCTGGCCAAGAGCACCACGCTCTTCACCTACTATGCGCAGAACGAAGCCAAGGTTGATTACCTGGATAACCGCAATGGCAACGAACCCGACGCCGACACCTTCGGTGTAGGCATCCAGCACAAGTTCTAATTGAACGCGTGATCTGGTAGTCTGAAAAAGAAAGGGGGGCGCGGAGCGCCCCTTTTTCACACCAACAAGAATCGCTCGAAGAAGCAGGTTCCACCATGAAAAAACAGCTTATCGCCGCTGTCCTGATTGCCTGTTCCTCCACTGCCTTTGCCGAAAAGGACGTGGATACCGCAGACAGCCTGGATTTCCAAAAGTTTCACAGCAACAAGGGTGAGTCGGTCAAGGTCTATGACAGCAAGACCGGCGTGATCTCCATCGGCGGTGCGAATGCCCAGATCGGTGGCAGCAACAGCTCACCCCAGGCGGCCGCCCTGCCCAAGAATGCCACCGGCAACGATCAGACGCTGAAGCAGCGCTACACGCTGGGCAACAGCGCCAACACCACCGACACCCCCTCCACCGCAGCGGATGCCCTCACCCGCAAGATGGCGGCACAGTGCCCCAAGGGCTTTGCCAAGCTGGCGGAGTGGTCTGAACCCTCGGCGGACGGCGACTACTTCCTGAACTACAGCTTCCGCTGCCTGCAATAAGCTTTATGCCAGTAGCAGAGCGCCCAGCACTGGGCACTCTGCTTACATGGCCTCAATAAACACCGTCAATCCCGCTGTGAAATACTCCAGCGCCCAATACACGCCTGCCAACACCACCAGCGCCAGCACGAGGCTCACCAGGGTTGGGCCAATGCCCGCCCCCAAAATCTTGCTGCCAATCCACAGGCCGAGCCCAAGCGCCACAGCCCCCAGCATCCCCCAGGCTAACGGTATGTCCTGAAACTGCCACCAGCTCAAGGCTGCTGCACCGGTCGCCAGCGCCCCCACCACGAGGCTAAACACCAGCGACTGCCTGAACGAGGTTTCACCTTTAACCAAGGTGGCACTCACCTGCACCGCCGCAGCAGGTACCACCATCGCAAGCAAAACATACATCAGCAGCGTCAACCATGGGTTATCACCAAACACGCCACTGAGCACGATACACAAGGCAATAAAAAAACCGATTCGTGACATGCACTCTCTCCGTTGCCGTCAAACTCACTTAAAGGCTAGCAAATGTAGGCCGTGCCACCCATTAAACGGCTACTATTGCATTTTGAACTTCACGATGCAGCGGAGAACCCCATTTGACGCGCACACTCCAGATAGCCCTATGGCTGCTGATCAGCGCCAGCTGCCAGGCCGACGACGCCCGGCAACTGTTCGGCGAACTCAAGGATCGCATCTACCAGATCCGGCTGATGGAACAGAGCTCTGCCAATAAATCGTCCATCGGTTCGGGTTTCCTGGTGGGCGAAAATGGCCTGATCGCCACCAATTTTCACGTGGTGGCAGGGGCTGCCCACGACCCCGAGAAGTACCACCTGGAATACATCGATCACCAGGGACAGAAAGGCGCGTTGGAGCTGGTGGATATCGATGTGGTGAACGACCTCGCCCTGGTCCGGCGGCAAGGGGGTGGGCAGTCAATACCTGTCGCCACGGGCACTCTGGCCAAGGGCGACCCGGTGTTCTCCATCGGCAACCCCCACGATCTGGGCATGACGGTGGTCTCTGGCACCTACAACGGGCCGGTGGAGCATACCTATCATGGCCGCCTGCTGTTCTCCGGCTCGCTCAACCCTGGCATGAGTGGTGGCCCAGCCATCAACCCCCAAGGGCAGGTGATTGGCGTTAACGTCGCCACCTCGGGCGACCAGCTGAGTTTTCTGGTGCCGGCTGACAAGCTTGCGGCATTGCTGCAGCGCTCTCGCCAGGGGCCCGACAACCGCCCCATGCGCATGCGCATTCAGCAACAACTGCTCGACAGCCAGCAGCGCATGATGGATGAACTGCTACAACCTGGCTGGCCCACGGCGGCCATGGGCCAGGCCAAGGTGCCCGGCGAGATCGCCCGTTTCGTGCGCTGCTGGGGGGACTCCAACTCCAACGCCCGGGAATCGCGCTACCGCGCCACCAACACCACCTGTGGCCTGCAGGAAGACGTGTTTCTGGACGATGAGTTTGAAACAGGCCAAGTGGGTTATAGCTTTACCTGGCTGGAGGCGGGCGAGCTTAACCCGATACAGTTTTACGCCAGAGTACAAGGCGACTACGGCCACCCAGACCTCGCCCCCTTCGGCCGCAAACAGCATGTGGAGGCGTTTCGGTGCCACAGTGACTTTGTAGCCCCCAGCCACGGCCATTTTAAGGCGGTGTTGTGCGCACGCGCCTACAAAGATTACCCCCAACTGGTCGATCTGGTCTTCGTTAGCACCACCCTGAACGATGCTCGCACCGCACTGGTCAGCCAGTTTTCATTGAGCGGCGTTGCCCTGGATCAGGGACTGCTGTTTGCCAAACGCTTTGTGGAGTCGGTGCAGTGGACCTCATCATCGAAATAGCCAGCCGCGCCGGCAGAGCCCAGCATGAAGCGCTGAGTTTCAAGCACGGCGTGATACGGCTGGGGCGCGCTTACGACAACGATTGCATACTGTCGGAACCCCACATCTCGGAACACCACGGGGAAATTCGTCGCGACCAGGAGGGGCGCTGGTGGTATCAGGATTTGGGCAGCCTCAACGGCAGCTTCGATGCCCGCGGCCAGCGCCTGAACAGCCCCACGGAAGTGTGCTCGGGCGATGAGCTGTTGCTGGGCCGCCTGCGCTTGCGTTTCCTTGCCCCCAGCCACGCGGTAGCCCCCACCCAACAGCTTGGGCGCTGGCACCACCTATTTGGCCTGTTGCAACACCCGGCGCTTCTGCTCGCTCAAATTTTGGTCGCGGGGGGCTTGTTCATGCTGGATCAGTCCTTCACTGAATTTGATCCCCCCCGCTGGGGCAAGCAGCTGGCCGATATGTTCTGGTTTGTAGGCCTCCTGCTGGTGTGGGCGGGCTTCTGGTCACTGTTGGGCAAGATTCTCCGCCATGAAGCGCGCTTCGCGGCACAACTGGTGGTCGCTTCAGGGCTGATGTTTTTTGGCGTGCTCAGCGATTGGCTCAGCCAATGGCTCAACTTCAACACCACGGATCCATTACTCGGCCTGGGCCTGGATGCCTTGCTAGGGGCACTGCTGATCGGCAGTATGGCTTCCATCAGCCTGCAGCTGGCGGCACACAGCCAGCACTGGCATCTGCGGCTGGGCGCCCATCTGGCGGGGTGGGTGTTGGTGGCCTTTCTGAGCGTTCAGCCATTCCAGCGGCAACTGGATTTCTCGCCACATCCGCAGTACGTAGCGGAGCTCGCGCCCCCGGCCCTGCGCGTGCACCCCGCAGTCAGCACCGAACAATTCCTGCAAGACGCCCGGGAAGCCCTGGCGCCTGCTGAGCGGCGCGGCGAAGTCAGCGGCACGGTGCGCTAGGCAGCCGACCCGGGGCCGCACGGCATGGCGGGTAGCTAGCGGTGGTAGCGGCTCAGGGCGCCTCGGCCAACACCACCGCCCTCACCGGGGCGGGGTAGCCTTCCACGGTGCGGCTGGCATCGGCGGGGTCGAGAAAGTCGGCCAGCGAGAGGTAGGTCATCCAGTCGGTCTTGCGCTGCTCCTCCACCGTGGTGGGGCACACATCCACGGTGCGCACATTGCGATAGCCCGCCCGGCGCAGCCACAGTTCCAGCATGGCGGTGGAGGGGATGAACCAGACGTTGTTCATCTGCGCGTAGCGCCCCTCGGGCATCAGCACGGTGCGCTCGTCGCCCGACACCACCAGTGTTTCCAGCACCAGCTCGCCCCCCGGGCGCAGCAGCTCGCGCAGGTGCAGCAGGTGGTGGAAGGGTGAGCGGCGGTGGTAGAGCACGCCCATGGAGAGGATCGTGTCGAAGCCGCGCAGGCTGGCGGGCATGTCTTCCAGCGCCAGCGGCAATACCCAGGCGTTGTGATCTGCGCCCACGTAGCGCCGCACCGCCCAGTACTGCATCACGAACAGCAGCATGGGGTCGATGCCCAGCGCCAGGGCCGCGCCCTCCCCGGCTATGCGCCAGCAGTGGTAGCCGCTGCCACAGCCCACATCCAACACCCGCCGGCCGGCCAGCGGCGCCAGGTGCGGCTGCACCCGCTGCCACTTCCAGTCCGAGCGCCACTCGGTGTCCATGTAGACGCCGCCGATATCGAAGGGACCCTTGCGCCAGGGGTGAAAGGCCATCATGGCCTCGGTGAAGGCGGCCCGCTCCTGCTCATCCAGCGGCCGCGAGGGGGCGGTGCCCACGCCATCGCGATCCAGCAGGGGAATGCCGGGGGGCAATTCTGGCAGGGCCTGCAGCGCGGCCTTCCAGCGGTCGGCATCGCCGTGGCGCTCGGGCGACATGCGCTGCTCCACCAGGGGTTCCAGCGCGCTCAGGGCGGCCAGGGGCGTCTTGGCCAGGCTGTGCCAAAAAGGGCGATAGTCGATCATTTGATGGCGATCAGCGAGGCGAAGTTGAAACACTGGAACCACACGTCGGCGCTGCTGAAACCGACCCGCTTGAGGCGCGTGCGGTGGGTGTGCAGGGGCTCGGGCACCAGCACGTTTTCCAGGGCGGCGCGCTTCTGGGCCACCTCCAGCGCGCTGTAGCCGTTGGCGCGCTTGAAGGCGTGGTGCATGTCGATGAACAGCTCGTTCACCGCCGGGTCTTCGAAACAGACCTTTTCAGACAGCACCAGTACCCCACCCGGCCGCATGCCGCGCGCGATGTGCTCCAGCAGGGCCTCGCGACGGGGCTCAGGAATGAACTGCAGGGTGAAGTTCATCACCACCACGCTGGCGTCTTCCACCCGGATGTCGCTGATGTCACCGCACACCAGATCCACCGGCACCGCGCCGCCATCGGCGGCGATCACCTGCCGGGCGCGCTCAATCATGGCCGGCGAGTTGTCCACCGCCACGATGCGCACATCGCCGTGCGGGATGCGCCCGCGCATGGCGAGGGTGCTGGCCCCCAGGGAGCAACCGAGGTCGTAACAGCGGCTGCCCGGCTGGGCGAAGCGCTCGGCCAGCAGGCCGGTCTGTGCCAGAATGGTGGTGTAGCCGGGCACGGAGCGCTGGATCATGTCGGGAAAGACAGACACAACGCGCTCATCAAAGCTGAAACCTTCAACCTGCCCCAGCGGCATGGCGTAGAGGGTGTCTGTGCGGGTGGGCGTGCTCATGGTCCAGCCAGTGGACAAAACAAGGGGCCGCCATTATTGCAGATCAGCCCCCATCGCGCCGTCAAAAATGCGGGTAATCCTCCCCCTCCTCAGACGACGACTCGCCATGTTGCAAACCATGCAGCCTGCGCCGATGAGCCGCCCACAGCGCCTTGCCCATCACCTCAAAGCGGATGCACAGCACTTTATAACTGATAAGCAAACAGGCCATCATCACAGCCGTATACCACCACAACAGCGGCTCTCGCTGCGGCGCTACATCCGCTATCAGGCAGCCCAGGCTGACCCCCACTCCCAGCATGAACGAGACCATGGTGTTGTTGGTGAGGAAGAACTGCGCAAGTGCCCGCTGCAAGTGCCCTTGTACATCTTCGCCTTCCCTCAGTTCGGCCAATAACAAGTACAACCCGGCGTATTCACTGTAGGGTCTCAACAGCACGTGGCGTGTACCGTGGGGGTCAATCCCGCCCAGTATGCGCAAAGGCCGCCGTTCAGGGCCGAGCAGCCGACGCGCAATCAAAAACCGCTCCCAGAGTATCCCCATGGCTTGCGTCAACACCATCACAGCGACCGCCACGCCCGACCACACCCAGTCACTGTCATGGAACCCCGCCGTGGCGAGATGGTAATCGGCGATGGTCAGTGCACCATAGATCGCCGCTATCGTGACCAGCCCAGGCACCACAGTGGCCAGCGCAACCCACAACGAAATGCCTAGAAACGCTCCCATGCGAACGCCCATCCTGTTGCATAAAAACTGGTTTATTACTATACGACAACGCCGCAGCGCTTCTCACCACGCTAAGATCAACACTTTCACGGTCTAGGCGGGGGCTGTCGCCCGTTGCCTCTCGTTGTGGTTAACAATTGAATCAATTCGTGGCACCCTCAAACGATCCGAGCAGATAGCGTCAGGAGTCTCATTTGAAGAAATGGCTGATTGCGGCAGGCGTTGTCACCGCCGCCGGCGTGCTCTGGTACCAGACCCGTCCACTTCCCCCCGCCATCAACCTCACGACGGTTGAGCGCGGCATGGTCGAGGCCACGGTATCCAACACCCGCGCCGGCACCATCAAGGCCTGCCAGCGCTCCAAACTCTCCATGCCCATTGGCGGGCGGGTGGCGCAGCTGGCGGTGGATGAAGGCGATCGCGTGCAAGCCGGCCAAGCATTGATCACGCTGTGGAATGAAGACCGCGTGGCCATGTTGGCACAGTCCCAAGCCGCCCTGCGCAGTGCCAGTACCCGGGTGAAGCAAGCTTGTCTCACCGCCGAGCGGGATCAGCGCGATCTGGAGCGCGTGCGCTCACTGCAACACAAAAAGCTCATTTCCGAAGATGTGGTGGACCGGGCCAACACCTTGGCCCTCACTAGCCAGGCCGCCTGCGACGGCGCCCAGGCGGATGAGTCCACGGCCCGCGCCACGCTGGCACTTCACCAAGCGCAGTTGGACGAAACCATCCTCCGCGCGCCCTTCGCCGGCGTGGTAGCGGAAATCAATGGCGAGGTGGGTGAATACGTAACGCCCTCCCCCCCCGGCGTTGCCACCCCCCCGGCGGTGGATCTGATCGACGACAGCTGCCTGTATGTAAGCGCCCCCATCGATGAGGTGGATGCCGCCAGCGTGCGTGTGGGCATGCCGGCCCGCGTGTCCTTAGATGCCTTCAGGGGCCGCCAATTCACAGGTGAGGTTAGCCGCATCGCGCCCTATGTGCTCGACCTGGAAAAACAGGCGCGCACCGTCGCGGTGGATGTAAAACTGACCGAGCTGCCCAAAGACGTCGCCTTGCTGGTGGGCTACAGCGCTGACATCGAAGTCATCCTGGACGCCCGTGAAGGCATTCGCATCCCCACCGAAGCGATTCTCTCCGGCAACAAGGTGCTGCGCTTCAACCCAGAAACCAGCACACTTGAAGAACAAAAAATTGAGCGCGGCATCGGCAACTGGAGCTTCGCAGAGATCACCGAGGGCCTGCAGGCCGGCGATCGCATCATCACCTCGCTGGAACAAGACGGCGCCACCGCCGGCAACCGGGTGACCCCAGCACCATGATACGCATAGAGCAGGCCTGCAAGCAGTTCCAGCTGGGAGATCAAACGGTACACGCCCTGGTCGACGTGAACCTGCACGTCGCCGAAGGGGAATACACCGCCATCATGGGGCCCTCGGGCTCCGGCAAGTCCACCATGCTGAACCTGCTGGGCCTGCTGGATCGCCCCGACAGTGGCCGCTACTGGCTGGACGGCACTGAAACCGTCTCGCTCGCGGAAGAAGCCCGCGCCCGCTTGCGCGCCGAAAAGATTGGTTTTGTCTTTCAATCCTTTCACCTGATCCCACGCCTCACCGCCTGGGAAAACGTTGAGCTACCACTGGTGCTGGCCGGCTTGGCGCCGGCCGCGCGGCGCCCCATCGTCGACCAAGCCCTGGCTCGGCTGGGCCTGAGCGACCGCGCCCATCACCTGCCCAACCAGCTCTCCGGCGGTCAACGCCAGCGGGTTGCCATCGGCCGCGCCATCGCCATGAAACCCCGCCTGTTGCTGGCCGACGAGCCCACCGGCAACCTGGACAGCCGCTCGGGCCAGGATGTCATCGAGCTGCTGGAGGAGCTCAATGGCGAAGGCATCACCCTGATCGTGGTCACCCACGACCCCGCCCTGGCCGAGCGCGCCCGGCGCAGCATACGCATGAGCGACGGCCGCATCGTCGCCGATAGCCCGCAGCAGGCGTAGACATGCGCCCCCAGGACATACTCCACTTCGCCCTCACCGCGCTCACCCGCCAGCGCTTCCGCGCCGCCATGGTGTTGCTCGCCACCGGCATTGGCGTAGCCTCGGTGATCGCCCTTACCGCCCTGGGCGAAGGCGCCCGGCGCTACGTGCTGAACGAGTTTTCAGCCTTGGGCACCTACGTGCTGATCGTGTTCCCCGGCAAGAAGGAAACCAGTGGCGGCGGCATGCCGCCAGTGACCGGCAACGCCGCCCGGGAGCTGACACTGGAGGACGCCCAAGCCGTGCAGCGCAGCATACCCGGCGTGCAGAAAGTAGCCCCTCTGGTGCTGGGCAATCAGCTGGCACAACGGGGCAGCAAAGGGCAGGACTCCCTGGTCATCGGCACCAGCGCCGACTTCGCCGTGATCCGCAAGATCAAGATCGCCCAAGGCAACAACCTGCCCGCCGTTGAGCTGGACCGCGCCGTGCCGGTCTGCCTGATCGGCGACGGTGTGCGCAAGGAATTGTTCGGCGAAAAACCGGCGCTGGGGGAGTTCATTCGCCTCGGCGGCGTGCGCTTTCGCGTGATCGGCCTGCTGGCCGGGCGCGGCGATTCATCCGGCATGAACCTGGAAGATGCGGTGCTGATCCCGGTCGCCTCGGCGCAACAGCTTTTCAACAGCAGCGGGCTGTTCCGCATGCTGGTGAAGGTGAGCGAGCAGGTCGGCCTGCCTGCGGCCTCCCGCGACATCCGCGCACTGATCAAGGCGCGCCATGAAGGCGAAGAGGACATCACGGTGGTCACGCCCGACGCCATCCTCGCCACCTTCGACAAACTCCTCACCGGCCTCACCTTGGCCGTGGGTGGCATTGCCGCCATCAGCCTGGTGGTGGCTGGGGTGCTGACCATGAATGTCACCCTCATCACCGTGCAACAGCGCGCCCAGGAAATTGGCCTGCTGAAAGCCATGGGCGCCGCCAGCCGCACCGTGCAGCAACTGTTTCTCACCGAAGCCACCCTGCTCAGTGGCACCGGCGCCCTGGCCGGCGCCGCAATGGGCCTGGGGCTGGTGGCCCTGGGGCGCTACCTGATGCCCAGCTTCCCCATGCACAGCCCCAGCTGGGTCGTGCTGGCCGCCATCATCACCGCCACCCTGGCGGGGCTTGGTTTCTCGGTCGGCCCGGCCCGTCAAGCCGCCCAGCTAGAGCCCGTCACCGCCCTGCAGAAGAGGTAGCGCATGCAAGCAGCCGACGCCCTGCGCTGGATCTGGCGCTCCCTGCGGGCCACGGGGGGGCGCAGCCTGCTCACCTCGCTGGGCATCGCCATCGGCGTAGCGGCGGTGACCCTGCTGACCTCCATCGGCGAGGGGCTCAGAAGCGACGTGCTGGAAGGCTTCGCCCAGTTCGGCACCCGCCTCATCAGCGTGACCCCCGGCAAGTTGATGGCCCACGGCGCACAAATCAACACCGTCAAGCCGCTCACGCTGGAAGATGCCGAGGCCATCGACCGCATCCCACACATGGTGCGCACACTGCCGGTGATCCGCGGCACGGCGCGCCTGGAGGCCGGCCAGCGCAGCCGCGACGTGGATGTGGTCGGCGGCACCGCCACCGGCCTGGATATCTGGAAAATGAGCATGATGGCCGGCCAGTTCCTGCCGGCCGGCAGCGAGAATGCGCAAGCCCATGTCGTGCTGGGGCCCACCCTCAAGCAGGAGCTGTTCGGCGCCGACAACGCCTTGGGCCAGTTCGTGCGCATTAGCGGCATGCGCTTTCGCGTCATTGGCATCACGGCCCCCAAGGGGCGCTTCCTCGATGCCGACCTGGACGACATGGCCTACATCCCCACCGAGCAGGCCCAGCAACTGTTCAACGTCAACGGCGTGATGGAAATCAACATCGAATTCTCCCCCAACATCAACACCCGGGAGGCCAGTCAGCGGGTCAGGCAGCTGCTCATCGAGCGCCACAACGAGGAGGACTTCACCCTCTTCACCCAAGAGGACATGATGAAGACCCTGGACAACATCCTGTCCAAGCTCACCATGGCGGTGGCGGCCCTTGGCGGCATCTCGCTGCTGGTGGGCGGGGTGGGCGTGCTCACCATCATGACCACCGCCCTGGCCGAGCGCACCAGTGAAATCGGCTTACTGCGCGCCCTGGGCACACCACAAAGCACGCTGCTCGGGCTCTTTCTCGGCGAGGCTGTCGCACTGGCCACCCTCGGCGGCCTGACGGGGGTCAGTTTGATTGCCCTGCTGGTGGCCGCCATCAAGCTCAATATCCCGGGCTTGCCCGTGGTGCTGGCGCCAGGTTACATGCTGCTGTCGCTGATGATCTCCGCTGCCGTGGGCGCCGTCGCCGGCCTGGCCCCGGCCATCCGCGCCTCGCAACTGGACCCCATTGAAGCCTTGCGCGCAGAATAAGCAAAGACAAGCCAGCCCGGCCAACTCCTGCTACCCTGTACAATGGGTCATTTTTGCACGACGGAATTGCGGCACGCGCACATGGATCAGTCCAAATATCTCTCCAGAGAAGCCATACTCGCGAACTGCAGTAGCGATTTTATTAAATTCGCTAGCGGCCGGCTGAATCACTACTTTGAAAAGCTCGACGACCAATTGTTCAAGCTCGCCGAGCGCGCCTACAACAACGAAGCGCAAAACCGCTACTTCGAAACCATCAACAACTGCCGCCGCCACCGCGACGCCATGCAAAAGCTGTTTCTCCGCCACTTGGAGGACAGCTTCGATGCCTTCCTGCGGCAGCAACCGCTCCCCGATGCTCGCCGGCTGGCCGAACACGACCACAAGCCACTCAGCCTGGTGGATCAGGATGACCTGGAAGAGAATATTGCCATCAGCACGCTCTGCCGCAAGGCCGAGGCCCAGTATGCAGAACCGCTGTACGCCCTGAACCAACGCCTGTCGGTGCTCAACAGCCGGGGCAAACTGGCAGAAGAAGACAACCCGCTCACCCCGGCCGTGCTCAGCGAGGCCATTCGCAAGGCCATCGCCATCACCGGCATGGAAACCCGCGCGAAACTTCTGGTGTTGAAAATATTCGACAACGATTTTATGGCTGCGCTGGGCGCCTGCTACGAGCACATCAACCAATTGCTCATCAGCAACGGCATTTTGCCCAACCTGCGCTACCAGATCACCCACGTCAGCGACAGCTCATCACCGCGCGCCGCGCTTCACGGCACAGAAGCACAGCATGTTTCACATGAAGTGCCCCCCCAGGCACTGACGCCAGAAGGCACCAGCGAATTCAACCAAAGCCGCATGCTGGCCGCCATTCAGCAAGTCATGCTGCTGCGCCGGGGCCAGCCCACCGCACACAGCCACTACCAGCCAACCTATACGGCCCAGGAGCTGGTGCAACAGCTCGACCTCATGCAGAGCCAAAGCGCCCCCGCCCTGGAGCAAAGCGTGGTGGCCATCGTGCCACTGATAAACCCGCAGCAATTGTCCGAGCAGATCAAAGCACGGCATCCGCAGCAACCCGAGCGGAACCTGGACGAGATCGATGGCGATACCATCGAGATCGTCGGCCTGCTGTTTGCCTATATGCTCAATCTGGAAACCTTGCCAGACTCCGTCAAGGCCGTGCTCAGCCACTTGCACACCCCCTTTCTCAAGGTGGCCCTGCTCGACAAGAAATTCTTCAACCACCCACAACATCCCGCCCGCCAACTGCTGAACGGGCTGGTATCGGCGGGAGAGCGCTGGGTCAATCCAGACCCCCACGCCAAGCAGGAAGTCTTTCCGCAGATTCGCCACGTGGTGCAACGGGTGTTGAAAGAGTTCAACAACGATTTGCGCCTGTTCACCGAGCTGGCGCTGGACTTCAACCACTTCGTGCGCCAGCTTGAACACCGCTCACGCCTGGCCGAACAGCGCGCCACCCAGGCCGTGCAAGGGCAAGAGCGGCTGCTCGAAATTCGCCAGGATGTCAGCCAACTGCTGGCGCAAAAAATCGGCAATCAAGCACTGCCCAAGCCGGTCTACGACCTGCTCTACGAGGCCTGGAGCAACTACTTGGCCTTCATACTGCTCAGGCACGGCCAGCAGAGTGAAGACTGGCATGCGGCGACCAAGGTGGTCGACGACCTGCTCTGGTACATTCAAGCCAAACCCAGCACCACTGAGCGCCAACGCGCCAGCAGTCTTTTCAGCGAGTTGGAACACGCCTTGAAGAAAGGCTTCGACACCGTCGGTTTCGATGCCGAGCGCGCGCAACAGATACTGAGCAGCATCAAAATGTGCCAGCGGGTGGCAACGGAAAACGCCGCGTCTGCCTCCCCCAGCGAGCCTCACACCCCGCGTATCGCGCATGTGGCCCACGCCCAACCCGAACCGGCCAACGAGCAAGAGCACGACATGCTGGAGCGCCTGAAACACATCGATTTCGGCACCTGGTTTGAGCTGCGCGATGAACAAAGCGGCTTGCGGCGGGTGAAGTTGGCCTGGTACAACGCCAATACCTCGCACTACATGTTCGTCAACCAGATGGGGCAACAAGTCGCCGTGCACGATGGACTGTCATTGGCGCGCGCGCTACTGGCAGACCGCGCCCGCATCGTGCAACAGGAAGATCGGCCCTTCTTTGAAAAGGCCCTGGAGCGCATACTATCCCAGCTGCGCGGCCGCAGCCGCGACTGAACGATTACGAGAGCCCCCCATGCACCAACGCAAGCACGAGCGCGTCGCGCTCAGCCCCACCATCCTGGTACACGATCTGGTGCACCAGCGCCCCCTGGGCGAGCTGGTCAACATCACCATCGAAGGCCTGATGACCATCGGTGAAACCCCGGTCGAACTCGACGCCATCCTGCAGATCTCCCTGGAATTGCCCGAGAGCATCAGCGGCGTTGACCACATCGACCTGGGCGTCACCTGCCTGTGGACGCGCGAAGCCGACCACTGCAACCGCTATTGGGCCGGCTTCCAGATCATCGACGCCTCCATGCAGGCCATCAAACGCATCGAATCGCTGATCCGGGAGCACCGCCAGGAATAGCAGCTATTCTAAGAGCCTGTTCATAAGCTCGGTCAAGGGATGCAGCGCAAGGCGAAATCGGCCGAGCAAGCGGAGCATACTAGGCGTATGTGAGCATTGTACTCACTGCTTCGCAGCTCGCCCTTCGGGCCGCCTTCGGCGTTCAACGCCCCTGTGGGGCTTTTGTGAGGCCGATTTCAACGCGGCGATGCGCCCTTCAACGAGCTTATGAACAGGCTCTTAGCGGTTTATATTTACGCCCCCCCAGGGAGAGAGGTACCCCCCCATGTTCGGCAACATGATGCAACAGCCCCTGCTGATCTCCAGCATCCTCGAACATGCCGCACGGCAGCACCCCACGCAGCAAATCGTCAGCCGCCGGGTGGAGGGGGACATCCACCGCTACGACTACCAGCACCTCGCCAAGCGCAGCCGGCAGCTCGCCAACGCCCTGCAGCGGCTGGGCGCCAGCCCCGGCGACCGCATCGGCACCTTGGCCTGGAACGGCTACCGCCACATGGAGCTGTACTACGCCACCGCCGGCATCGGCACCATCACCCACACCGTGAACCCGCGCCTGTTCCCCGAGCAGGTGCGCTACATCGTCAACCACGCCGAAGACAGCATCCTGTTCTTCGACCTCAGTTTCGACAAACTGGTGGCCGAGCTGCAAGACCAGCTCCCCAGCGTGAAACACTTCGTCGCCCTGTGCGACCCCGAGCGCATGAGCGAGATCACCGTGCGCGACGCGCTCAACTACGAGCGCCTGGTCAACCAGGAATCCGACCAGTTCGAGTGGCCCAGCTTCGACGAAAACACCGCCGCCAGCCTGTGCTATACCTCCGGCACCACCGGCAACCCCAAAGGCGTGCTCTACAGCCACCGCTCCACCGTCATCCACGCCGTGGCCAGCTGCATGCCCAACGCCCTCAACCTGTCGGAAGACAGCAGCGTGCTGCCGGTGGTGCCCATGTACCACGTCGCCGCCTGGGGCACCCCCTACTCCGCCCTCATCGCCGGCGCCAAACTGGTGTTGCCCGGCGCCCAGATGGACGGCCCCTCGCTGTTCGAGCTGATCGAAGCCGAAGACGTAGACCTCATGATGGGCGTCGCCACCGTCTGGCTCGGCCTGCTGCAATACCTCGACGCCAGCGGCCAGCGCATGAAACCCGGCAAGATCGTCGGCCTCGGCGGCGGCCGCACCCCCCGCGCCATCGCCCAGGCCATGTGGGAGAAGCACGACGCCTTCGTCATGCCGCTGTGGGGCATGACTGAAACCAGCCCACTGGCCACCTTCGGCCGCCCCACCAAGGCCATGATGAGCCGCCCGCTGGACGAACGGCTCGACCTGCAGACCAAGGCCGGCCGCCCCATCTACGGCATGGAAATCGAAATCTTCGACGCCGACGACCGCCCCCTGCCCCACGACGGCGTCGCCTACGGCTCCCTCAAGGTGCGCGGCCCCTGGGTGATCCAGCGCTACTTCAACACCGACCAGCAATCCGCCTTCGACCACGAAGGCTGGTTCGAAACCGGCGACGTCGCCACCATCGACGCCGAAGGCTACCTGCTGATCGTCGACCGCAAGAAAGACGTGATCAAATCCGGCGGTGAATGGATCAGCTCCATCGAGCTGGAAAACGCCGCCCTCAGCCACCCCAGCGTCAAACAGGCCTGCGTGGTGGGCGTCGCCCACCCCAAATGGGACGAACGCCCCCTCATGCTGGTGGTGCTGAAAGAAGGCCAAAGCCTCGAGAAAGACAGCCTGCTGGCCCTGCTGGCCGAACGCGTCGCCAAATGGTGGCTGCCCGACGACATCCTCGCCGTCGACAGCCTGCCCCTCACCGCCACCGGCAAACTCAACAAACTGCCGGTGCGAGAGCAGTACTACCAGTACCTCAACCAGCGGGGCTGACACCGCCCCCGCCACGCGCAGCCGCCAGCTCGCCCAGGCGCGCAGCGGCCCCCCGCCAAGATGCCGCCATCCTCAACATCCAGCGCGCCTGCGAAGCCGCGCTGGATATGGGCCAGCATCTTATTCGCCGCGAACGGCTGGGCGTAGCGCAAAGCGCACGCGACGTGTTTAGGGAACCGCTGAATAACCCCCTGAAGTCGCGCTAACGTCGTTAAAATCATGCTCACAACACCAGCCCTGCAAGGGCGTTGAACGCCGTAGGCGCCCGAAGGGCGAACCGCGCAGCGGTGAGTCAAATGCTCATTTACGTCTAGTGAACTCCGCTTTTTCGCATGATTTTGCCTAGTCATCATCGCCTTGATGTGGTTATTCAGAGGTTCCTTGGCCTGCTGGCCCAGGGCGGCTGGATAGCAAGCTCACTGGCCGATGGCCTGAAGCGCATGGTGGGCTTTCGCAAGATTGCAGTGCATGGCGATCAGACGCTACAGCTGCCAATCACCGTCAGTATCATCGAAAAGCATCTGGACGAATTTCTGCACTACAGCCAAGCCATGCTGCAGCGGGATGCCGCACAGACGGGCGCTTGAGCAGCGCAACGGGCAATAGCCGCTGAACGCGGCCACCGCCCCTCCATGCGGTTCACCCATTCGGCAAAGCGGCTGGCCTCTCGTGGCGCCCTTAGCGCCCGCCCGTATTGAAAAACGCGATAATCTCGCGCAGTTGCTTCACCTGCTGATTGACCTCCTCCGCCGTGCCCGCCAGCTGCTCTGAGGCCGCCGCATTGTGCTGGGTGGTCTGGCTCAGCTGGGTGATGGCACTGTTGATCTGGCCGGCACCGCTGGCCTGCTCGTGGGAAGCGGCGGCGATCTCCTCCACCAGATCGGCGGTTTTCTGAATGGCCGGCACCATCTCGCCCAGCACCTCCCCCGCCCGCGCCGCCAGGTCCACACTGGAGTGCGCCACCCGGCCGATGTCCTGGGCGGCGGTCTGGCAGCGCTCCGCCAGTTTGCGCACCTCGCTCGCCACCACCGCAAAACCACGCCCCTGCTCACCGGCCCGTCCGGCCTCAATGGCGGCGTTCAACGCCAGCAGGTTGGTCTGGTAAGCGATCTCATCGATAACGCCAATCTGCCCGGCGATGTGGCGCATGGCCTCCGCCGTCTGCCTGACCACCTCGCCCCCCTCGGTGGCGCCCTGGGCGGCCTTCAGCGCCATGCGCTCGGTCATCTGGGCATTGTCGCTATTCTGGCTGATGGAGGCCGACATCTGCTCCACCGACGCACTCGATTGTTCCACACTGGCCGCCTGCTCGCTGGCCGCCTGCGACAGCGACTGAGCGGTGGCATTCACCTGGCTGGAGGCGCTGCTCAGCGCATCACCAGAGCGCACCACCTCGCTCACCACCGAGCGCAACTGCTCCACCATGCGCTGCAGCGCCCGCAACATATCGCCGGTTTCATCCCGGACATTGGCCTGCAGCGTCACGCTCAAGTCGCCATCGGCCACCCGGTTCACCACCTCCGCCGCGGCTTTGATGGGGCGCACCAGAATCACCGACATCCACCCGATCAACAGCCCGCCCAGCACAATCGCCGCGCCCCCCAGCGCCGCCGCCATGTTCCAGCCCTGTTGCGAGCGGGCCAAGGTGGCCTGTTTGCTGGCATCGTTCTTTTCATCCTGCTGTTTGATCATCTCCTGCAGCTTGCCGCGCAACTCCCGCCAGGTGGGCGTGTCCCGGCTGTTCAACAACTCGATGGCGGCGGCCTGGTTGGTCTTGGCCAGTGGCAACACCTGGCTCTTGGCCTCGCGATTCGCCGCCCAGTCGCGTGCAACGATCTCCAGCTCGGCGGTCAACGCCGGGTCGTCAGCCGCCAACGCTTGCAGCTCCTTCAGCGCCTTTTCAAAGGCGGCATTGGCCTTCTCCAGGTTTTCATAGCCGGTCTTGTTGCCTGGGTTCAGCACAATGTTGCGCAGCGCCTGCCCCGCCTGCAGCCCCTGGGTATACAGCGCGTTGTAGCCCTGCAGTAGATGCTGGTCGTGATCAACGAAGCGGGCAAAATCAGCCGTGACCGCACGCATGCTGCCCAGCGCGATCAGCAGCGCCCCGGTCACCAAGGCAAAGGCCGGCAGAACAGTGAGAAACAACTTGGAGCGCAGTGTCTTCAGACGCCAGAGCATCGTGACCTCCTGTGAACCCCACCCAGGCAACAGGGATCAATGCCCTGTGGATGCGGATGCGTTGGCTGGTGGAAGGCGCCATCGTGGCGATGGTGAAAATCGTGGTGTTTTGAACTTAGACGCTGACGGGGCTGTGGTCAAATGCTGCCCGGTGAGGTGGCGGCCGCTATCGGGCTCAGGCCGGGCCACGGCACCATGAGGCTGTCTTTTACGTTGGAGAGACGGTTTAAGCAGGCTTAAGTGCCATCCGAACAACGCATCACTTGATTAACCCTCGCTGTCCTCGGGCCGGACTGGCTCCAGAGGGGTGCTCGGAAACAGCTCCTGCGAGCTCTACCTCCTGCATCCACGCAGTCGTGCGCGGCGCCCCTTTGGGCTCCCACGCGCCCGCGTGGGGCGCGACTGTAAATCTCTTTTCGATATGAGCCGAAAAGCTGGCGTTTCAATCCACGCGCCCGCGCGGGGCGCGACGTGCGTGCCCCAGCATGAGCGCATCATCACCATTGTTTCAATCCACGCGCCCGCGTGGGGCGCGACCACGCACCGAGGCGGGAGCTTTCCTGTCTCAGCTGTTTCAATCCGCGCGCCCGCGTGGGGCGCGACCAGGCTTGAGCACGCGTCGAAGCTGCTTTACCAGGTTTCAATCCGCGCGCCCGCGTGGGGCGCGACTTGCTGATTTGATTTCGTTGTAGACCGCTTCGATGTTTCAATCCGCGCGCCCGCGTGGGGCGCGACCCACCGATGTCTGCCTTTTTTGTGTAGTCTGGTGTTTCAATCCGCGCGCCCGCGTGGGGCGCGACTCGCCAGCCTTGTTGACGATGTAGTACAGATTGCGTTTCAATCCGCGCGCCCGCGTGGGGCGCGACGTGAATCCAGGCGGCACGACAAAGGGCATCGTATTGTTTCAATCCGCGCGCCCGCGTGGGGCGCGACAAGACAAAGGCCGGTCGCACCCGGCCTTTGTGTGTTTCAATCCGCGCGCCCGCGTGGGGCGCGACTGCGCAGGTGTTCTTTCACGGTCTCGTTTCCCGTGTTTCAATCCGCGCGCCCGCGTGGGGCGCGACTTGGTCTGGCCACCAAGGAGCAACTGCTACAGCAGGTTTCAATCCGCGCGCCCGCGTGGGGCGCGACTGGCCATGCTGGCGCTTGAGGCCGGGTTTATTTCGTTTCAATCCGCGCGCCCGCGTGGGGCGCGACCCCCCCCTATTTTTACTATTTTTTCCCCTTATATAGGTTTCAATCCGCGCGCCCGCGTGGGGCGCGACTTTTTCCTCCGGGGGCGTCAATGTTCAAGACATTGTTTCAATCCGCGCGCCCGCGTGGGGCGCGACATGCCGTCTACAGCGCAGCCGTCAATAAATGCCGGGTTTCAATCCGCGCGCCCGCGTGGGGCGCGACCTCCTCGCTCCCTTCTACTTCACGCAATCCTACAATGTTTCAATCCGCGCGCCCGCGTGGGGCGCGACTGACGTGTAT
>CAZYQX010000023.1:0-50954 GCA_964649985.1 uncultured Pseudomonadales bacterium | reverse complement strand
CGGAACAGCGCCGACTCATCCACCTGTTCGCGCCCTTGCTGCCGCAATTTCGCCAATGCTTGACGTTGCTCCCAGAGGGTGACAGCCGGGTGCGACAAGGTACGGTAGGGGATTTCCAGGTAGTGCTGACCCTCCGGTTCCAGCACCCAGATACGGCTGATGTCGCGCGGGTCGCGCCGGATCAGGAAAGAGGGCAGGCGGTCGCGCCGTGCGATCCAAGGTTTGAGCGCGTCGGCGTAGTAGTGGATGTGGTCGATGACGAAGCCGGTGCGGGTCAGCGTGCGGCGGATGATGGGCAGAAAATCGACCAGGAAAGCCGTGGCGCGGGTAACGACGGCTGGCACACCGATGCGCGCCACAGCCTCGGCCCAGCGCGCGGCCGGCGGCTGAAGCAGGCCGTTGTGCACGGAGCCGTGATAGGTGCCGACTGCCAGCGCGAGCCAGCGCTCCAGCTCGCGCAGTGTCAGGGCGGCCATCTTCTCGGAGGCGTACTCGCCGCGCTGGTCGGGGTTGGAGAAGGTCGTTCCCGGCAATTCGTCGTGGACCATCTGCATCGCCGTGCCGATGATTCGCTCCACGATGCCACCATAGTGTGGCTGCCCGAGCGGCCGATAGTCCAACCGGATGCCATGCTGCTCGCAGCCCCGGCGTAGGGCCTCGCTCTTGAACTCGGCCGCGTTATCCAGGTAGAGCAGCATGGGCTTGCCGCTCATTGGCCAGTCCATTTCCACGGCCAAGCCTTCCAGCCAAGAGCGCTTGTCGCAGGCGACATGCGCGAGGCACAGGCCGACAGAAACAGCGGAAGGTGTTTCCAACGTGACCACCATGCCGACCACGCAGCGGGTGAACACGTCGATGGCAATGGTGAGGTACGGACGGCCAATCGGTTGCCGGTCGCGCTCGTCCACCACGATCAGGTCGATGACCGTATGGTCGATCTGCACCTGTTCCAGCGGCGCGGTCACGGCGGGAGGCTCACCGCCGACACCTTGCAGATTGCGGGCCGCATACTTGCCTTCTCGGCGGCGAACGGCCTCACGCGGATCGAGGCCGGCGATTCGCAACGCCACGGTGTTGCGCGCCGGCACCCGCAGCTTTTGCGCTTTGCAAGCCTGCGCGACCTCACGGTAGAACGCCGCTAGGCTGCGCTTCTGCTTGGTCAGGAAGCGCTTTTGCAGCAGCTCGCGGATGATGAGTTCGACCGATTCCGGCAAACGTCCCTTGCCTTTGCCCCCGCCGGATCGGCCGCGAGCCAGGTCCGTCACCAGCCCAGCGCCTTGCCGGGCACGCAGGATCAGAACATACACCTGCCGCCGGGACAGGCCAAGCGCTTGAGCAGCGGCGTCGGCGGCGTCATGCCCGACCACCTCAAGCGCTGCCAGTGGCCCGATGATTTCCGTCCGGTGTCGGGCCTGCGCCCATGCCTCGTCGGGCAGGGTGGCGACGCCTTGCTCGGCAATCGGTGATGTGTCTGACGCCATACCCACCCCTCGCTTTGGTGAACACGAGTATTGAGCATAGTCGAGATTGGTGAAGATGGCTTCTGATATTGCGCTGTCATGAGCCAACTGCACACCTGGCGTTATGCCCCGTCAATGGGTGCAGTCGTCTTCTGAAAATGACACTGGATGACCTAATCTCACACACGTTCAAATAACGTATGTTTTTTATACACCTCAAGGATGAGCACGATGACCTACCTACCACAGCATGTGACTGATGTAGCGTTGGCGCCCGAGGCTTCCGCACGCTGGCTGCGTGAATTCGCACCGAGGCTGATCGACCACGCCTGGCGTGAAACCTTGACCCCCGATCAACTACCGGGTGAAATAGGCGAGGTGCACTAGAATTGATCACTCCACCTGTACTTTCCGCGAGTGATTACATGATGGCACTATGACGCTCATTAACTCTTCCAATGCAGCGTCCCCACCTTCTGACGCTTCGGCTTATCGCTCGACTTGGGTAGTTGCGGTTAGCCATACACAAAGGATCGTGTCATGACAGACAAAGTAGCCCCTCTCGACGCTCAGCTTGAGGGGCAACAGGCTTACCTCCCGCCAGGTGACGCCGAGTGGCTACCGTTGACTGAGGAGGCCTTCACGGCACTTAAGGGCGTAGCCGAAGCTGATGATGTACTAGTGCGCGCCAATAAAGCTGCGCTTTCGGACATGTTTGCGTCCGCGCTTCAAATCCCGAACCTAGCGTTCTTTGCGGGAAGTGGTACTTCGCTTGGCGCTGTCGGCGGCCCAAGCATGTGGGAACTATGGCAACGAGCGATGTGCCCAGAGGAGCCAAACAGGCTATCCGAACGCGCTGCCAACGTCGCAGATACCGTCCGTTATCTAGAGAGAAACAACCCCAACATCGAGCACTTTTTGTCCCAGTGCGACGCCTATTTGGCATTCAACAGCGACGATGGGGTCAGCGCATTTGTTAACGAAGTGAAAGCCTTGATTCTTCACGCCTGCTCGGAGTTTATGAATAGCAGTACTTCGGACATCTCAGCATACAGGAATCTGCTGCAGAAGTTAGCGAGGCGCAGGGTTAGAGATCCTCGGCTAAAGGTTTTTACTACGAACTACGACATGTGCTTCGAAACCGCAGCGTCCGATCTTGGGATGGTTACCATTGATGGCTTCTCGTACACCCGAAAGCGCAGATTTGATGGGAAGCACTTCACCTATGACATCGTGCGACGCGAGGCGGACAGCCATGAATTTACGGAGGGCATTTACCACCTCCTGAAGCTTCATGGTTCCGTAAGCTGGAGTCGTGAAGGTACAGAGATTTACGAGCATGCGGCTCCTTCTCCAGAGAATGCATGTTTAATCTATCCGGCCAAGGGAAAGTATCAGCAAGCATTCCTACAGCCACACCTTGAGCTCCTATCAAGGTTTTTGGAGTTTTTGCGACAGCCCAATAGTTGCTTAATTATCGCGGGCTTCGGCTTCAACGATGATCACCTCTCTGAACCCATCTACTCCGCAATTCAGTCCAACCCAAGCCTCAAACTTATCCTCTGTGATTTCCACGGTATCCCTCACCTACATAATCGCGGCCAACATGGCTCAAGTGCATATTGGGGGAAATTCCATGATCTTGCGATGGAAGGCTTCGATATCCATTTCGTCAGCGGTTCATTCGCTGACATGGTCAGCCACATTCCTCACCTTCGTACCGCTTCGCCTGCAGAACAGCTAGCAAACGCCGTGAGACGCATAAAGGGAGGAGCATAATCGATGGCACTGGACGGAATATTGACCAGCAACCTGAAAATAGGGGTGGTATCTAGTGTCAGCGCTCAACTCATCAAAACAAACCTTGCCCATGCTGGCGAGGTAAGCGGGCACTATCTTGGCAAAAATCGCTATGGCAAAGGTGAAGTCGGCGAACTTGTCTTGATCGAGGGTCAGCAGACAGTACTTCTGGGCCGTATCACGGAGGTCAATCTTCCCGACCGCGATCGAACTGAAATCTCCCAAGATTTTGCAGGGATTCGCCAGATCGATGCTATTGGGTTCATTCGCCTATTGGGCTCGGTAAATCCTCATACCCTTAAGATCACAGCCGGAGTCAGCTCTTATCCTCGGCTAGGTGATCGGGTCTACTCCGCACCTGGCGAGTTCATATCCCAGATCCCGGTGCTGACGTCTGCAGGGGTAGACGCAAAAGTGCCACGCGTTACTCTGAATCTAGGGCATGTTGCGGGTGATAACGGGTTCCCAATCGCGGTAACCCCAGAGAAGCTATTCGGCCGACACTGCGCAATTTTGGGCTCGACAGGCGGCGGCAAGAGTTGGACAACATCCAAGTTAATCCAAGAATGCCGAAAATTCTCATGCAAGCTCGTCTTGATCGATGCTACTGGGGAGTATCGATCACTAAATGGGGCCGACACCGTTCATTGCCACCTGGGTGAACCTATCCATCGAAGTGCAGAGTCGATCGAGGTCGCCATCCCTCCCACAAGCTTTGCTGAAACTGACTTCATCGCCTTGTTCCAGCCTTCAGGGAAGACCCAAGGGCCAAAGCTTAGGGAAGCGATTAAAAGCTTACGGTTAGCAGCTCTTGCACCAGATCTGTTCCCGAACGGAATTGTGCGCAAGGTCAGCCAATCTAAAAATATCTACCGAGAAGCAATGAACCGCGACAACAACGCTAGCTTGGTCGGCAACCCCAGCCAACCATTCGAGCCTAGACACCTCGTTCAGCAGGTTGTCCAAGAGTGCTGCTATCCAGATGCCGGCGCAGATAAAATGGATCGCTGGGGGGGCGCGAGCAATGAGCTTTCGTACTGTTCCTCACTCATGACCCGGATTATGAGTGTGATGAGCTCACGCTCACTCAGCTGCGTTTTCAGCCCTGGAGACAACCTACCGAGCCTTGTTGATAACCTTGATGCTTTCTTGAAAGGCGAAAAACGTCTGCTCAGGATTTGCCTGAGCTCAATCGGTTATGAGTTTAATGCACGAGAAGTAATTGCCAACGCAATAGGACGGCTGCTCCTGCAGCGTGCCAGAAGTGAAGCGTTCCGCCGGAACCCATTGATCGTGATTCTCGATGAAGCTCATAACTTCCTCGGCAAAACCCTCGGAAACGAGGACGACCTTCAGAATCTCGATGCATTTGAGCTAATTGCCAAAGAAGGCCGTAAATACGGCTTGAATATCTGTCTCGCCACTCAACGACCTCGGGATATTACCGAAGGCGTTTTGAGCCAGATGGGTACCCTTCTAGTGCATCGATTGACCAATGATCGAGATCGAGAAGTCGTCGAGCGCGCATGCGGAGAGATAGATCGATCCGCTGCTGCATTCCTTCCCAACCTCAAGCAGGGTGAAGTAGCAATGGTGGGGGTGGATTTTCCAATTCCGGTGACCATTCAAATTGGTCGCCCTTCTCAACCTCCAATGTCAGATGGCCCCAGCTTCCAAGAGCTGTGGTAATCGAGCCAGACACCAACCGATCAAACTAGAGGTAGTGCAGGGACCCAGTACTCGGCACCAAAACATCGGCTGCAGAATTCACTTGCTTCACATGGCTATGACGTTTTACTTAGATGAAATCGACTATAGCAGCGACGCGGTGAACAGCGGAGATGAATTTGACTTCAAAGGTCTGCCTTTCTTTGCGTTGGCTGCCATTGGAGGGAGAGGACGAAGCTTTCATTGCAGCTTGAATTGACGAGCTAAACGCGCTTCATCGAATACCTCCAGGTTTGTTTCTCGCGCTGCAAGGTGATCAGGCAATTGGGCAAGACGCCCTCAAACAGTAACTGGTTGAAATGATCATAGGCGCGTTGCAGTTCTTCATAGGCTTGCAGTGTCGGTTTCATCCCTATACGTCCTGGCCTAGCCATCACTGCTTTAAACTTTATTCAGCTATTTTGGATTGTGCACACCAAAACACGCACGACCCTAAACGGATTTGGATTGCACAATCCAAAATGGATGACAAACCGGCTAGCATGTGCAGCCGGACTACAACGGATTGAGCAAACAGTGGCGGATCAGCGCCTGCTCGACACTCTGTTTCTGTCTAATGACCAGCTCTACCGCGATGACGGAATCGAAGACCTCATAGAGGATGCGATAACCGTTTGTATTGAGTTCACGAAACTGGGTGATGCCCAACTCGCTCGCCTGCTGGCTGATGGGGTAAGCCATGGGGGCAGATGTCAGCTTGTCGGTGATGTCATCTACCAGAGCGCTGATCCTCGCTAAGGCGACTTCAGTGCCTTGGTAAACGGCCAGATGGTGGACCTGGTCTTCGATGCTTTGGGAAGCGGAATCTGTGAAGCGTACATTGGATGTTGTCATTTATTCTCCTGGTTATTGTTGAGCAAACCTCCCGGCCAGGCGGGCCTTCAGTTCATCAGCAGAACAGTGCTTGCCTTGGGCAAACTCGCGTGAACCGATAGCCAGCAGCTTCACCAAGGCGATGGCCTCGTCGCGGCGCTTGCGGTCGGCGTAAGACTCCACGACATACGCGGGCACTCCGTTCTGCGTGACGACCATGGGCTCATCAAGGTCCAGGTCGGCAGCGTGCCGTTTCAAATAGCTAATCGTTTCAACTCGCATGAGTTGAACCTCCTCAGTCCCCGCAGTCGCGGGATATATAGTGGTCGCCACTATTAAGTTTGGCGACGACGTTTAGCACCCGCCTATGCGGGCATACAGATCAACGTGACGGCGATAACCGCCACAAACCATTTTAGCCCAAATTCAGACCAAATCAAGACCACTCATAAAAACCGAGCTGGCACTGGCCCCATCGCACAAGCCAAGCGCATTATTTGGGGACGATAGAATCGTACGTTAAACATGCAGCCTGTCAGGTTGAGTTCTTAGAGATTGCCAGCGAAACGTCATAATTTCCCAAAACAGGCAACTATCCTGACGTTGCGCAGCGTGCTGCCTGACACCCGATTCAGGTGTAGTTCAAACTGACACTTTTCTTGATTGATTCAGGTTTAATCACTATGATTGAATAAAAGTCAAATTACATCGGAAAGGATTGAGCCCGATGGACATCTTCCGCCCACCCGCAACGAGCGACCAAAATGACTCGGCCTGGGAGCGTATCGAGAACTACGTCAAAGAAGAGCGACCACTCCAACCGATCCGCAAAATCGTGGTCAAGGGTTCGGTTGATGTAGTTTTCCGGCGCAGTGACAAGCCGATGCTCGTTGTGGCCGGCGAAACGGCGGATGCAGTAGCGTCGGTCAAGACCTACTTCAACGGCGGGAAGCTGGTGGTCGAGTGGGAAGGCATGACCATCAGCTTCGGTAACAGTCGCATGCCCTTCCACGGCTCGGTCGGGTCGTTCGTGATGGGTGACATCGTGAACGGCAAACCGATGGGTACGAGCATCAGCCAAGGCAAGGTGGTCGTTGGCATCGCACTGCCCGAGGCACCGGCTATCAAGATCAAGGGGAGCGGCGACGTAACCTTGCTCGATCTGCGGCAAGCCGGGCTGGAACTCGAAATCGAAGGCTCAGGTGACACTACTGCCTACGGTCAAGTCGCTCACTTGGACGTGGAGATTGCCGGTTCTGGAGATGTCGATGCCAGCGAGTTGATTACCGATCACGCCAGCTTGTCGATTGCAGGCTCAGGTGACATCGAGGCATTCGTCCGCACCGAAGTGCGCGCCCGCGTAGCGGGTTCTGGCGACATTGTGGTGCGTGGCAATCCGTCACGCCGGGACCATAGTGTCGCCGGCTCCGGCAAGATCAAGTTTCGTTGAGCGAGGCTGACGATGAACGAAAATCACCCAGCCCTCAATGCCCTGCGCGCTGTCGAGCAGCGTTATCCCAACGTCTGGAGTTTGGCCGACGATCTCCAGTCCCAATTCAAGACGGCAGGTAAGTACCGTGAAGGCAGCGTCTTTTCGGATGCCGAAGGTCATATGCTCTCTTATCGGCTTCAAGGCGCAAGCAAACCCAATCAAGCCTTTCATCCGGCCTTGTTCGGGGCTCTGGTTTCCTGGCGACCCACCAAGGGCATTTACCGCTTTCATCCTGCACTGTACGAAGCGTTGATCGAGACCGATCTGGATGGAGAGATACCGAGTTCCTTGCTCCTGCGCATGCCGGGGTACGCGGTCTACATTGAGACCCCTGCATCGGAGAACATGCCGTATCCCATTGAAGGGTTCTTTGCATACCTGTCCCGGATGGGTAAGCAGGACGAATTGCAAATCGTCGCACTGCTGAAACAAGAGGAACAGTCTCACGATAAAGATCCCGCTCCTCTACGTGACGTCATCCTCTACTCGCTGCCACTTGGCAATCACCCGGTATCAGACCTGGTGCGTCTCCACTTTGAGCAGGGAGAAGCGGAAGCAAGTGAGACTGGCACGCCGAAGCGCAAATATTCGGAAATATCCGACGACACCAAGCTCATCATCGAACACGTCGTCTCCAGCATCCTGTCGTTGCTGTTATACCTGTGCTCCGAGCAGCCAGAAATCGACAACTGGACGCCGCCAGAGCCAAAAGCAAAGTTCTTCGGGACGAAACGGCGGCTACTTGCCGCCAAGGAAACCATGAGTTGGGACGTTGGTCTCCGAATCGGGGCTGTCCTTGACCTGTCCGCCAAGCAAGATCGAGAAAGCGCGAACGAAGGCGGTTCCTGCATCACGGTTCGACCACATATCCGGCGGGCGCACTGGCATTCGTTCTGGGTCGGCAAGCGTGGTGCACAAACGCTCTCGCTTCGCTGGTTGCCACCCATCGCCGTTAATACCGATGGCTCAGAGAAACTGCCCGCCGTCATTCGCCAAGTTCAAGGAGATCATCATGCCCAAGGCTGATACCCGCGTGCTTACCGCACATGTTCCCATCCCACTCGCCGAGAAAGTTGACCAGCTGGCCGACCGCCTCGAACGCTCACGGGGTTGGATCATGAAACAGGCGCTTTCCAGTTGGATTGCCCAAGAGGAAGAGCGCGACCGTCTGACTCAGGAAGCGCTGGCCGACGTGGACGCCGGCCATGTTATTGACCACCAAGCCGTGCAGGCGTGGGCTGACAGCCTGAGCACTGGCGAACCTCTGCCGGTGCCGCGCTGATGGAGCTGAAGTGGACCAGCAAGGCACTGTCCGATTTGACGCGCTTGTACGAATTTCTGGCACCGATAAATAGATCAGCTGCTGCACGGGTGGTGCAGCAGCTGGCCAAGGCTCCAACCAACCTGCTCACCAATCCGCGCATTGGCGAACAACTTTTTCAGTTTGAGCCGCGCGAGGTGCGCCGGATTCTGGTCGGGGAGTATGAGATTCGCTACGAAATTCAGGACTCGCTCATCTACGTGCTGCGGCTGTGGCACACCCGCGAAGATCGGTAACGAAAGGGGAATTAACATGCTGGAGTTCAAGCTGACGCCGCACCATGCCGGCGTCACACTGTGGGGTGATTTCGAGGCACTAGATAGGCTTCACACTTTCATCCATCACGTCGTAGAGGAAAGCGGCTACATCGAGGACAAGGAAGGCTTTGTATTGGGGCTGGCCTACGATGTTCGCAAAGCGTTTCAGGGCCAGCGGAGCCAGGACTATCGCGCCCACTCCGAAGACGACCGCTGCCGCATCTATGGTGTCGAGATCTTGTGGCCTGTACTCCTGGTGCAAATCGGAGTTTTGCGTCAAGCGATGGCGTTCATGCCGACCAACAAGCTCGATCAGGCGCTCATGTTCGAGCTGGAGTACATCGTGGAATCAGCCTTGCGGACGGCCATACCGGTCACGGCGGATGAAGTCATCCATCGGATAGGCTGCATTGGCAGTGCGTCTTACATGCACCTAGATAGCGTGCTCGATAGCCGCTGCCGCTATTTCATCGAGCTTCCGGCCAAACAACGGCTGAAGATGCTACCGAAGCTGATGGAAACGTTCGATCCTATGTACGGTTTCTGGGCCGATGTGGGAAGTGCCATGAGGCCGGGTATTATCCCGCCAGATGCCTTTGTCGATGGCAGGACGGAGTGGCCAGACTTCAAGTGGTAAGTCAGCCGCTTTGCTTTGCTTTGCTTTGCGTACGATTTTTTCCGAATTCTGTGGCGACCCCAAATTGCTGAGCGTCTGGAGCGGTCCAAGAACTGGATCGTCAAGCAAGCCCTGTGTGCCTGGCTTGACCAGGAAGAAGAACGCAGTCGGCTGACCCGCGAGGCCCTGGCAGCGGTGAATCGGCCCGCTGCGGCGCGCACTGTGCAACAGCTCACGGCCGCACCGATCACACTGCTGACCAACCCACGCATCGGCGAGCGACTGGAAGAGTTCTCTCCACGTGACGTCCGGCGGATTCTGGTCGGGCACTACGAGATGCGCTACGAAATCGCGGACGCCACCATCTACCTGCTACGCCTGTGGCACGCCCGCGAGGATCGCTAACTTATTTACGCTGGCGTATAAACGCTGGATTAGCTAATGTGACAGCAGGGGCGCGGTGCCCCAAAGGAGCGAGCCATGGATGTGTCATCTGCATTCGAACTGGTGAAATGGGCCGGCGGCAAGGCCATTGGCGCCATCCCGCCTGCCGCTGAAAAGGTGGCCGCCATTGGGTACTCGGTGCTGTTTGGTGAGGTTGGCACAAACATCATACGTGGCTGTAGTGCAGGCGTATCCGTAATTGCCGATGCGGCTGAACTGTTAGCACGCGCTGACAACACCCTGACTAAGGACAAGGATGCCCCTCCCTTTGAAGAGGCATGCCGGTATGACAGCAACGGTGTACCACTAACGGAAAGAACCGGGGGCGGCTACTACTTCTGAAAGTTCTCTTTTATTTTTTAGTGATGAATGTTTTTGCCGCGCTAGCAGCCGCACCACCACCTTGGGCTCCCGCGTCGCCCGATGGTCTTGTGATGTCCGAGGTGATTCGGCCTAGCTGGTCGCCAACTTTGACGCCGGCCCAAGCCAACACCGTCAGCCAGAGTAGCGGCAATCCCAGATAAAGCATCCCAATCGAAAAATCCAAGACCATATTGGTCTGCGGATTCCACACCATGCCCAGCAGCGAGCCCACTGAGCCATCGTTGACCGCTGCCAGCATGCGGTTGTCCATCCAATAGCAGACGCCCCACAACACATCCATGAAGATCAGCGCGAAGATGGCAACACTGGCGGTGCCCACGGCGGAGAGGCTGTAGCCGCTGAACAGCACCACGAAGGGCAGCAGCATGTAGATGCCCATCAGCATGAAGGCCTTGGCGATGGGCAGCGCCTCGCGGATCATCATCATCTTCGGGTAGTGGCTCATGGCCGTCATGGCGCCGCCTACTGTGGCGGCGGCGCCGTTGTACAGATTGCCCACCAGCTGACCGGCCCCGCCCAATGCGGTCGCGGTATCCCCCACCCCGCCGTAGGCGTGGTCATTGTTGAGCCGCTGGGTGCTGGCTCCCTCGTTGACAACCAGCACCGTTTTCAGCAGCTGATCGTCGATCTCCTGGTCGCTGGCTCCGCTGAAGAAGCCGCGCAGCCCCCCGCCACTATTTGATTTGGCCTGGTCGCGCAACTCGGTGGGAATGGCCTCGACCAAACGCTGCCGCAGGCTGGAGAGGCCTGCATCGTTGGCCTGGTTCCACCACTGTGCGCAGGTGGGGTGGCCATAGCCCATGGGTGGGTTGCCGGTGTTGTCCCAGCCCGCGTCGCGGGTTGCATCCCACCGCCAGCCATCGCGGGGCGCCGAGATCGGTTTGCCGTAGGTGGCGTCGCTCATCAGGCTCTCGGATCCCATGTAGGCGAGATCCTTGGCGCTTGGGCCGGTCATGGCGCCCAACAGGCCTGCGTCGCGCTTCTGGATCTCCCCGGTGGCCGGGAAGTAGCACTGTTGCATGAACTCCTTGAGCTCATGGCGCAGCGCCGGGTTGCTGATGCGGGCATTCGCCATATCCAGCTGGTATTGGCGCAGGTCGGCACTGCAGGGGATGCTGGCCACCATGGCGGCGCTGATGCCGTGTGACAGGTTCATCACCAGCCCCCACCAGGCCGGCACCTCCGCCGTGCGACCGCCCAGGGTAGAAAAGGCGTTCTGATAGGTGGTGCCGGTGTTGGTGCCCTGCACGCTGTTGCTACTACCGCCACATACCATCGACGGTCGGGTGCTGCTCATGCCGCCCAGGTTCAGATTCATCACCGGCGACATGGCCAGCATGAACACAATGAAGCCAAGGATCACGCGCAGCTGGAGGGTCTCCACTGCCGCCTTGATGGCGGAGCCGGTGGCGCCCTTCTTCTTGGTCTCCCAGAATACGGACGCCACGATGGCCACGAACGGCAGATAGGTCATGCCAACGCCGTTCAGGGTGTCGACAGCGCTGTCAAACATCACCCAGCCAAACAGGGTAGAGAACAGTTCGATGGTGGACGAGGTATTCATGGGCCATCCTCAGCCGTGGCGCAGCAGGATCTGCGCGGATTCATTGACGATAACGAACAAGATGAACGGCAGCCGGGTGGCCTGCAGGGCGCTCATGGCCTCAGGGCCAAAGCCGTAATGGCGCCCGACCCGATTGCACACGGGCTGCCAAAAGACGATGGCCGCCGCCAGCAGCCCGGCTTTCCACGCCAGCAGCCAGGGCCTGAGGTTATCCAGCAGCTGGGCGAAGCGCTCGGGCCCCAGCTGCCAGTTCAGGATGATGACCAGCGACATCACGGCCAGGGCCAGCAGTGCGCTGAGCCACCACAGCCGGGAGCGGAAGCGCCGGAAAGGGCCGGACGGCTCGGTGTCAGGCGTCTGCGGTGCGTGTTCCATCGGCTCTCCCGACTGTGTACTCATGGGCGCAACTCACCATCGCGGAATGTGTTCGTCGCCGGCTCGACGGTGCCGGTGCTGATCTTGCGCTCCCGCTGCCGCGCCAGAAGCATGGCGGGGGTACTGCTGGCCAGCCGCTCCCGCACATCCAGCTCGAACAGCAGGTTTTTCATTTCCCGGTCCAGGTCCGTCAGGCTGCGCTCGATCTCGGCTTGCGCCTCGCCGTTGCCGCCCACGTTAGGCTCGCGCTTGCCCGCCTCCAACATACGGCGCAGCAGCAGTGCCTTGTTCATGGTACGCGCCAATGCGATCTCACCCGATAGCTTGGAGGCCAGCAGCGGGGCATCCTTCTCCTGTTGCAGGGACTCAACCACCTCCTTGGTGACGACCAGGTTGGGCGGGGCCGAGATGGCTTCCAGACTGGCCGCCGTCAACGGACTGCCGCCGGACACCAGCTGTCCCACCTGCGTATCCAGCGACTCTTTCTCCTGTTCGTATTTCAGGATCAGGCCCTTGCCGGGCACCCCGCGCTTTTTCTCGCAGTCGCCGCAGGTGCGGATCTCCGTGTCGCCAAGCACATCGACCGCCCACTGGCTGGCTTCAGTCGGCGACTGCCAGGTAGCACCCAGTGGCGTGGAGGCCAGAGGGCTGGTGGGGGCCACCGATGAGGTTGTATTCACCGGGCGGTTCATCTGCAGGTTGAAGCCCGCCGCCGCCACATCCCGCGTCACCCGGATCGGTTGCTGGCCACTCCCCCCGGCCCGGTTGCCGTTCACCCACGGGGCGCCATTGTCGCCTCGGCTGGTGTCGATCTGTTCCTTGGTTTTGATCACGTCTGCCTGGGTTTGCGAGCGACGGCGCCAGTCGTCCAGCGCGGAGACATGCACCCAGTTCTCCCAATCAAGGCCCTTGCCGCCACTGGCCACCGCATTCTGCATATCCTCGCAGCTACCCTGGGCAAAGCTGATGTCGGTCTTGGCGCCGATGATGCCCTTCTGCAACAGGTCGTAGAGGGCCGGATTAGCGCGTTGGATGGCCAGGGCGGCCAGACCCGCCACCGCGCCCCGTGCGCTGTTCATCACCCCCCCCATCAAATTGGTGAAACCGCCGGTGACACCATTCAGCTGGTTGCTGACCGTGGCCATCGGATCAAACGAGCCGCTACAGGAGAAGGCCTGGCTCCAGTCAACCGACGCCCCCAGCGAGGTGGTGCTCATGTTGCGGTTAGGCGCACGCATGAGCGGCTCGCCACCGCCCAGTTTGTAGTAGATCAGGCCGCTGTCGCTGGGTGACTGCATCGCCGCCTGCAGCGGTGCCGCCGCCAGCAGTGCGCAGGCCAGGACGCCAAAAGCACGCTTGTTCATGTTGTCCGCTCCTCGTTGTCCATGCACTACGGATAGGTGCCGGTGCTGCTGATAAAGGCCACGGCGTTCTTCGGTTTTTTGCAGCATGAGTAGGGTCGCCACAGCTGCCAGACATAATCCCCCTGCGGGTTGTGGCGCGCGCCGTTGGGGTCGGAGGGCATCGTGGTGTCATCCACATCGGGGAACACGTAGCAGCTTGTCTCCTGAATCGGACGCAGCATCTGCCACTTGCCGGTTTTTTCCTGCGTCTCCAGCAGGGCGTCCGGTGGCCAGCGCTTCTGGCCATTGGCCTCGCGCCCGCCAATGCGGGTGTATACGTGCGGTTGAGCGCTGCGGGTGGTGATGTCACCGGCCCGCTGCGCCATCACCGCCGCCGCCTTGTAGTCGTGTGTCTGCTCCAGAAAACCCGTCCTGGGATAGACAGATCCCCACTGGGACAGCCCCAGGCTGATGTTGCGGGAAAACGGACTGAGGGCCTGCGGATAGACCATCTCGGGAATGCCTCCGCGCCAGGCGAGCAGGTCGGCATCGGAGACCAGATAGGGCCGCATCGACACCGCCTCGCTGGTGCAGCTGCCTTGATTGCCGTAGTACAGCGAGCCGGGGCTGCCCACCACATCGACATTCTTGAAACGGATGGCGGAGGCTTCGTCGCCGGCACCGCCCTCGCCATTGGTCGCCGCACCACCCCCGAGGGTACCCCAGCCGCTGGCCAGGCCGGCGCCCGCGCCTGCTACCGCATTCACCACCGGGCGGATCTCCGTCCAGGGGTTCTCGCGACTGTTGCCATAGGCGCTCACCACCACATCGGGTATGTAGTGGCCGACCTTGGTGGTGGATCTGACCTTGCACTTCAAGGTGCACACCAGCCAGAAACACACCCCCACTACCCGGTAGTTCATGCACTGGGCCGCCGCTGTCGGTACCGAGGCCTGCATGATGGCGGCGGTATTGATCGGCGGGCCGCCTGCCAGCGCGTCATGACTCAACAGCAGTGCCAGGCTCAGCGCCCAGAGAGCACTCAATCGCCGCTTCATGGGGCACCCCCGGTCTGGCTCAGGGCCGCCTGGGCCTGCCAGTGTTGCCATAGCTGCCGGGCCACATCCACCCGCGCGGCGCCATAGACCGCATAGAACTCGCCGCCTTCACCGGACTGAAACAGTACGGCAGGGAGCTGCCGCACCCCCAGCTGCCAGGCCATCGCCGGCCCCACCGCGGCTGCCTGCACCCGCTGCGCCCAAGCCTGCCCCTCGGGGCTGCCCAGACGGGCGCGCAATGCCTGCTCGGCGGCCACCGGGTCATCCGGCAGGCCCTGGCTGAAATCATCCTCCAGCAGCGCCACGCCATCCAGCAGATAGACCTCCGCCGCCGTGCCGGCGGTGTCCACCGGACGCGCCTGGGTGGTGAACACCAGCACGCGCTCGGCAGCGCAAACCACGGGCGACAACACCGCCGCCAGGAACAGTGCGGCCAGTCGCGTCATTGCAGCACACCCCCTGCCGCCGACAGTGGCTCCGAGATAGAGGCCTCGTTGGTGGTGAGCGCCTCCAGCCGGCGGCGCACCAGACTCCGGGCCTGCTCTGCGGTGAGGATGGACTGGGATTCCAGAATGGCCAGGATGGTTTCTGCTTCCGCTATGCGATGGCTATTGCGCAGCGTCTCCAGCAACAGGCGCTCCTCGATCTTGTTTTTTTGTTCTTCGCTCATCATGTGCACCTGTCTCATCCTGCCAACCCTCTCTTCTGGTCCAGCCGGTCCGCCACGCGCATGGCGGCCTCGACCTCGGTAATGCCGTGTTCGCGCATCAGCTTGCGCCGCTCGAACTTCTCATCCTTCTCCGTCATGGCCAGCGCCAGGTAGAGCGACGGCGGCACGCTCCTGAAAAGCGCCTCCAGGGCAGAGGCCAGCACCACCCCCTCGGTGTAACAGCCCGGTTCCTTGCGCGCCGCCAGCATCATCTCGCGCTGGGCCGGTGTCAGGTCGCGGAAGCGCGCCACCTGTTCGACCTCCTCCTTCGGCATCACCAGCAAGATCCACCACTCGATCATGTTGAGCAGCTTCTTGGCCGCATTCGGGAAGTCTTCCAGGTTCTGTGTCGCCACCCAGTACCAGGCGCCGAGCTTCCGCCACATCTTCACCACCTTGACCACGTAGGGGCTCAGCAGCGGGTTGGTGGTGATGATGTGGCCCTCGTCGGTGATCATCACCAGCGGGCGGTCGTCGTATTGGTATTTTTCGGCCAGGTTATTGATGCGGTTCATGATCGAGGTGTAGGCCACCGCCAGCTGGGCGCCGTAGCCCTCCCGCGCATAGGTCGCCAGGTCGATCAGGGTGAGATCCGCCTCGGGCCAGAGTTCCCCCTCCCGGTTGAACAGCTCCCCTTCGAAGCCATCGCAGAACAGGCCGATACACTGGGCCATATACTCAGCCCGCGCCTGGCGGCGGCCATTGCCGGCACCACCACCGTCGTCCTGGGCTTCACAGGCCATCGCCAACAGGGCATCGCGCACGTCCTGCGTCAGGGTCTGCCGATCAGCCGCCGTGGCCGCCCGCGCCGCCGACAGCACCGCATCGCGGATGACGCGCCGGTCGGCCCGGTCGAATTTTTCCACCTCGCGCTCATCACCGCCGGTGATCATCAGCATGGCGATGATCTCCATCTCACCCATCAGGTCGCGCTGTTCATCGCCTTCCTGGTCCTCCTCGATCAGCGTATCCAGCGCCTCCAGCGCCAGGTCGCTCAGGGCCTCCTTGCGCGGTGAGCGCGCTTCCTGCAGCAGCAGGTGCGCGTCGGCGAACGGCGGGATGGAAACGCCGGCACCGGGTTTGAGCGCGACCTTGTTCACGCTGAGCCCACGGCTGGCACAGTAGTCTGCTAACAGGCCGAAGCTGTTACCGGCCTCGATGACGAAAATGCGCGGTCGGGCGATGCCCAGCAACTGGGCCAGCATCGACACCAGGCTGGCGGACTTGCCCGCCCCGGTGGGGCCGAGCAACAGCATGTGACCGTTCTTCTTGCGGTCCCGCAGGTTGAGCGGATCAAAGGTCAGTGGCGCGCCGCCTCGGTTGAACCAGTTGAGGCCCGGGTTACCGGTGCCGGTGGCGCGCCCGAACAGCGGCGCCAGGTTGGCAATGTGCTGAGCATAGGTGTAGCGCAGGAACTTGGTCTTGCCGTCCAGCAACGGGTCATAGGCCATCGGCAGGTGCAGCAGGTAAGCATCCAGGCCGCACTGCTCCTCTTCGTCCCGCAACGGCAGGATGCCCACGGTCTGCAACTGGTTGCAGGTCTGGGCGAAGCGGGTGCGCAGGTCGGGCAGATCCTGACCACGCAGGTAGACCACCAGACTGCTCTTGTAGAGCTTGTGGCCGGTGGCCAGCAGCCCCTTGGCGGTGGACACGTCGGCGCGGGTCTGCTCGGATTCCGCCGTTTCGCCCACGCTCTTGCCGTCGAGGTAGTTGAGGTAATTCTCCAGGGTGTCCTGGGGGGCGATCATGACCGTCTGGCACAACACCGCCCCCTCGGGCAGGCCGTCGAACCACACCTTGGCGCGACTGTCGGCATCGCTGCCGCCGATATTGGAGCCCACCTTGCACTCGCCCGTCAGGTGGCCGATGTCCGGCACCCGCCGCAATCGCTGGGTGGTTACGCAGCGGTGTGGCAGGCCGTCGAACCACCAGGTCTGGGTCTTGAGATCGGAGCGCGGCCAGGCCGTCAGCAACCCTTCGGCAAAATCGCAGTGCCCAAAGGGCTGCTGCTCCATCGGCACGAAGGCATTCGCCCGGTAGAACGCCTCGTAATCCTCCACCGGATCCGGGCGCGGATTGAACCAGCGAAACAGCCAGTCGTGAAACATGCCACCGTCCATGCGACGGGTGCGCACCCCCGCCGAGGACAGCGCTGCAGTAAAGCGACTCACCGCCTCGTTGCACTCCGCCTGCGGCGACAGCCCGGAGGGGTGCTTGAAGCGTGGGGGGCGGCGGCGGTAGATCGCGATGTGCACCCGGCGCACCCGGGCGCTCCACGCACTTTCGGACAGCGGGTCGGTGAACAAACCACCGGGCTTGGCCGCGCCGCGCACATGGCTGGCCATGGTGGCCAGAAAATCCTCGCTGAACTCGGTGCCCTTAGCATGTGGCCAGACGTACTGGCGGAGCTGTTCCAGATAGTGTTCCAGGTGCGTCTGGTCATAGCTGTAGAACTGCACCACCCATGGGCCGGCGTTGTCGTCGTACTCCTCGAAACTGTCCTGCAGGGCGCGTTCCACCGCATCGCGCACCTGAATCTTCCAACCCAGCGAGCGCCCCTCTGTGCCTACCGGCTCCACATCCAGCATAGCGCCCACGCTGATGCCGTCATCAAACAGAAATACGCCGTGCTCCTCCTGGTACTCAATCCAGGGCAGCTTGTCGCAAAACGAGCGTGGTCGGTCGTACATCTTGCGCAGCTGCCGCTCGCCCACCGGCTTGTCTGCGGCGCGGCGATTGAACTTGGGCGGCTCGGGCGGACGCTCCTTCTCGCCTGGGTGCTGTCGCAGGCCCAACGCCTCCAGCACAGTTGTCATCGCGTTTGCCATGCTCTTACTCCGCCGGCTCGCCGGGCATTGCGTAGTGGTTCGTCTCGAACATGGGGAATACCGTCATGTAGCCTGGCACCGGCACCCCGTCGGCTGTGGCCAGGTGCGGGAACGCGAACATCACCAGATCCGGGTTGGGTAGCCGCTTGAACTTCTGCGCGATCTCTCCGGTGGCATCGCGCACAAACGGCGACACGTCCTGCTCGCTGTCGCTCATCGGGCGGCGCAACGTGCTGCGGGCATCCAGCAGGCTTCCGGTGCTCATGCGGCCGGTGTGGCCTTCGTACACGTCCGTCATGGTCGGGCCGTCCTGGGGCAGGATGGTATCCTTGCCGCCACACGCGGCCAGTGCCAGGCACAGCGGCAACACCTTAAGGCAGTGCATGGCGGTTCGGATTGGCGTCAAAGCTGAGCGTGGCATGGTGGTCTACCTTCCGGCCTTTGGCTTCGTAGTCGATGGAAATTTCTTCGTCGATGTGGATCGCCACCTCGGTGCCGTTGCGCACGAAAATGGCATCGAAGGATTGCGCCTGGCGCTCTTTCACCCAGTTGCTCGACTCCTCAATGCCCGACGAAATCGCCTTGTTTTTGGCAAACTGCCCCGAGTTGCCGGTGACCGCGTTGGTAATCGTGCCGGTCTCGCCGGATACGATCTGGGTGGTCTCCGCTGCGGCCTCGGCTTCCGCCCAGGCCTGCGCCGCCGCCAGGCCCACGCGCGTCGAGAGATACTGCACCGCGTTGCTCTTGCGCTCCCCGGTGACACAAGGGGTGCCAAAGGTATCGCTGATGTAGCCGAATGCCCGCTTCTGCTGACTGCCGCCACTACCGCCGCCACTGCCGTTCTTGCCGCGCTCGGGCATCGGGTAGGAGCGGATGGTGCCATCGCGGAACACGAACGTCGCCGAGGTGATGGTGCCGCGCACGCAGCTCAGCCCCCAATCCCCGGTGGCACTGCCGCTCACCACCATGCTGTCCAGCCCCGGTATGGTGATGCCGTTGGCCGCCAGGTTGTCGGACCCCACCAGCAGCTTGAAGGGATAAGGGTCGCTCACCGTACCACCCACCGGGACGCGCCCGATCAACGCGGTCATGCTTACCGAGCCCACCAGCGTGGCATCGCGGTTGATGGTGAATACCGGCTTGTCTGGCTTGGGCTTCGCACTCTTGACCACACCGCTGGTGGCATGGGACACCCCGCCGCCGACCTCAGCCAACCCCTGCTCGATGGCAGCGGGGAAGGCCGGGCGCTTGCCATTCAAATCCTTCGCCGGCATATCCAGCGGGTCCACCCACACCACCGGCTCACCGCCGGTCGCCGCCGCAGCGGCGGGGTCCAGGCCCAGCCCAACCGGAATGTCGGCGCCCCCCGTGCCACGCGTGGCGCCACCGCCGGCACTGCGCCCCAGCTTGCCGTTGGTGAGCTGGCCAATCTGCTCCTGCAGTGCGCCCAGCAGGCGGTCGGCGTCCTGGCGCTGCCGCGCAACCTCCTGCTTCTCCTGTTCCATCTGTTGTTCTTTGTTCACAAAGCGCGCCTGAATGCGCTCCTCCACCCGGCCCTCCAGCCCCTTGAGGTCCGAGTTTTCCTTGAGCAGCAGTTCATTACGCTTGCGCACTTCATCCACTTCGCGCCGCGCGGCCCGTACCTCGGCCACCAGTGTGCTGACCTTGTCATCAGGGGTATCCGCCGACGCCCCGCCCATGGCGGCCAGCTCATCCTGGCTGATGGCGCCATTCCCCATGCCATTGTCGCGCGGCGCCCCAGGATCGGCCTGCACCGGCGCCGGATCAGAGTTCATCGCCTTCAGGGCTACCACCAGCGCGACCACACCCACCCCGGCCGCCAGCATTTTCAGTAATCTGTTAGATTCAACCGCCATGCGCCTGTCTCCTTACAACACCGTGTCCGCAAAGGGCCGCTCGGTCACCAGATAGACGCTGGTGGTATCGGTCTCAGAGCCCTTGGGTCCAAGCGTCATGCTGGCGTGCTGGAAGGCCGCATAGCGCAAATCGCCCTTCAGGCGGCGCGGGTCAAGCTGCACACGCCCCCCGGTCTGATTGATCAGCTTCACCGCCGTCACGTAGTAACCCCCTCCCACCCAGCTGGCCACCGGCTTGGCCGCCACCTCGCCTCCGCGATAAAGCGTGGTCATCGTCTTGGGCGCCCGCATCGGCACCCGGCTGATGCCCGGCAGATCCCGCAGCAGGCGCTGAGGCGCATAGAGCTGCTGGGCGGCAAAGCGCACCAGCATGACCGGCGTGATGACGGGCGCCGCCTCTTCTGCTTCAGCCGCCACCTCTCCGGCAGCGCCGGGGGCTACGCCAGCCGCCGACGCCGTGCCAGGTTCCAGAGGTTTTGGCGGGTTCAGATCGACCCCGTCAGGAAACAGCACCCGCATGGGTTCAGGCTTGGCCGCGCCCGCACTGGCCGCCTTGCCGGGGTCTTCTGCCGCCAGGTCGAACAGCACGATGTGACCACTGTCCACCAGCCGCACATAGACGCGCTGCGCCTGGAACGCTTTGCTGGGCTTCCAGTAGACCACCCCGCCCACCGACTGGGTGCGCAAGGCGTCACTGGCGATCTCGGGCGGCATACCCACCTGGACGTTGGCCGGGAACACGATGGCGCGCTCTTCGCCCACATTCAGCGTCAGCTTGATCGGCTGGCGGTTATCCCAAGTGACCAGCTCGTCCGCCAGGCCGATGTGCGTCCATGACAGCAAGACGGCCAGCGCGCTAAATTGAATCACTCTCATTGCGGGGCCTCCGCCGATGCGGCCTGCGGTTGTTTAGGATCGGGTCTGGGCTCGATTTCCAGGCGCTTCGGCGCTTCGGCGAAACAATCGAGCTGCAGGCCATAGCGATTGCTCTCGGGATCGCCTTCGTAGCGCACCACGCGGATGGGGTAGCGGGCAAACACGTCCTTCACCCGCTCACCCCGGTACACTTCGGTGATCTGCAGGTCGAGGTACGCGATCCAGGCACTGTCCGACTGGATGTAGACGCGCTTGTCGTCGTAGGTGCGCCCAGGCATTTCCACCACGGTGCGCTCGCGGTTGCGCAGCTCACCGTCCAGGCGGCGCTTTTCATAGTCATCCTGCAAAAACTGGCTGCAGGCCGGCGTCAGGTAATTCTGTAGCGCAAAGATGCGGTCTTTATAGTCACGCTCGCCATCGTGCGGCCAGCGGTTGAGCTGCTGAAAGATGTAGTAGGCAAAGGTGTAAATGGTGCTCGGCAATCGCTCACCCATGACCGCCGTGGAACCGGCACGGATGTCGGGGGGAATGTCCACCAGCATGCGGCCCGGCATCGACTTCCAGCCATACCACATGAATGCAATCACCCCCACAGATACCGCCAGCATGATGCGCAGGGTGCGGATGTGGTCATCCTTGGCGTCGATGATGTTGCGGCGACTCACTGACTCACCTCCTTGAAAAACGGTGTTTCGCGCCGGGACGCCCAGCGACCGCTGTAGCGCATGAACACGCTGCTCCCGATGCCCTTGTCCTGAAACCAGATCTGCAAGCGCCGCACGTGGTAGCCCTCGGGCTTGCCGCGCTTGACGCGCTGCATCAGCGTGCCGCCCACCACCACCGTCAGCAGGGTCATGGCGACCCCTGCCCCCAAACCCATGATGGTGGCATTGCACAACCAGGCCACAAAGAAACACACCGGCAACCACACCATCGCCCCCAGCTTGGCGAGCTGGAACATTTCGGGGTTGGTGAGCCCCCGGAATATCACCGGCTCCCTATTCAGCCGATCCGGCAGGAAGGTGATGCTGTGGTGCTCGCCGGCGGGTTTCATGGCAGCCACTTACAGGATGTTGCTCGCCTGGCTGGCCAGGAACACGATGAACACCAGCAGGCCCACGCCCACCCCCATGTGCATGGCAAAATCACCCCAGGTTTTCTTGCCGTTCTGGACTTCGTGGTAGATGCCAATGGCACCGCCGCCCACCTTGATCAAGGCGTAGGCGCTGACGGCCAGCCCCGCCAGAATGAAGAAGTCAAACAGATAGTCCTGACCCAGTTTTAGATAGTTACCCTCTTGGGCGCCGCGCGTCGGATTGGAGACTGTTGGCAACGCGGCTAACGCCAGGTTGCTGACCGCCAGCGCACCTAGCGCGACCACGGTCGATACGGCTCGCCCCTTGATACGGCGCAGACCAAAACGCACCTGCTCCAGTTTGCCTGCATTCTTCATCGTCGATCCCTCCAGGGAGTTATTGCAGTTAGCGAATGAGAAACATTGCAAATACCACTACCAGCAAGGCCAGCATGACCGCGCCGGCCAAATCGCCCAGTGACAACTCGTTCTTCACCCAGGCCTCATAACCACGCAGGGACAACCACGCCACCAGCAACAGCCCCATCGTGGCGAATACGCCCGCGAACACCAGGCTGTAGGCGCTGGCGGAACTTCCCGCCGCCGCATTGAAGGCCCCCGTCTGGGCGCCATTCATGGCCGCCTGCAGGCTGACCCACATCAGCGGTAATCTCCGTTCAGTGGCTGAACCTTGCGCGGGTCCATGCGGGGCGCGTCGAGGTGCTCCTGAATCCCGGCGCGCATCTCCTGCAGATCACGGCGCAGCGCGTCATAGCGAAAGGAAACCCGCCGCCAGGCCGGGCGCTTCTTTTCCGCCTCATGCGTCAGCTGCTGGATGAGTGCCAGCTCCTGGTCGATGCGCGCTAATGCTTCGCGCTCCTGATCAGCATCGACCGTCTCGGCAACGGCGAAGGTCGCCAGCACGCTGAGTAATGACAGAGTTAGAAACTTCCACATGGCGCTGTCTCCTGAGTACGGCGACAGCTTCGTGGATGAGGTGTTAGAGGCTCAAGGCAAAAAGCGCAGAAGGTCTTTGCGCTTTTTCGGCGGCGTCTTGACCGGGACACTTTCGCCGGTCAAGACGCACATATCGACCAATGCATATCATGGATGAACTCGGCATCTCGGGCACCGCACCGTACTGCTCGACCACGCATAAGCACTGTCAGCTATGCACCTGTACCGCATCCAGGTCACTGGCCAGCACCACGGAATGGAGCCTGAGCCACGCCACGTCTTGAACGTGATCCAGCTCGACCCGATAAAGGCGAATGGCCTCCTGCCGGAAACCTGCGACCCAGCGCAGCGCACGCTCGACCGTAGGGAACAGCCGAAAAGAATCCGCCAGCGCCCGCTGGTCATCCAGGCCGTTGCTGCAGAGTGCACCATCGGGGGCGTAGAAGCGCCATACCGGGTCGCCCGCGTGCTTCGCGGCGACAGCAAACGTGCCCTGGTCGCACGCGTCCGCCGTCCGCCGCCACTGCAACACGGCTGTCATCGGCTGCGCACCCGTGAACGGCCGTAGCGGGGGATATTCGATCATGACCATCATGTTCGTGCCTCATACCGCTCACAGATATTTTTTGAAGGTGGCGCTGGTTACGCAGATGGCCACGCCCAGCGCCACTGCACAGGGCAAAATGATGAAATTCGGGTGTAGTGAGAATGGCAGTGCCAGGTAGATCATCCACGGCGCCATGATCAGCGGGATGATGAAGGCCCGGGCCGCGCCGTGCGCCACCGAGGACTCGCGCCCGCCACCCCAGCGCCGCAGGTCACGCCGCATCAGACCGTCCGCGAAACCCACCGCCGCAAACAGCACAAACACCGGCGACGCCAGAATCAGCACCGCCAGGCGCAGCGCAAAGGTCTGCGTCATCAGCACCGCACTCACCACGAAAGGCTCCAGCACCAGGTACAGCTGGTGGGAGAACAGCCGGCCCTGCCCAGCATCGTAGGGAGGCTGCGTGGCCAGGAAGCGAATCCCCGAGGCCACCCCGGTCCACTCGAACCCCCAGTAGTAGAAGTTGTCGGCGAACCAGCGCGCGAACACGGCGGGGTGCGAGGCCAGCAGCGACTGCTGGAAATCCTCGCTCAGGAAACTGGTCTCGCGTTCCATCATGCGCCGGGCGTGGTGCACGCCCTCGTCAGACCACCACCAGAACATGCCGATCCACTCGATGACGATGGCCAGTAGCAGGGTCATGAACAGGAACATGATGAAGCGGCTGGCCAGCCCAAGCGACAGGCTCACCGGCCCTTGCGGTTTGTCCGCCACCGCACTGGCCGCTTGAGTGCTCCGGTTGCGGGGGGCCTCCTGCGTGCGGGTCTCGGCCATCAGTCACCCATCCTTACATCCTCCAGGGCACCATAGGCGCCCTGCGTCTCCTCATGCGCGTCGCCGTCATCCCAGGTATCCGCCTCTGGCTCGGCAACCGCCTGCATGGCATTATCCCCCCACCATTCGGCGGACCCGGCAACGCCGCTTGCGCCACCCCACCAGCCATCACCCGAGTGATAGCCCTCCTCCATGCGCTCGGAGAGCTCCTGCAGCGAGGATGGCATGTGCGGGTCGTTGGCCTTGCTGGGCAGGGGCATGCGCAACTTCCACAAGTGCCCGCCCTCCAGCAGGGCGAAGGCCTGGCCCTTGGGCAGGCTCATCAGGTCGGACGGTTCCAGCAAAGGCACCATCTGGGTGGAGATACGGTCCTCGTTGCGGGAGGTGAAGGTGGCCCCGCCAAAGGGCGTGCCGGAGTCCGCCACACCGGAGACCTGCACCAGGAAGTTAATCTCGACTTTCGGCAGCTGCTCGGTCATGAACTTGGCCGTGGCCAGCTCCTTCACCCGCAGCATGATCAACGTGTTGAAGTTGCCCTGTACCTGGCCCGCCTTGGCCTTGCTGCCAATACGCGCCTCGATGTCGGAAAGCGTCTGGGTATAGGCCGTCACCTGCACGCCGGAGCCGCCCGCCTTGTTGATCAGCGGGATGAATTCAGGCCCCATCAGTTCGTTGAACTCGTCCGCGTGCAGGGAAATGGTCGGCATCTTGTACTCGGCATCGGGGATGCCATGCTCCACGCCGTGCTTGTAGATATAGCCCGACACCGACACCAGGTCGGCAAACATGCTGTTGCCCACGGCTGTGCTGACTTCCGAGTCCGTCAGGGCGTCCAGGCCGACATAGACAATGCCTTTCTTGCGGATCACCTGCATCCAGTCAAAGATTGGGCGGGAGTCCTCCAGGTTGAAATAATCTGGTGCCAGCAGCTCGGCCACCTTGCCGGTGGTGAGTTTCTCCAGCAGCGGCAACAGGCTGGCGGTGATCTTGTCGAAGTAGGTCTTGTCGTACTCCACCGCACTGCGCAAGCCATCCAACACCGGATCAAAAATGCGGTACTCCTTGATGAAATTCAACAGCGCAATGCTGCGCTTCTGCCTTGCCCGCAGGTTGAGCGGCGTGTTCTTGTCGTTGATGCCGTTTTCGATGGCGATAACGCGGGCCTCCCAGCCCTGGGGATCCCAAGGGGTTTGTGTCCGCTTGAGCTGAGCGGCCAGTTCCGGGCTGGACAGGTAGTGGCGGCAATAGTCCTGGAACAACGGCTCGATGTTGGTGACATAGCGCAGGATCAGGCCGTAGTCGGGCCGCTGCCCGAGGGCATTCAGTGCCTGGGCCACGATGTTGACGAAGCGCCAGGCGAACTCCTTGAACGCGGCGCTGTTGCCCTCCCCGCTCAACTGCCGGGACACGCGGGTGGCCACCTCGGAGATTTTGCCAAAGCGCCCCACCGCGTTGTAGCGGCTGGAGAGCTCGGGGTAGCCCAGGTGGAACACATAGAACTCATCGCCACGCCCGGCGCGCTGCGCCTCGGCGTACATGCGGCGCATCAGGTCGGCATCGCCCTTGGGATCGAACACGATCACCACATCGCCACGGCGGATGTCCTGCGAAATCAGGATCTCCGCCAGGCGCGTCTTGCCGACCCGCGTGGTGCCCAGCACCAGGGTGTGGCCCACCCGCTCGCCCAGCGGCATGTAAACGTCCTGCTCCTCGGTCCAGCCCACCGCGTGCAGCGCGGGCTTGCCGCCTACCGGCGGCAAGGGCCGCCAGGGGTTCCACCACACGTCCCGCCCCACGGCCCTGGCCAGGTGCCTGAGCAAGGGCGTGTGCTCCCACTCGACTTCCTTCTTGCGGGCCAGGCGGTAGCCATCGCTCAACGCCACATAGCCCTGCACCTCCTGCCGCAGGGTATCGCGGAAGCGCTGGGTGTGTTTCTGCCCCCAGGCAAAGCCACGCCCCAGGAACAACCGGATATTGCTCACCGGCATCTGGTCGGCGGTCAGTGCGTAGTGAGGCAGGCGCTTGAGCGAGCGATGATAGGCCAGGATCTCCAGCCCTGCCCGCAACCGGGTGTAGCCGAAGATCCCCAGGCAAATGGCCGTCAGCAGGCCGGTGGAGGGCGTCATCATCAGCGCCCAGGGGGCCAGTGTGGCGATCAGGGCCGCCGACAAGGACACGGTGGCGGAGAACAGCTCTACCGGGGGCCGCAGCAGCGCCTCAATCGGGTAGTCGTTTTTAAGTGCCATATCGCCCCCTGCGAACTAATGCCGCATACCTTCGCGCGTGACCAGCACCGGGTAATGGCGCAGCCCCATTTCCTGTGCCAGGCTGCTGCCGGACACCGGCACCAGATCGAGGCCTGCTGCCACCGCCTTCAGGCGTTCCCAGGCAGCCATGTCCGGCACCTCCACGGCCAAGCCTGCCGCGCCCAGCCGCTTCAACTCGGGCGCCCACGCGGCCAGCCAGCGCAACGACTGTTCATCTGCCCCCACCACGAACAGCGGCACGCTCATCGCCGGCAGGGCATTGCGCGTCTCCACCGGCAGCGCACTTGCCTCCAAGGGGCCGGGCGAAAGTTCGGGCGTCGTCACCGGCAGCCAGCCGGCCAGCACCTGCTCGACGCTCGGGGGCTCGGGCGTCTCGGGCACCCGGGGCTGCGCCTGGGCCGACTCCGCCTGTATCTCTGCCAGGTACGGGGCCGCCTGCTCGGTGGGGCCCGCCGTGGCCACCTCGACCAGCGCCCGGACCGGCGGCCCGGCCATCAGCAGGCCGGAGGCCACCAGACCACAAAAAAGATGCTGTTTCAGGTTCATGCACCGGCCCTCATCAATTGTTCGTAGCGCGCCCGCACCACCGCCGAATAGCGACGCGCGCGCTCGCGCTGCACAGGTTTCTTGCCCGGAGAGTGATAGCGTCCAACCGCCTCCCACCAATCCCCCCGGCCGGCGTCGTAGTGGCTCCGCAACAGTCGCGCCGCCACCCGCAGGTTGAAATAGGGCTCAAAGGCCAGCCAGGGATCGTTCATCAGCGCCTCCCGGTGCCACTGCCAGTTGACCTGCCCCAGGCCGATGTCCACCAGCTTGTCCTCGGCAATGGCCCGGCGCAGTGCGTTGTGGGCCTCGATGCGCGTCAGGAAGCGGCGCGGCTCGCCGGCAATGTTCAAGGTCCACGGCCAGGGTCGCACCTTGCCCGACTTCAACCGGGCGGAACTCTCCGCCAGGCTCACCGCATAGAGAATCTCGGCGGGCACGCCGTGCTCGCGGGCAATCATCTGGTACGCCGGCGGAACATCCATGCCCACTTCCGCGCGCGCCATGGCCTGCGAGAGCGGGCAGGCCGCCAGCCAAAAGCACATGGCAAGACGCGCCCACAGGGTAGCCTGGGGCCTATGCACGGAACGGACTCAGCCGCCCATCGGCGGTGCGGATCAGCACCTGGGGCAGCGCCGCTTCCAGCTGCAGCCGCCGCATGGCGCCGGCCTCGTGGTTGAGGGTGATGCGCCCCGTCTGTAGCGCCGGCAGCGGCAGCTGGTGGGCGGTGGCCCACTGGCGCAAGACTTCGTCATTACCCTCAAGCCCGACGACATAAATATCCAGTGTGACATCGGCACTGGCGTGCTCCACCAGTCGTGCGACGCGGGCCGCACAATCCTCGCAGCGCTTGTCCGCAAACAGGATCAACCGCTTGTCGCCTGGGGATTTCAGCAAGTCGGTGCCGCGCGCCTGCGGGCTGTATTCCACTGCCCGCACATCGGGATAGAGGCGCTTAAAGGCCGCCATGCGTTCGCGCTCGTAGGCCAGCTCGCGCTCCACCCGTTCAAATTCAAGCCGCGCCGCCAGCTCGGCGTAGTGACGCCGCTCGTCATCCGTGCGCGCCTCCACGCCCAGCGCCGTCAACGGATCCAGACCCGGCGACCAGATGCCGCGCTGCCCCGCCATCAGGGCTTGGTACTGGCTCCACTCCTGTTCCGTCAGCCCCCACTGGGCCGCCTGTTCACGACTGTTGCGCACGTCACGGCTGGCCGTGGCCTGGGGGCCGACCAGTGCACTATTGCGCTCTGCCGCCTTGATCTGACCAGTCACGCCCTGTAGCGGCACCAGGACGGCGGCGTCCTGGGACTGAACCTCTGCCATGCAAACCTGACTGAACCAGGACAACATCATCCCAGCCACTATCCTCCGGGTCATGGTGTCCCTCCCTTGAATTCAGGCGACTCGGGTACCAGCCCCCCGGCGCCGACCTCCGGTACCGGCACGTGCGCCGGTGGCGAGGCCGCCGTTGAGCCTTGCCCCCCCATGCGGCAGGCGCGCCCGCCGGTGAAATACACACGCTCGCGGTATGGGCGCGTCAAGTCTGCCTCCCGTTGGGAGGTCGTGCCAATCTCCCGGCAGGGGGCGCTCTCATGCACGGCAATGCCGCCCCCCACAGCCAGTGCCACCGCCAATACCACCAAGCCTGCCGCCATTACGATCTCTCCCTCATTGAGGTGTTGAGGCCTTGCCGGCCCCCTCCAAGTCCACCATGCGCCGCTCCAACGCCGATAACGCATCGCGTTGCTGCTTCAGCTGTTCCTCTTGGGCATCCAGGCGGGCGTTGATCAACTTCAGGCGGACACGCATGCCGTCCAGTCCGGCACGGATGTCGTCGTTTGCCGCGCGCAGCGCGTCAAGCTGCTGCGTCAGCGCCTTGCTCTGTGGCACCGGCTCAACCCGCGTGGACACCGTCCCAGTAGCAGGCACCGGCATGTGCGGTGAGAGGTCCTCGCCTGTAGGTTGCCTCTTGCTCTCCAGCATCCCGAACACCACCACAGCAGCCAGCAGCGCCCCCAAACCTGCCTGCAGCAACAGGCGATCTGGGCGCCGTTCAGGTATATCCATGCTTACCTCCGTCTGCCCGAGGCATAGGGTTCCTTCACATCAAAACTGACCAGCCGGTTGACGGGATCAATCACCACGGCAAAGGCCGGGCCCGCCAGCACGCTCAGGGCATCGCGCACGGTGATTGGCCCCAGACTGCGCTGCACCTGGGGCAGCGGCATGTGGTACAAAGTGCCCACCGCAGGATCCGCCGCCACCGGCGAGGCCAGCCGGTAGCCCGTCGCACGCAGCAGATAGACCATGGCATCCCCCACGGAATATGTGCCAAGCGGGATCTCGGTGCGGATAATGGCGCTCAGTGGGTCCACCTGCGCCGTGGTTGCACCGACCATGGCCGAGGTATAGCGTCCGGTCTGGACCTGTGGGGTGGCGGGCGGCATGGGGCTGCTCGCATCGGTTTCTTTCTTGGCGGGTGCGCTGCAGGCCGCGAGGACCAGACAGCACACCGGGATCAGGGCGTTACGCATGTAAGCTGGACTCCTGTGGCTCTCGCATCATCCTGAAGATGACCCGGCACAGGCTCAAGGCAAAAAGCGCACGACCTCCGGCGGCTTTTAGGCAGACACAAAAAAGCCGCACAAGGCGGCAAGCTGCGTAGCTTTGAAACTCATCGGCTTCGACAAGTTGGATTCGCCCGCCCGGGCGTCCATGGGCGGGCGAAGTACGGCGCCATGTTTAGCCTGATCCGGGTGTGGTACCTCCGCTATGGATCAGGACGTGCATCGCGCCGTACCGGATCCAGTGTGGTGCAGCCGGCCTCACCGGGCAAATGGAAAAGCGCAGCGCCATCCCGCGCTTTTATCCGGGCCTGTCACTACGCCCTGCAGAAACAAAAAAGGGGCCGAAGGCCCCTGGGGTGGTCAGTGCGGCTTGCGCGACCGACCTTTGTGTTTCTTCATATCCAGCAGGTACAGTCCATAGATGATCAGCGAGGCCACAAAGCCCACCACCGTCGTCCAGAAAACTGCTTCGTTCAACGCCATACCCACCTCCTATCGCTTGAGTTTGGCTGCCATAAAAAGCATACCACACAGCAGGATTAACTGACCGACCGCCAGCAATGCATCTTTCCAGCCGGGGTCATTCAGCATGGTCATAGCGGTGACACCGCCTGCCACGGCAGTGGTGGCCGCAAGATTGACCAGAAAGTCGCCGAGCACCGCCCAGATGGGCAGCATCGGCTTTTCTGGCTGCGTGCGATGCGGGGGCATGGGTGGCGCGGCGCCACGCTTGCGCTTGTTACGCCGGTGTTGGGTCATAGCCTCTCTCCTCAACGGAAATTGATCTGTTCCGCTCAGTGGAGAGACGCCACCCAGGAAGGGGTGAACGCCCCTCCAGGGTGGTTGGATGATGGTTAAGCGGCGAGCTGCCAGTCCGGCACGGCAATGGCGACATGGGGCACCACACCAAGCTCGCGCTTGACCAGGTTCACCAGTTCACTCATCGCCTGCTCGGACAACTTCGCAGCGTCTGGCACCAGGCGCGAGATGGCTTCAGCCGGCGTGAGGCCGTTGAAATACACCTCTTGACCAGGCGCGCGACGCACGATGACGCGAGCAGCAATGGCTTTCACAACAGTATCCAGTTTGGTTTTCATGGGGTGTGCTCCGTAGACTTGCCGAGATTCCCCAAAGCACCCACTTGCGGAGGCGCTTTGGTGGAACCCCGGCAAGCGAGGTTCAGAAACCTCACGGGCAACCCTGACCCTGGCGGGTAGGCATTACCCGCGAAGGATGGTTGAGTTAGATCAGGCAGCCAGCGTGAGCGTTAGCCCGCGTGCGGTTGCCAGATTCGCCTGACAGAGGTTCTGCCAGGTCACAAGCGTTTCATATTCGTCAAAGCACTCTTCGGGACCATGCAGCATGGCCTCCAGATCGCTTTCACTCATGCTTGCCACCAGCCGATGAGCCTCATGGTCATAGGTGGCGTCAAACTGCATGCGGTGACGGGTACCGCGCACGCGTGCTTGCACGCGCAGGCGGGTCATGCGTTCAAGGCCGGAATACTCCAGGACCGCAAACGAATGCCTTCCGTGATCGAAGGTGCCGGCATCCACGAAGTTCACCGGGTGGTGAACGGGTGCTAGGCGGCGTGAACGAAGTGACTTCAGCATTATTCCATCTCCATGGAGGCCCGCTGGAATCACGCCCCAGACGGGATCGCAATCCCGAAGGGCAAGGTTGAGGGTGATCACCTTTCACCGAAGTGAAAGCAGCTCCGACTGCCGTGATCATGCGGAGCTTTAACAGGGTTGCGACTTAGCCCAAGTCGCCAGGGTCAGACATCGGCTGCCTCAGCAGAGGCATTTTCAAGGCGCCCCGAGGCGACTTGAAAATGCCCCCGAACATCAGGGGGCGGTAAGGCATAGCCAAACTTAGATCAGGGGATTCAGTGAACTGAAGCCGGCTTCATGCACCGCGCCTGCATCAGCACACGACACACTCGGCACAGCCGGATGCTCTGTCACAGGTTCCAGTGTCGCGCGCCGGTAAACCAGCTCGCCATCCACTTTCACCCAATCGACCAGCAGCAGACGTGCTTTCAGCATCGTCCCCTCCTGCCCGACCTTGGGGCCATTCTGATAGACAAACTTGTCCTGCCAGAGATCACCGAGTTTGAAGCCAATCAGTACCTTGTGCTGTTCGCACTTGGTTGCAAACTGGTCGATCAGCGTGCAGGCCTCTTCGCCCACGACCGTGCAGTCAAAGTAAGTCTTCTCCGGCGCATCGGTGGAGCCACGCAATGCGGCGATTGTGCAGGCCAGATAGGGTTTCCCCTTTCTGAGCGGCACCACGCGAACCCGGTTGAGATAGCCCACGCCACGCACATGCAGGTCGAAGAACTGTTCAGCGTTGTTGTTGGTGTTTTCCATGGTGTTGTCCTCAAAGTTGAGAGCGCCTGGAAAACAGCCCCTTGCGGGAGTGTTCCCCCGGCAAGGTGGTTGATGTATCAGCGGGCCTGCATAGCAGGCGATGTGCAGTGTGCCCATCTCCTCCGAAGAGGAGCGCACCCGTCAAAATGGACAGGGGGTGCCTTGTTTGCGACTAGACCGAAGTCGCCACGGTATGAAAATCGCTATCGCCAAAGACTCCATGAGAACCCTTGGCGATAGCCCCGGCCACGCCAGGACCAACGCATCACGCCTACGGCACAGGCCGCACGTGAACTTGAAACCAACGCCTGCAGGCGATACCGCTCTACCAGCCGGCTGAAATACATGATGTGTTGAAAAACCTGTCCAACTATCGCCCGTGCGTATTTGTTCCGCACGCGACACATTACAGCGCCGACAGCATCGGCGAGATCCGCTACCACGGCAAACCAAGCCCTCCTCAAAGCCCTTATCGCCACATGCTCTGGCCCCCAGGCGGATCTGGGCCAATCAAAGGTGTTTGGCCGGCACTGCCGACAAACGGCGCGACGTTTCCCGAGGTCGCCTCCCGGTAAGATGACACAGCGCGCAGAACGCAGCCGCCCGAGTCGCCTGATCAAAAGAGGCTCGGGAGGATGCGCTCAGCGGAGGAAAGCCTGGGTGCAAAGGCATACCAGGCCACGGTAGAGTGTGTGCGCCGCTCACATGAGCGCACCAAGATGACGTGACCGAAAGAGGCTTACAAGGTACCTGCTAACGATCTCCTGCAATCCATTGCCGGTGCTGGCCACATTCCACCGCAGAGGGTAGAACCGCTCTCGCTTCCGTGACCGCCGGGAGAGCTTGCTGCTGAGCAGCGGGGCGCGACTAAACCGAAGTCGCCACGGGTGATAACTTCCCATTATAGGGCAAATTCGCTGGAAGGGAATGGGCGTGACGGTGTTCATTCAGCCATCAAAATCGTGTTCTCTGCAGTGCTTGCGACTGGCCACCTCAGCAGCACTAGGCGGCTCCGACAGATCAAAATACGGATGTCCCCTAGCACAGAGATACAGATAGCCCCAATCGCACTGGGCATCATTTGCCTTCGGCACCGCCCACCAGACATCCTTGCTGATCCAGCACCCAGCGCAGAGTGGGCATTCAGAAGGCCGCTGCGTCATGGTGGCTCCTCATATTCTCAAGCTTATGGCGGCTACCCGACACTTGCCACTAACACCTTGTCCTGACCCAGAATCATAGCCGCCAGATCCGGCAGCTCATCGACCCTCTGAACCAGCAACACCGTCATGCTTGCCTCGACCCTCTGACGCTCTCGCAGAAACGCCACCAGATTGTGCGCCGAGTGCACCTCATCCACCAGCGCCAGGGGTGCCGCATCCCCCAGCAACAACTCAGGCGCCTGCCGCGTATTGTGATAACTGCACCCCGGCACACGCTCCATCAACGCCATTGCCGCATGAGTCATGTCAGAAGCGGCCTGAACAATCAAGCAGCGAACACCCCGCCGGCGCCCGATGGTCACACTATCCCACAATTGCTCCACATTGCTCATCGCCATCCTCCCTGACACTCATTGCGGGCCCCGCTCGCGCAGGACCCGTTGCTGCACCCGCCCCTCCCAGGGCATGGCCTGACGCTGACTCAGAATATCCCTGACACTGACGTGGCCAACCCCTGCTTCAGCCCTGGCTGCGCTTCCTCGAACTTCAGGTTCACCTTGTTGGCACTCGACAGAATACGTGTCTGGTAGGCCTTGTAGTTCACCGACTCGTCATAGCTGACCTGAGTGCCACCACTGGTACCCTGTGCCAGATTGTGGTTGGTGCTGGCACTCGCCATCTTGCCCTCGGGCAACTTTTCCTTCAGCTCGATGTCGGTGATGACCGAGTAATAGACGTCTTTCACCATGGCGTTGGCCACCGTACCGGCCACCATGCCCGCCAAGCCACCTATTGCCATGTTCGAGTTTTCGCCGCCCGCAATGCCTGCCACGCCTGCCCCCAGCACCGCGCCCTCTAGGCCTCCGCCGAAGCCCCCGGCAAAGGCCTTCTCGGCGGCGGCTTCATCGCTCTTGCCCACCTGCAGGATGTTGCCCTTCAGGATGTAATGCGCCTGGCTGGGGCTGGTCACGATGCGATAGCCTTTGGCCATCAGCTCCGCCTTGATTTCATCCTGGATGGTAAAATCGCGCTTGTCCGACGTGTTGCGGAACTGCACCAGAACAGTCCGCTGGTTGTCCTCCACCGGGTCCAGCAGGATGGATGCGCTCATCTTGGTCTGCACATCCAGATTGCGCTTGCTGATGGCGGTGGTGGTGGCGGCGCAACCGGCCAGGCCGACACAAACCGCCGTGGCGGTAGCCAATGCGCGCATGGTGTGAACAATCCTCATGGTCTAGCTCCTTAGGTTTTCAGGTTAATCAACCGGCATACCAATGAAATTGCCGGCAGGTGGGAAAATTCGAGCAGCCCAGGTATTCGCGCCCCTGGTGCCGCCCCTGTTTCATACTGCGCAGCATCAAGGTGCCGCGACTGCATTCAGGGCAAGCCACGCCGGGCTTGAGCGCCCCGCTAGTCGGCGCCGGGGCAGGCCGGCGTGCGCTGCTCCGGGCCGAGCGCGCGGGCTTAGCCTCGCTCACCTGGCGCGTGCTGGCGGTGAGCGCTTGTTGCCACTGCGCCCCTGACTGGTCCTGCACCCACGCGACCACCGCCTTGACCCAAGCCTCCTGCCGCGCCATGAACGCGGCCAGCTCACCGCGCCCCTGGGCGATCTCCTCCAGGGCGGACTCCCAGATGGCCGTGGTGGCGGGATCGGCCACCTGCGCCGGTAGTACATCAATCAGCGCGCGGCCCAAAACTGTGCTGATCAGGGCTTTCTTATCGCGCACCAGGTAGCCGCGCTTGAGCAAGGTTTCGATCACCGCCGGGCGCGTGGCATCGGTGCCGATGCCGGCCTTCTCCTTGCCACGCAGAATGGCCTTGAGCTTGGGGTCGTCCACAAAGCGGTCGATGGACTCCATCGCGGCCACCAGCGTGCCATCGGTGTAACGGGCGGGCGGTTTGGTCTGCCGCTGCTCAGTCCGGGCGGCGAGCGCCGTGACCGCTTCATGCTGGCCCAGCGGCGGAAGTACCTGCTGTTCCCCCGCCTCGCGCGCCTTACCGTCCTCCTCGCCCTCTCCCACATTGCCGTAGAGCAGACGCCAGCCCAGCTGTTGCGTGATGCGCCCAGAAGCCACAAAACGCTCGTCACACAGGTTCAGCGCCACCTTGGTCAAATCAAACTCAAAGTCGGGAAAAAACTGGGCCAGATAGCGCTGCCGGATCAAGCCATACACCTGCCGCTCCGCCACCGTCATGGCGTTCAGATCCACCGGCTGCGTGGTCGGAATGATGGCGTGGTGCGCGCTAAGTTTCTTGTCGTTCCAGGCGGCGGAGGTGATGCCCTGGTCAAGCTGCCGCATGACCTCCTGCAATGTTGGATCGCTCGCCAGCAGCGCCTGCAGTACCTGACCGGCCTCGGCCCGCTGGCTCTCTGGCAGGTGGTTGCTGTCGGTGCGCGGATAACTGGTCGCCTTGTGCTTCTCGTACAACGCCTGGGCTGCATCCAGCACCTGCTGGGCGCTCATGCCGAAGCGCCTGGAGGCTTCCTGCTGCAGGCTGGACATGGAATGGGGCAGCGGTGGCTTCTCACGCTTGCGCTCAGTGACGCACTCAACCACCCGGCCCTTCTGGCCACGCACACGCTGACTCAGCTCAACGGCCGCCTGCTGGCTGTTACAGCGGCCTTCCGCATCGACATGAGGCGCCGCAGGCACCCAGCGCACCATGAAACCGCCAGTCGCTGCCTGCACATCCGCGACCACCACCCAGAAGCCTGTTGGCACGAAGGCGTCAATCTGCCTGTCGCGGTCCACCACCAGCTTCAGCGTCGGTGTCTGCACCCGCCCCACCGATAACACCCCGATGCGCTCCTGGCGCCCCGACTGGGCGTTGAGGGTGAAGGCGCGGGTCAGGTTCATGCCCACCAGCCAGTCGGCACGCGAGCGCGCCAGTCCGGCCTGATACAGCGGCTCGGTGTGGCTGCCCGGCAGCAGGTTGTCCAGCGCTTTGCGCACACTGGCGGCATCGAGCGCAGACAGCCACAACCGCTGCACCGCGCCACGCCACGCCAGGCGCTCCAGCACCTCCCGTGCGATGACCTCGCCCTCGCGGTCGGCATCGGTGGCAATCACCACCTCGCGCGCCTGCTTCAGCAGTCCGGCAATCACCTTGAGCTGCTTGGCCGCATCCCGCTTGGGTTCCAGCTTCCAGGGAGAGGGGATGATGGGTAACTGCTCCAGCGACCAGCGCTTGTAAGCCGGATCGTAGGTATCAGGCTCCGCCAACTCCAGCAGATGCCCCACGCACCACGTGACCAGCGCGCCATTGCCGTGCAGGTAGCCCTCGGCACGCTGGTTCGCCCCCAGCACAGCGGCAATATCGCGCCCCTGGGAGGGTTTTTCGCAGAGATACAGGCGCATAGCGACCTCGATCAGGCCGTGGCCGCCTCGGCCGACTCGCGCCGCCGTACCGTGACCGCCTCCAATCGCATCAGATCGAGGTCGATATGGTCGGCAACTACGGCCATCTTGTAGCGATCTTCACCACTATCCTTGTCCTGCCAGTGCTCCTGGAGCATGCTGCCCTCGACCCGCACCCGCATGCCCTTCGCCAGCAGCCGGGCCGCCTGCTCGCCCCGATCCCCCCAATAGGCCACATCGGCCCAGAAACCGCCGCGATCCACGAATCCGCCATTGCCATCCGGCACCTGGCGGTCGAAATACACCCGCAGCTCGCACACCGCACGCTGTGCGCCGCCCGCTACAGGAACATATTTGAGGGAAGGGTTATCGCCGAGGTTGCCCCGGCCATGAAAGGTATTGCTCATAACGACACTGCTCCATGTTCATTCAAGGCATCCATGCTGCCCAGTCAGTCATTGCCGCGTCCAGGTAAAACCATCATCACACCCGCGCGCTTTGGGTGCCATGACCACCTGAAACAGTCAAAACAGCGCTCTGACACGACATCTTAGCCAGTGAGCTGAGCGGCGCATTCTATCGCGTTCTGCACGCGACGGACCCCCCCTGTACTCACGCCTGCGATCACGGTCACGCATCTCGGGTATTTCACAGAAGCCAATCGGATCCGCGAGTGCCCCACCAGGGCCATGCCTTCCCGGTGTGCGACGGGCGCGCCCGGCAGGCGCAAGCGCCTGATCACGCCCTCGCGTCAGCGGACGATTCCACCAGTGAGCCCCTGATCTCATCCACCGCCTCCATGCTCGCCAGCAGTTCGTCCAGCTCGCACAACCGGATCATGGCCATCCGCCCCACCATATTCCACTGCCGGATTCTGGGCTCCCAGGCCAAATAGATTTGGCACTGCGTCGACGTCATCTGTGCCAATAGCGCACGACCATCTTCACTGACTAGATCCACATAGCACTGCCCCGCCCCCGCAGCGGCCCGCCGCCGCCAGCGCAGATAGCTACGCCGGGGCGCGCGGTGCAGCGTCAACGTCAGAGGCAAGAAATACCACCCCCGATTGAAGGCCGCCCGGAACTCCTCGACCATGTGCTCACCTTCCGCACAGATGGCATCCAGTTCGCGCTCGACCAGGTTCCTGGCACGACGCAACTCCCCCTTACCCTTAAAAGGCAATAAAAGGCCTTTTAGGGACTGCTCAATCGCGTTATCTACCCCGGCATGTAAAAGGTCTTTATCTACCGTACGCGCACCCATGGACCCCTTCCTCGTCGAGAACATATCGGGTTGCCCCAGCGGCAGGGCGACACGGCTCATTCTGCGCTATCCAGCTCAATATCCAAAACGCTATCCGACTCGACCGACAAGGCCGATTTACGGCGAATGGGGGGCGCAAACACGGAGCGAAGCTCGCCCCGCAGCACGTCCTCCGGGCATTGCCCCATCACGTCGATCGCCTTCAAGGCGCGCGGGTTGTTGGCGGCCATATCATCACGGCTCACCGAGGTGAATTTCCAGCCATCCACCGCACTCAACAGCGAACGCACAATCTTGGCGCCTTGCTGCATCAGGATCTCGGCTTGCGCGCGTGGCAGCAGACCAAAGTGCAGCCCCTGCTGAACCCGCCGCACCACCCGGTCGTAATCCGCCACCAGATAGGCCATCCAGTACGCCAGGGGGGACTCGAAGTGCACCTCCACCTCGGTGGCGCGCTCACTGACTGAATGTCCCATGGACACCTCAGCCGGTACACGGTCCTGGATAAAAGCCTCAACCTGCTGTTCCAGCAACTGCATCTTCTGCCGCCCCTGCTCCAGCTTCTCCTGAAGCTGCAGCAGGAACCAGTCGGCATATGGATCATCTGCTCCAGCCGCCCGCGTCATGGTTTTCAGGATCGTGCCGAAGTGCGGCACACTCCTGATTGACGGACGCCCTGCCTCAGGTTTACGACCACGCCACAGCTGTGCCGCATAGCGCGTGTGCAGGCTCAGGGTCATGCTGCCACGCAACGCGCCGGGCTTGTCTGCGCCGGCATTGCCGCTCGTGGCAAGCGCGGCGTCTTCACCCGCAACGCTATCGACTACGCGGCCATGCGCCCCCTTCCGACTCAGCGTGCTGCGCCCCGCATCAGCAGCCCCCGCGCCAAACCCCGTCGTACGTGCTGTTCCTGGCTGTTTTTCCTTCACAGTGCTCATCGTCTGCTCCTGCCTTGTTGTAACTCTCGTGAGTGAATCCATTGGAATCACTTTCTGTTGTTCTCTGCGATGCCCCGGCAGCACATCAGCCAGGCACTTCGCTTCAGGTGGTTACACTGTAACCACCCACCAGCCCAGCGATGCCCCGGCCAGCACATCAGCCAGGCACTTCGCTTAAGGTGATTACCCGCTAATCACCTCTCGGCACTTCGCTTCAGGTGGTTACACTGTAACCACCCACCAGCCCAGCGATGCCCCGGCCAGCACCTCAACCCGGCACCGCCCTGCAGGTGGTTACCCGGTAACCACTCACACATCTGCCTCAGGTTCGACGTATCCCATTCCCTCGGCCCAGCTGCGGTCTGTCAGGCGGTCAATAATCGAGCCTTTGGCCCAGGCGGTTTCCTTGGCCTGTCTCATGAGATCGGCTCCAGCACTGGCCGCCGCCGGGGAAGCCGTTCGCATCGGCCTGGGGTGCACGATCCCCGCGCGCTCATCCCGACCTACCTGGGCATGCCGGGTGGGCACGAACTGGCCCCGCTTGGCGGCCATCAGCACGGCACTCAGGTACCCTGCCATGTTGTCAATCGACCCGCCGCTGTGCGCCTTCTCGGCCAGGTTGCCGGACACTTCATCGAGCACCATCTGGCCCACCCCCTCGGGCAGGCGCTCCGCCATGTCGCCTAGCAGACGCCGGGCGTTGTCGTCCAGCCGTTCGGCAATCCGGCGAGGCCACTCGATCCGCGCGCATACGCGTAGAGGTTCATCCTGATTAACCTTTGTAGTTGTAGTAGTTATGAAGTTTTCTTCTGAACTACTACAACTACTACTACTTAAGGGCACTTCGTTGCCTGAATTTAAAATGTGTACTTTGGCTTCGTGCCGCGAGCCTGAATGTACATTTTGTACTTTGGGTTTTGCTGGCCCGGAAAAGCCTAAAGTTAAATTTTGTACTTTGGGTTTTTCGCTGCCATAAAACCCTGAATTTAAATTTTGCACTTTGGGTTTTGCCGAGGACTGACCGCCCCCAAACCCGGTCTGCCGACCACGCTGTACCAGCGTCTCAACACGCCTGCCGAGCTGGGGAGAGGGCGCCGCACCAATACTGTCTTCGTGCTCCAGTTCACCGGCCACCCACAACCCCAGCTCGTCACGGATGGTTCTCGCCACCGCCGCGACCCGGGGGTTGCGGTGCTTGCAGTAGCGATTCACCGTCTCCACATAGCGTGGATCCAGCAGCATGGCGTCATTCAGGCTGGCACGCTCATCGTGCAGGGCATAGACCCGGCCCTTGACGTGCCCACGCTCATCCCGCACCTGACTGACGGAAACCCAGCGTGTCAGGCGCAGGATATGCAGGGCCCAGGAAAAGCGGGTGCGACCGCATTTGGTGATGGGCAGCAGATCCTCCTGAGAGGGGAAGCCACCTGCACCGTGCTGGCCGGCATGAATGCGGATGGCCTGCCATACCACCTGCTCAACAGGCTCCAGCAGAGGGTCGTAGAGCAAGCCCCTCGGCACGGCGTCGTGCATGTTGCCCAGATAGAGCAAAGCCTCGCCACCTGCCGGGTCGTGCCCGGGTGGCGCCCCCTCGCGGGAGTGTGTCAATACCCGCCGCGCCTGCTGCTGTATCAGTTGAAACAGCTGTTGGGCACGGCGGCTGGGGTGATGATCGGTCATCCCAGCAACTCCTGTTTGCTACGCATGGCGGAGCGGGTCATCGCCCGCTCCTGCTTGTTGTGGCGGAGGTCTTCGCCCCCGTGTTAAACCGCTTGTGTTGTTTGGCGGCACGGCCAACCCCCCGCCTGTAGGAGGGGGCTTGGCACTGCCGTCATCCCTCTGCATGAACGGCCGAGGGTCGTGCGTCGCGTTGCATCGCCTGTTCCAGATACGTGAGCCGGAGCAGCCACAGATTGGTCGCCAGCAATCCGGCGCCCCCCGCCAGCATCACCCGGCCCGCCGAGACCTCCTGTTGCAAGCCCGAGCCGGTCAGGCAATCCCCAAGATAGAGAAGGCCGGCGCTGATCCCGACCAAGAACAGGCTGATGCAGCGCCACATGGCAAGACTCATACGTCACCGCCCCGGGCGGCGTCCGTCGCCGCCAGGTCCGTCGGTAGAACAGCGTCGAGTGGGTAGAGTTTCTTAACCCGCAAGCAAGCCTTCGGGTACATCACCCGCTGCTCTGCGTCATCAGCAGCAGCGCAAAGGGCGGCAGCCAAGGCCCGTAACTGCTCCGGCCTCAGTTCGCTGCCATTGCCGATTGAGGACTCGATCACCACGAGCGGTTTTCCGTGGCGACACTGGGTCAGGGTTACATCCAATATGTTTGGGCACACAGGGCCGACTCCTGGTTGTATTTGCAGGCTGGCTCAGGCGAGCAGTTGATCACGGGTCAACACCCACAACGTATCTAGCCGGTAGCCGGTGCGCTCAGAGAGCTGCAGATAGCGCTGCCGCTCGTTAGTCATCTCGCGGCACAGCTGTCGCCACTGGACCAGGACATCGTCGCGAGCCTCATCGCCGGGGAGCGCAGTGCGGCCGAGAGACGTGCTGATGCCAAGCTCGCGTTTGCGAGCGCTGGTCTCACCGGGAGACCAGCCCCACAGGGCCTGCATCATGGGCGCTGAGGCGCCTTGGCGGAGCATCTGTTCCGCCAGACGATCCTCCTCGCGGCGCTGCCGCGCCCGCTGGATCGAGTCCAACAACTTCGGGGTGTCGATGGTGAATGTCGCCCAGTTGCCGCGCATCCGCGCCAGGTACTTCAGCTCTGGCATGGTCATGTCACGGACCGCCATGGCGGCATCCACATCCAGCCCCAGGTCGGTCAGCGTGCCCAGGCGCCCGGCCTCCAACTCATCCAGCACGCCGCGCAACAGTGCCATCACCATGTCCTGAGTCATGCGTTCATGTACGTTTGACATACCAACTCCTGTCACCCTTGATTGTGTTCCAGCTATCCCAGGCTCTGTCGTGTGCGACTACCGAGCGCTGTCCCTCTCGGCCCTACAGCGCCGCGCCAACACCAAAATCTCGATGGTGGCCGCCGAGGCCATCGGCGCCCAACCGCTTTCCGCGAACAGCAACATGAGCGGGTTGGCCCACGGCATCTGGCTGCTGAGGGCGATCATGCCCTCTGGCGTGGTGTCAGTGGGTTCGGTAATCAAGCGCAGCAACCACCAGTAGCGCGTCTGCTCGACGGTCATCTCATACGCGGGATTGAGCACCGTGAAGCCCAGCGGCTGCTGCACGTCCAGGATCAGCAGCTCGCCTGGCAATTCACAGGCCTTGGCACCCTCGTGTACTAGGACGTGCAGGCGGTCCAGCACTGGCTGAAACGCGGACAACCCATCCACCCGATCCTCGATCAGCGCGGCGACGTGTTCGCTGAGCAAGTCCAGCGGGTCATCGGCGGTCGACGTGGAGGGTGCGGCCCGGAGCGGGCTGGCCGGGACAGGCTCGTCCGAGAGCGGACGCCTGGCTGCCATGGCGAGTTCCGGGACACGGCTACTGCTCTGCGCCGGCAAGGTCTGCCCAGGCACGGCCGCCGGCGGCGGCGGTGCAGCGGGGGTGGCGGGGGATGGGACCAATGTCACCGGATGTGCCACGGCGTCCACGGTCGTGGCACTGCCCTGATAGAGGGCTTTCTCCACCTCTACCACCAGATCGCCATAGGCGCACTCTAGGTGGCGCGCCAGGCCACGCAGCACGTCATCCTGGGCGAGGTCGTAGCTCCAGTCCTCGGCATAGCGATCACAGTCGCTCAGCGCGAAGTCGAAGGCGATGGCGAACTCGTCCTGGGTGCGTGCGGGCGCCGTGGCCTGCCAGGCCTGCTGGCAGGCGGTGCGCAATTTGATCAGGCGCTCGATTTGAGGCTTGCCCAGCCCTGCGTTCAGCACATTCGGGATGCAGGGATCGAGGAACTCCAGGGTGAAGAAAATGCGATTGATCAGCGTGTGGCTGACGCGATACCCCGCGTCGGTCAGGCGCCGAGCCAGTTCGCGCTGCGACAGAGAGGCGCCATCGCCTTGCGCCTGTTCCCACAGCTGCCTGAGCCGCTGAATGGCCCGCGCCCGGTCGATAAAGGTCATCTCACCACGCTGATCGTTCTCGATCAGGTGGCCGGTGAGCGCATGGGCATCGCTGACCCAGGGGATGAAGTCGCACTCAATTTCAAAAAACCGTCGATCCTTGGTCTCCAGCCACAACTCATTAAGAATGGCCAGACGGGTATTGCCACCGTTGACGATCACATAGTGCTCATCGCCGGGACGACGCGAGATCGGCGGCGGCGCATCGAGGCCGCGCTGCAAAATGGAGGCCTTGATGTCTTCGTACATGGGGTTGCGGCTTTGACGCGGGTTCAACGCAAAGGGCTGCAACTGCTCCAGTGTCACGCTCAGTTTCTGCCGGGTGATCGGATCCAGGCTCATGGGCAGCGGTGTAGCCGAGCCATAGCCGGGGGACTTGAGCAGGGAGCCCAGATCCAGGTTATCGTAATCCTTGCGCTTGCTCATGCCGTCACACTCCGCTGGCTTCGACGGTGGCCGACGCCAATGAGGCATCGACCGCCGGCTGAACGGCGGGTGCGTGCCCCCAGACCAGGCCGAGCTCGGCGGCCAGGGCGGCCATCACCTCGGCGGCGGCCGGCGTTTTGCGCCCCGCCGGTCGGCGTGATTCGTAGCGATGTGCGGGGATGCGCGCCGTAGCGGCCTCGCGGTAGGCGGCCATGGCCGGAATCACGGTTTGCAGCAAGCGGAACTGGCTGGGATCGGCGTCGGCAAAGACATCCTGGCGCAGTGTGGAGGCGATTTTCTGGCTATCCACGGTGTGATCGACGGCGTTGAGCACGGCGCTGAGAGGGGGTAGGCCCGCAGGGGCAAGCGGCGCCAATTCATTCAGCAGGCTGATCGTGCCGCGCAGGAACTCGCGCGCCGCCAGGGTCTGGGTCGGCACCGGGCTGACCAGCTCGTGGGCGGCCAGGATGGCGGCGTCGAGCAACACGGAGCGTGCGCCCTGGGTGTCGATAATGACCAGATCGTAGCCCTGGGCGATTTCGGGCAGCAGCCGTTTCAAGCGAAAACGACCATCGGCGGCCTGCATCAGGCGCAACGACACCTCATTGTAGGGGTCGTTGGAGGCCAGCACATCCACATTGGGGATGGCGGTAGGCGTGATGAAGGCATGCCCCTGGTGATTGCCCAAGAGCAGCAGCTCGCGGATACCGGCGGTGGGGGCGTCTGGCAGTGGGTAGTAGGACGTCAAGGTCGGCTGGACATCAAGGTCCACCAGCAGCACCCGCTGGCCGGCAATATCGGCGGCGTACGCGCCCAGATTGGCGCTCAGGGTGGTCTTGCCGACACCGCCCTTGGTCGAGATCACCGCGATTATGCGTGGTGAGGTTGTATTCATCCGTGCATCCTCCATCATTTTTGTTGGGAGGACGGACGGAATGGGGTCGCACTTGGCAGGGGGCGATTTAACTACGGCAAGTTAAGTTCTCTGCTTGCCGTACCTTTCTGGTCGTAAATGAGCATTTTGAGCATGATTTTAACGACGCCAGCGCGTCTTCAGGGACTTATTCAGAGGTTTCCTAAGGAAGCCCTGAATCAGTCCATCAAGGCGATGATTTAAAACGACGTCAGCGCGCCACTGCCCGGCGCAGGTGGTCCGCCAGGCTGCTCACCGCAGGCCCGGCGCCGACCCGGTCGGCGAAAACCAGATAAAGCTCCACCCGCCGTGCGCCCCCCTCCACCAGCGGCAATGGCCGCAGCTCGCCCCGGGCCAGCTCGGCACGGATCTTCTCCTCCGGAATCCAGGCAAAACCCAGCCCCCGGCGCAGCGCCATGATGGAACTGTTGGTGTGGGACACCGTCAGTCGCCGCTCAGCGCCCAGCCAGCCGGCATCCACTTTCAGCCGCTGACCGGAATCCCTCACCACCACCTGCTGATGCGGGCGCAGATCCTCCATCTGCAGCGCGCGCCCCAGCCGATGCAGTGGGTGATCCGGGTGTGCCACGCAGACGAAGTTGAGCTGCATCAGCGGCTCGCCGAGAAAGCCCGGCGGCACCCGCCCGGTGATGGCCAGATCCACCTGCCGCTGCAGCAGCGCCTCGGTACCACCAGACAGCACCGACTCCAGCAGCTCCACCCGGGTCTCCGGGCTGCCGCAAGCGAAGCCCTCCAGCGCGTCGAACAGCAGCTCATAGGGGAAGATCACGTCCACCGACAGCGCCACCACCGGCGCCCAGCCCCCGGCCAAGGTGCCCGCCAGGCGCTGGATCGCGTCAGCCTCTTCCAGCAGGTAGCGCGCTCGCCTCAGCAGAGTCTCGCCCGCCGGGGTGAGTACTGCCCGCCGCCCGTGCAGTGCTAGCAGCGGCAGACCGATGGCCTCCTGCAACTGCTTAACGCCATAGCTCACCGCCGACTGGCTCTTGCACAGGTGCTCCGCTGCCTGGGCAAAGCCGCCGCAATCCACCACCGCCACCAACTGGCGCCACTGTTCGAGCGTCACCGAACCGATCGAATTCATCGATAAAACCAAGCCAAATTTCGCAGCAATAAATCCATGTATCGAATGTATTCTGAATCCATAGCCAGCGCAATGGAGCACGCCATGAACATCCGCCCGCTGATCCAGATCCTGCAGAGCCGCCCGAGCGCCGACGGCGACAACGTGAAGATCCAACGCACCCTGGGGGATCATCGCCACGACCTGGACCCCTTCCTGATGATCGACGAAATCCGCGCGGAGGACTCGGCCGACTACATCGGCGGCTTCCCGCCCCACCCCCATCGCGGCATCGAGACCCTCACCCTGATGTTCGAGGGCGGCTTCGAACACCGCGACCACCTGGGGCACGTCGCCAGCCTGCGCGATGGCGGCGCCCAGTGGATGTCGACCGGCCGCGGCATCATTCACTCCGAAATGCCGCTGGCACGCGAAGGCCGCCTGCATGGCTTCCAGCTGTGGCTGAACCTGCCAGCCACCCAGAAGATGAAGGCCCCCGAATACGCCCAGGCCGAAGCCAGCGAACTCCCTGTGTTGAGCCTTAAGGATGGGATTGAGGCCAAGGTCTTCGCCGGGCGCTGGACACTGGCCGGAGAGACTGTCAGCAGCCCGCTCGACCGACTGGCCAATAGCGCCCGGGTGTTGGCCCTGCGCCTGCCCGCCGGCGCCATGCTGCAATTGCCACTGCCCGCGACAGATAGCGCGTTTGTCTATGTGATTGAGGGCCTGCTAGGCGGCAGCAATGCGCTCAGCCGAGGCCAGACCGGCCGCTTCGGCGCGGGTGACACCCTACAACTGCAGGCGGGCAACGACGGCGCGCACCTGCTGTTGCTGGCCGGTGCACCCCTCGGCGAACCCATCGCCCACTACGGCCCCTTCGTGATGAACACCGAGGCGCAAATACGACAGGCGATTGCGGATTACCGCAGCGGCCACTTCACCCAACCACAATAGGCGGCAAATTCCGTCCATCCAAGGAAACACGAGATGCACACAATGCAAAAAATCCTCGCCACCGACGACGCGCTCGCACCACTTGTTTTGCGTGTTCCACTCGGGCTGATGTTGATGCCGCATGGCGCGCAAAAGCTGTTTGGCTGGTTTGGTGGTTACGGCCTCGATGGCACCGGCCAGTGGATGGCATCGTTTGGGCTTGAGCCCGGCTGGCTGATGGCCATGCTGGCAGGCAGTGCCGAGCTGTTGGGTGGCCTGGCGTTGGTGCTCGGCCTGTTTACCCGCCCCGCTGCCGCCGTGATCGCGTTTGCCATGCTGGTAGCCATGTTTGCCGTGCACTGGCCGAGCGGTTTTTTCATCACCAATGGCGGCTACGAATACGCCTTGGCACTGGCGTTAGCGGCCGTATCGCTGCTGGTTTCCGGCGGTGGCCGCGCATCACTCGACAGAAAAATATTTTCCTGAACAAGCGTTTTTCGAGGCATCCATCATGAACGTAACCACTGCACTGCATGCGCGCATTTCAGCCAACAAGTTTGACCACGCCCATGCGCTGTCGACGGAGGATGTGCTGGCACTGATCGCGGCCGCCATGGAGGCCCCGTCGGCCTATAACATCCAACACAGCCGCTTTCTGGTGGTGCGCGATGCGGCCGCGCGCGCGGCACTGAAAACCATCGCCTACGGCCAACAAAAAGTCGAGGACGCCGCCGCCACCATCGTCGTGCTGGGGGATATAGACGGGGCAGAAAAACTGCCGCTGATTGCCAGCCGGGCACAGCAGGCCGGCCTGTTCGACACGGCGGGCGCGGCGGCCTTCATCCAGGCCGGACAGGGCGCCTACGCCAACAAGCCTGCACTGGCCCGGGACGAGGCCATCCGCTCCGCCAGCATGGCCGCCATGGCGCTGATGCTGGCGGCCACCGAGCACGGTCTGGCCAGTGGCCCGATGATCGGCTTCGACCCCGAGGCCCTGCGCACGCAGTTCAACATAGCAGACCGCTATGTACCGGTGATGATGATTGCGGTGGGCCGGGCAGCGGCTGGCAACTGGCCGCGCAAACCGAGACTCAGCCCCGCCGAGGTGCTGGTCGACGACGCCCGACCCGGGCAGCAGCACGCGTTTAGCGCGCATGCCGCTGCCTAGGGTTGACCGATAACCCGCTAATGGACGCTTTAAAGACCAAACACATGCGGCCGAGCGCAGCGGAAAACGCCCTGCGCGCCACTGAAGGCAGCGCGCAACACAGCACGCTCGCCTCCTTTGCTCTTCGCGTGCCGGGGTACTCCTGCTTGCCCCCACACCGGCCCAGGCATGCCAGCAGCGCCCGGCAGCCTCTATTTCGTGCCCGAAACAGTTCACTCCTCCACAGTGCGCACATCAAGTATTACGGAAAAGAAATCCCACCAAGCCTGTTAAGGCTGGTCACTTCAGGCGAAGATAGCGGCCATCCTCCGAGCAAAGAGCGCAGACATGCACCGCTGCACCCCCGTGGGCCTCGACTTCTTCCGCACGGCTCCCCATCTGTTCACGGCAGAACAGATCATTCGCGCCCGGCCAGACGACATATTCACCTCCTTCGAGCGCGCCGAAGACTGGCCCGCCTGGGCACCCGCCATCACCAAGGTGATCTGGACCTGCGACAAGCCCTACCGCCTGGGCAGCACCCGCAGCGTGCATATGATGGGCGGACTGATCGCCGACGAGGTGTTCATCGCCTGGGAGCGCGAACGGGAAATGGCCTTCTGCTTCACCGCCATCAGCCACGACAACACCATCGAATCCTTCGCCGAGCACTATCGGGTGGACGACCTGGGCGACGGTCGCTGCCGCGTGCGCTGGACCATGGCCATGGCGCCCAAGGGCGCCAGCCGCTGGAGCCTGAAGCTGTTTGGCCCGGTGATGGGCCTGGCGGTCAAATGGATGCTGAAGCGCTTCCGCACCCTGCTGGAGTCGCGCGCTCTCTGACACCCCGAATCAGGGGGACAGGCACAGTGCCGCCCCCCTGCGGCCCAGCACGCCGCATAGCCCCCAAAACAAAAAAGGCCACGCGAAGGTGGCCAAGAATTCCAACCGTCAGGCGCTATCAGCCCGCGCCGATGGCGATCCCCACCGGCAGGCGCTCAAACCAGTTCAGGAAGTGCTGCACGTCATCGCCCTTGAAGATGCGCCCATGCTGCGGCAGCATCATGTCGATATCCAGCTTGCGCACGCGATTCACCCAGTCCAGCTTGGCCTCGTTGGACGGCATCCAACGCTGGTGGAACAGCTTCATTTTGCTGGTGTGCAGCTCGAAATCATCGACATAGATGTCCGCCGTGATCGGCTCCAGCGCCGCCCCGATGTCGCCGCTGAACAGGATCTTGGCGCGCGGATCATAGATGTGGAAATTGCCCGAGGAATGCAGATAGTGAGCGGGGATCGCCTGCAGCTCCACGTCGCCCACCCGGATGATGCCACCGCCATCCTTCAACGGCGCGTATTCGATGCGCTCCATGCCGAAGTGGCGCAGGAAGCCCTCCCAGATCCACGGCGCCCACAGCTTGGCCTTGGGCAGCACCTGATCCCACAAGCCCAGGGAGGAGATGATGTCCGGGTCCTGGTGGGAGGCAAACAGCTGGGTCAGCTGCTCGATGCCCACATATTTCAACACCGAGGCCAGCATCGGCGCGAACAACTCGATGCCACCCGGGTCCAGCAGGATCGCCTCGGTGCTGGAGGCCACCAGGTACTGGTTGGTGTCGATGATGCTTTCAGGCTTGGCCGGATCGCGGCCGAAGAAGATCCACTTGTGCCCGTCGTCGTATAGCGTCACTGCTCTCACAGTCCATCCTCTCCCGTCATTTGTCGCAACATGCGCTGGGAGCGCTTCACGCGCTCGGCGATATCCCTGGAAAGCGCCTCGATATTGCTGGCCATGTCCACCAGCAGCCGCTGGAACATGCCGGTGTGGGTGGCCTCCAGCCTGAAGGTGGTGGAGACCACGCTGCTGGCGCGTAGATGGCTGGCAATCTCGTCCAGCTCGCGCTCCAGCTTGGCCAGGTCGCGGGAGAAGGCATCCCGCAACTGGTGAATGTTGTCACCCGCCATGTCGGAGGCTCGCCGCAATGACGCCCCGCGGATGTTGCCCTCCAGCAGTCCACCGGCGCGATCGAGATGCCGCAACAGATTGTTGAGCTTCCACTGCTTCACCGAGTTGGACGATATCGACACCGAGGCGCGGTTGATCTCCCCGGAGAGCTGGATGGTGCGCGCGGCCACTTCGCCGAAGTAATCGGAGATCACCTTCAAGCCCGCCGCGCGGTCCCCCGCGCGCAACACCAGGGCGCGCGAGTTTTTCGACACCAGCGACAGCTGTTGTGCCACCTTGCTGGCCCAGAACAGCTCGCCCGCTATTGCCGCCGAGAGCGTCGACGACTCGGCCAGATTCAACGTAGAAGCCTTCATTGTGTGGCTTCCTCCTTGCGCACACTGAGCCAGAGCGCATGTGCAGCGTCAGCTCGATAAAAATATCCTCGAAAAGTGTAGACCATTCAGTTAAATGCAAAGCTGGCCAAGCGACAGTCACGCCTTCCCCGCTCCACTAGACTGAAACAGGTCAAATCGCGCGCCAGAAACAAATATGGTACGTCAGTCAATCCAAGCGCTAGCCAAAGCGCCAAGCCGGGTTTAATATAACGACCATTATCGATAATATCGGAGCCCCCCCATGAGCACGCATCGCGACAAGCTGTTCAGCCCCACCTCACTGGCCGGCCTCACCCTGCGCAACCGGGTGATCAAGACCGCCACCTTCGAGGGGCGTACGCCCAATGGGGTGCCGGGCGACGAGCTGGTGGAGTTCCACCGCCAAGTAGCGGCGGGAGGCACTGCGCTCACTACCGTGGCCTACTGTGGCGTATCCCCCGACAGCCGCACCTTTCCCGACCAGATGCACATGCACGACGGCATCTTCAGCCAGCTCAAGCGCCTGACTGACACCGTGCACGCCGCCGGCGGCGCCGTCTCCGGCCAGATGGCCCACTGCGGCTTTTTCAGTCGCATGCCCTCCACCCGCTACCCCCGCCCACTGGGCCCCTCTTTTGTGCTCAATGCCTACGGCTTCATGAACGGCATCCCCTTTGGTGGCGCCATGAACGCCAAGGAGCTGGACGAGGTGGTGGCCGACTACGCCAGCGCCGCCGCCTTCATGAAACGCGCCGGCTTCGATGCCGCCGAGATTCACATGGGCCACGGCTACCTGCTCAGCCAGTTCATCAGCCCGGCCACCAACCGCCGCACCGACGACTACGGCGGCAGCCTGCGCAATCGCATGCGCCTGCCACTGAGAATTCTGGAGAGCGTGCGCAAGGCAGTGGGCGACGACTTCCCGCTGCTGGCCAAGATCAACCTGAGCGACGGTTTCAAAGGCGGCCTGGGCCTGGACGAAGCCGTCGAAGTGGCGCGCATGCTGGAACAAGGCGGCATCAACTGCATCGTCATGAGCGGCGGCTTCACCAGTCGCTCACCGATGTATCTGTTCCGTGGCGGCAACCCGCTGCAGGACATGATCGCCGCGGAAAAGAGCCTGTTCATGAAAGTGGGGCTGAAGATGTTCGGCTCGAAGATCTTTAGAGAGATGCCCTACGAAGAAATGTACTTCCTCGACAAGGCCCGCCGC
>CAZYQX010000022.1:0-50956 GCA_964649985.1 uncultured Pseudomonadales bacterium | reverse complement strand
CTGCTGTCTGCTGTCTGCTGTCTGCTGTCTGCTGTCTGCTGTCTGCTGTCTGCTGCGGGTGGCGTTCCCGTACTAAGTTTGCGCCCCCGGCTGCGTTGATGACGCGCGACACCATGTTGTGCGCTATTCCTGAGATGTGATGCACGCTAGCTGCTAGTCTATGTGCATTGAACAGGAGATATGCTGGATGTTGCCCAAGTCTTCATTGGAGCTTCGCTCGTTGCTGGATGAGCTGGTGGCCGATGGTCGTGTGAGCCTCGATGATGCGGATATGGTGGTGCGTGCTCCACGCACGAAGGCTCAGGTCGGCTTGCATCCGCTCAACCTGATTGCGGTGAATAAGCTGCAGGATCTGGCGCGCCCTGGCAAGTCGCTGGACATAGATCAGCTACTGGAGTGGCTGGGAGCCAAGCTGGAAATGCCCTGGCGCCGCCTTGATCCGATGAGAATCAAGGTGGCCGCCGTTACCCAGGTCATGTCGTTTGCGTACGCCAAGCGGCACAAGATATTGGCCGTAGAGCTGGCGGGCGATGAGGTATGGGTGGCGTGCACGGAGCCCTTCTTGCAGGGCTGGGAAGGCAATGTTGAGCATGTGACCCGCAAGCGGGTGCGCAAGCTGCTGGCTGACCCGGCGGACATCGAGCGCTTTACGGTAGAGTTCTATACGTTGTCGAAGGCGGTGACCGGGGCCGAGGCTGGCAAGTCAGGCGGGAGTTCGGCTGGCCTGGCAAATTTTGAGCAGTTGCTCGAGTTGGGTAGCCTCAAAAATCCGGATGCAAATGATCAACATATCGTCAACATCGTAGATTGGCTGTTGCAGTACGCTTTTGATCAGCGCGCCAGTGATATACACGTCGAACCGCGGCGGGATGTGTGTAAGGTACGTTTTCGCATCGATGGCGTGCTCTACGATGTGTATGAGTTTCCCTCTGTGGTGGGCAGCGCGGTAACGAGTCGGATCAAGATTCTGGGGCGCATGGATGTGGCAGAGAAGCGGCGGCCACAGGATGGGCGGGTTAAAACCGTTCGGCCTGATGGCTCTGAGGTCGAGTTGCGCCTTTCAACCTTGCCTACGGCTTTTGGTGAAAAGCTGGTGATGCGGATTTTTGATCCGGAAGTTTTACTTAAGAGCTTTTCTGAGCTTGGGTTGGCCGCCGATGATCTTAAGCGCTGGCAGACCATGACCGCACGCCCGAATGGCATCGTGTTGGTGACGGGGCCGACGGGTTCTGGCAAGACGACAACGCTATACACCACGCTTAAGCAGTTGGCGACCTCTGCGGTGAACGTGTGCACCATTGAAGACCCGATTGAGATGGTCGAGCCGGCGTTTAATCAGATGCAGGTGCAGCACAGTATTGACTTGGATTTTGCTGCGGGGGTGCGCGCTCTGATGCGGCAGGATCCCGATATCATTATGGTGGGGGAGATTCGTGACCTGGAAACCGCTGAGATGGCTATTCAGGCGGCGCTGACCGGCCATCTGGTGCTGTCTACCCTGCATACCAATGACGCGCCTTCGGCCATCACACGGCTTCTGGATATTGGCGTGCCGGCCTACCTGATCAAGTCTACCGTGTTGGGCATCATGGCCCAGCGTTTGGTGCGCGTCCTCTGTCCGCATTGCAAGGAGAAGATTCCATTAGACGCATCTGCTTGGCAACAGCTGGTGACGCCATGGAAAGTGGCGCCTCCCGAGCATATGTACCGGCCTGTGGGATGCTTGGAATGTCGCAACACGGGGTATCGTGGTCGGCAAGGTGTGTATGAAATTCTGACTTTGAGTGAGGCTGTGCAGCCTTTGGTTGAACCCCATGCGGATATACGGCGTATTCGCTTGACCTCAATGAAGGAGGGGATGCGGACGTTGCGATTATCAGGGGCGCAACGTGTGGCGGCCGGGCTTACGACGATCGAAGAGGTGCTGCGGGTTGCGCCGCCGGTTGAACAGTAACGCGCCTATTAACCCTGGTGCGCGCGGATGGGCACCGGGGGCGAGGGCTCTACCGGGTTCAAAATTTGCCGCAGTTGGCTGACAAACAGGCGGAAGTCGTCATCTATTTGCAAGCCATCGTTAAAGGCCTGATGGGAGGTTTGCACGCCGTTTTCCAGGGCGCGGGTAAGCAGTTGCTCTTCATGTTCGCTGAGGGCGAGTTGCGGTATGGCATCCGAGAGGCTGCTTGCGACATCGTCCATGGTGGCGACGATGCGCTTGATCGTTTGGTAATAGGCATTGCGTATATTTTCAGTCACTTCTGGCATGCGCTCCGCAATGCGACGAAGTACATCGCGCTCACGGCGCACAGCGATCAGCTCCTCCAGTTGTTTAACGCGCATTTGAAGCGCTTTGAGCATGGCGAGCATGTTGTCTTTTAGTTGGGTGCACTTTTGTTCGTTGTCTATCGGCATGGTGCGAACCAGCACCGATACATCATCGTAGTTAATGACGCTGCGGGGGCCAAAATCATAGAAACGCCCTGCAAAGCGGAGTTGCCATAGCAGGTGCGATTCGAGAGGTTTGACCATGCCGTTGGCCTCCATGTTCTTGATGCCGTGCCGGGCGCGTATTTGCAGGCTGCAATTCAGTCTGTATTGGCCTATGGCGCGGAAAAATAGCTGACCCAGTTCATCAAGATTGGTGCATTCCGTGCTGTCGATAAGAAAATTGAGCACGACGCCCAGGTCGCTGCTGTTGCACATGGCATTGAAGGCCAGCTGACTGGCCTCTTCGATGCGTTGTTTTAGCTGCTCATTAGCCAATTTGTGAAAGCGCGAGCGTTCGATGCGGGCCAGCAGTTCGTCGGCAGCGGTATCGCCGAGCAGATAGTCGTCACAGCCTGCGGCAAATGCCTCCAGCTTTGCGTCTAGCCGGTCATCGTGGCCGATCAATATGACTGGGAGGTCGTACTTGGCGCGAATGCGGCGGCAAAGCTCAAGTGCTTCAGTGAAATCGTGATAACCACCGATGATGGCCAGGTGCACGTTCTGGTGCAAATGGTTGTCGAGTTGAGCGTCGTGGGGGAGTTCTGTGAGTCTGAAATGAGGGCTCAGCACCTGATGGTGTTCCCCATCCAGCGTGTGCCGGGCGAGCAATATCTCGGACTTGCACATGTGTCTACATCCCTGGTGACTGCGCTGCATGGCTTAATGCCATGAACTTCGTGTGGTAATTATAGGGTGATATTTTTTGTCTGGTCAAATTGTGAGCACAGATTAATTGAACTGCATTGAATCAAGGTTTTTTGCATTGGGCGGGGCTAGACTGGGGCTGTCACGTTAGCATCGCTCCGCGGTGGACGTTGGCAGTTTCATTTATCGGATCTGAGATAGCGATGAGCATTGTGACTGAACATTTGGCGGCGTCTTTTCAGGGCTCTGTGCAGGTCTTGTGGCAGCGGCTGCAAGAGCGGGCGATTGAGCATGAGGTGAAGGGGCTGGACGGGTTCTCAGGCTCTTTTTTGTCTGAAATGGCAACGGTGTTTGCGCTGTCTCCGTTCACTGCCGAGGTTTTTGTTCGCGAACCTGCCTGGCTGGTGGAGTATGCCGAACAGGGTGAGCTAGAGCGGCTGCGTGAGGCGGGTGAGTACACGGAGATGTTACAGGCGCGCATGCCTGAGGCTGCCGATGAAGCGGTCTTGTTCAGCACTCTGCGGCGTTTTAGGGCGAGGGAGATGGCGCGCATCATATGGCGAGATTTCACCCGTAAAGCGGCGATGGTGGACACGACGCGGGAAGTGACCTGGCTGGCAGAGGCGTCTATAGCGGTAGCATTGGATTGGGCGTATCGACAAACGGTGCAAGAGCTGGGCGTGCCAGTGGGGGCTAGCAGTGGAGAGCCTCAGCGCATGGTGGTGCTGGGGATGGGCAAGCTGGGGGCAGGGGAGTTGAACCTGTCCTCGGACATTGACCTGATCTTCGCCTACCCGGAAGGTGGCGAGACCGAGGGTGGGCCGCGCAAGCTGAGCAATCACGAATTCTTCGTGCGGGTGGCGCAGCGCCTGATTCGCGCCTTGGATGCGACGACGGTGGATGGTTTTGTGTTCCGCACCGACATGCGGCTGCGGCCCTGGGGTGAGAGCGGGGCGCTGGTGCTGAGTTTTGATGCCACCGAGGAGTACTACCAGGACCAGGGGCGCGACTGGGAGCGCTATGCCATGATCAAGGCGCGGGTGGTGGCCGGTGATGCGGTCGCCGGTGCGCAGCTGATGGATGCCTTGCGTCCTTTCACGTATCGCCGCTATTTGGATTATTCCGCCTTTGAGTCGCTGCGTGCCATGAAGGCCATGATCAATCGGGAGGTGAAGCGCAAGGGTATGACCGAGGATGTGAAACTCGGTCCCGGAGGTATTCGCGAAATCGAGTTCATTGCCCAGTCGTTTCAGTTGATTCGCGGTGGGCGGGATGCTCGCTTGCAGGAGCGCGCGCTATTAAAAGTATTGGATGTGCTGGCTGAGCAGGCGGCGATGCCTGCAGAGGCGGTCGATGAGCTCAAAGAGGCCTATGTTTTTCTGCGCAATGCGGAGCACGCAGTGCAGGGCATTGAGGACAAGCAGACCCAGCAGCTGCCACGCGATGAACAGCATCGCTTGCGGGTGGCTCAGATCATGGGCTTCGCCGATTGGGTGAGTTTCAAACAGGTGTTGGATGAGCATCGCGGGCGGGTGGAAAAGCACTTCCGCGAGGTGATCTCCGCGCCGGCCGAGGAGACGGCCTCCACCCAGAAGGACCCGCGCTGGGTGGCGCTGTGGGTAGACGAGCCCGATGAGGCGCTACTGCGTGAGGCGGGGTTCGAGGATTCGGCGGAGGCCTTGCGTTTGTTGGTGGCCCTGCGGCAATCCCCGCAGGTGCGCACCATGCAGGCCATCGGGCGGGAGCGCCTGGATCGCTTCATGCCCTTGCTGTTGGCGGAATGCGCTGGCAGTGAGATGCCGGTGAACGCGCTAACGCGAACCTTGCCGCTGGTGGAAGCGGTGGTGCGTCGCACCGCGTACTTGGTGCTGCTGCAGGAAAATCCGGTGGCGCTGACCCAGCTGGTGCGCTTGTGCGGCGCGAGTCCGTGGATCGCCAGCTTGTTGGCCAGCCACCCGGTGCTGCTGGATGAGTTGATCAACGTCGGCAGCTTGTACACGCCGCCGTCGCGGGAGCAGTTGGAAAGTGATCTGCGTGCCCAGACCCTGCGCATTCCGCTGGATGACATGGAGGAGCAGTTGGAGGCGTTGCGCTACTTCAAGCTGGCACATGTGCTGCGGGTGACGGCGTCGGAAGTGGCGGGCGTGCTGCCCTTGATGAAGGTGAGCGATTATCTGACCTTCATTGCGGAGACCTGCCTGGAATACGTGCTGCGCATCGCCTGGGACTACATGGTGGCGCGCCACGGGCGGCCTTCGGATCTGACCGGTCAGCCCTGCGATCCAGGCTTCATGATCGCCGGCTATGGCAAGCTGGGGGGGCTGGAGCTGGGGCACGGCTCGGATCTGGATCTGGTGTTCCTGTTTGATGCCGACCCTAATGGCGAGACCGATGGCGCCAAGTCGCTGGATAACCAGACCTTCTTCACCCGGCTGGGGCAGCGCATCATTCATCTGCTGACAGTGAACACGCCATTGGGCGCGCTGTATGAGGTGGATATGCGGCTGCGCCCCTCCGGCGCCTCGGGCATGCTGGTGACGTCGATTAAAGCCTTCGAGCAGTACCAGCATGAGAAGGCGTGGACCTGGGAGCATCAGGCCATCGTGCGGGCGCGGCCGGTGGCGGGGGACCCTGCGTTGATGCGCAAGTTCGTTCACGTGCGTGAGGGCGTGCTGCAACGGGCGCGGGAGCCGGCGACGGTGCAGAAGGAAGTGCGCGAGATGCGCCTGAAAATGCGCGACCACTTGCTGCCGGCGGCGGTCAAGAGTGGCAAAAGTACAGTCTTCCCCATCAAGCAGGGAGAGGGAGGTATCGTCGACATCGAGTTTATGGTGCAATATACCGTTTTGGCATGGTCACACCAGCATCCCGCGCTCGCGCGCTGGACGGATAATGTACGCATTCTGGAGACCCTGGAGGCTGAGGGGCTGTTGAGCCCGGAGGATGCCCAGGGGCTGCGGCGAACCTATCTGGCCTACCGCTCAATGGCGCACCGCCTGTCGCTGCAGCAGCAGTCCGACGAGGTGGAGGGCAGCCACTTCGTCGAGGAGCGGGCACTGGTGAATCGCCTCTGGCAGTCGCTGCTCGGCAGTGCTGCCTGACCAGCCAGCCACATTGTCGCCGGCCGCCCTGCGAGCGACCGGTTTTTGCACGAGAGGAGTTTTGGTATGTCGATGGCCGACCGCGACGGCGTAATCTGGTATGACGGTGAGCTGGTGCCCTGGCGCGATGCGCAGACGCACGTGCTGACCCACACCCTGCACTATGGCCTGGGTGTGTTCGAAGGTGTGCGCGCCTACGAAACGGCCAATCGCGGTACCTCCATCTTCCGCCTGCAGGCGCACACCGATCGCCTGTTCCGCTCGGCGCACATCCTGAACATGAAGGTGCCCTTCTCCAAGGAGGAAATCAACGAGGCCCAGCGCACCGTGGTGCGCGAGAACGGCCTGCATGAGGCCTATCTGCGCCCGATGTGCTTCTTCGGTTCAGAGGGTATGGGGCTGCGCGCCGACAACCTGAAGACCCACGTGATCGTGGCGGCTTGGCACTGGCCCAGCTACATGAGCCCGGAAGCCAAGGAGCGCGGCATCAAGGTGCGCTGCTCGAGCTATACCCGCCACCACGTGAACATCTCCATGTGCAAGGCGAAGGCCAACGGCCACTACATCAACTCCATGTTGGCCCTGCGCGAGGCGCTGGATGCCGGCTGTGAAGAGGCGCTGTTGCTGGATGCCGAAGGCTATGTGGCCGAGGGCTCGGGCGAGAACATCTTCATCATCCGCGACGGCGTGCTCTACACCCCTGAGCTGACCTCCTGCCTGGATGGCATCACCCGCAACACCATCATGGTGCTGTGCCAGGAGCTGGGCCTGACGGTGAAAGAAAAGCGCATCACCCGCGATGAGGTGTATGTGGCCGACGAGGCCTTCTTCACCGGTACCGCCGCCGAGGTGTTGCCTATTCGCGAGCTGGATGGCCGCCAGATCGGCGAAGGCAAGCGCGGGCCGATCACCACCCAGCTGCAGGCCTTGTACTTCGATCTGGTGAAGGGGCGTCACAACGCTCACCAGGACTGGATCACGCCGGTAGCCTGATCAGGGTGAGGTCGCGCAGGTATATCGCGGCGGCACTGGGGTGCGCGCTGCTGGCCACCTTTGTGCTCGAGGGCTGCTCCGTGCTGCCGCGCAAGAAGGTCGTGCTGGCGGGCGGGGCATCTCAGGTCAAGCCGCGCACGCCGCTCGAGCAGTTGATGGGCCACCCGGTGGACCAGATCATCGTCGAGAAATCCAAGCATCGCATGTACCTGCTGAAGAAGGGGCACATCTATCGCTCCTACCGGGTGTCTCTGGGTAAGAACGACGGCCCCAAGCGCGAAGAGGGCGACAAGAAGACCCCGGAGGGCAAGTACATCATCGATGGGCGCAACCCGAACAGCGAGTATTACAAGTCCCTGCATATCTCCTATCCCTCGGCCGAGGACGTGAAGCGGGCCGAGGCGATGGGCGTGAAACCTGGGGCCAATATCGTGATCCACGGCACGCCCAACGGCATGGAAGATGCCAACATCCTGCTGCGTGGGTTGGACTGGACCGGTGGCTGTATCGCCTTGACCAACCTCGAAATGGAGGAGGTTTGGCGCCTGGTGCGGGAAGGCACGCCGATCGAAATCCGTCCCTGACTTGCGAGTCGCACAATGTCTGAGCGCATCCTCATCGTCGGTCCCTCCTGGGTGGGGGACATGGTCATGGCCCAGGTGCTGTTCAAGCAACTGAAGGCCAGGCACCCCGGTTGCGAAATCGACGTGTTGGCGCCGGCCTGGAGCCTGCCGCTGATCGCCCGCATGCCGGAGGTGCGCGCGGGCATCGCCATGCCGCTGGGGCACGGTGAGCTTGAGCTGAAGTCCCGCTGGCGCCTGGGGCGCAGCCTGGCGCGCCGCTACGACCAGGCGATCGTGCTGCCCAACTCCCTCAAATCTGCCTTTGTGCCGGTGTTTGCCGGTATTCCCACGCGCACCGGCTGGCGCGGCGAGATGCGCCTGGGCTGGCTGAATGATGCTCGCCCGCTCAACAAGCAGCACTATCCGTTGATGATCCAGCGCTTTGCGGCCCTGGCGCTGCCGCGCGGTCGCGCGCTGCCCTCGCCCCTGCCGCGCCCTGCGCTACAGGTAGACGATGCCAACCGCCAGCGCCTGTTGTCCGAACTCGGTTTGAATCTGGCGCGGCCGGTGCTGGCGCTGTGCCCGGGGGCGGAGTTTGGCCCCGCCAAGCGCTGGCCGGATGGGCATTACGCCGAGGTGGCCCGGGCGCGCATCGCCCAGGGCTGGCAGGTGTGGCTGCTGGGCTCGGCCAAGGATCAGGAGGTGGCCGAGCTGATCCGCGCCTGGTTGCCTGCGGAAGATCAAGCCCATTGCCAGGTGCTGGCTGGTCGCACTCAACTGGTGGATGCGGTGGATCTGCTGGCCATGGCGGATGCGGTGGTGAGCAACGATTCCGGCCTGATGCACATCGCCTGCGCGGTGGACCGCCCGCTGGTGGCCGTGTACGGCTCCACTTCTCCTGGTTTTACGCCGCCCCTGGGCTCCCGGGTGAGCGTGCAGCAGCTGGCGGTGGAATGTGGGCCCTGTTTCAAACGGGAGTGCCCGCTTGGCCACCTGAAGTGCTTGAACGAGCTGCGGCCAGAGCAGGTGTTGGCGGCCCTCGACGGCGTGGTCGAGGGCTGATCGGTGCGCGTGCTGCTGATCAAGACCTCCTCGCTGGGGGATGTGATTCACACCTTGCCGGCGTTGACGGATGCCATGGGCGCCATTCCCGGCATCCGTTTCGACTGGGCGGTGGAGGAGGGGTTTGCCGAGATCCCCGCCTGGCATCCGGCAGTGGACAAGGTGATCCCGGTGGCGGTTCGCCGCTGGCGCCGAAATTTGCTGGCCACCTGGCGCTCCGGCGAGTGGGCCGCTTGTAAACAGGCACTCGGTGACAAGGGCTACGATCTGGCGATTGATGCCCAGGGCCTGCTGAAGAGCGCGCTGTTGACGCGGCATGTGGTGGCGCCGGTGGTGGGGCTGGATCGCCAGTCCGCCCGGGAGCCCCTGGCCAGTTTTTTTTATGACCGGGCGGTGCATGTGCCGCGCGGCCAGCACGCGGTGGAGCGGGTGCGCCAGTTGTTTGCGGCGGCACTGGGCTATGGCGTGCCAGAGGGGCTGGGCCGTTGCGGTATCGACCGGGCCCGCTTTGCGCCGGTAGCAGAGGCGCCCTATGTGGTGTTCCTGCATGGCACCACCTGGCCCACCAAGCACTGGCCCGAGAGCCACTGGCGCGCTCTGGCCTCGCTGGCCAGCGAGGCCGGCTACCGGGTGCGCTTGCCCTGGGGTTCTGAGGCCGAGCGCCTGCGCGCCGAACGCATCGCCGAGGGCATCCCCGGGGTGCAGGTGTTGGCGCGGATGAACCTGGCGGGTATCGCGGCGGTGCTGGCCGGCGCCCGGGGGGCGGTGGCGGTGGATACCGGCCTGGGCCACCTGGCGGCCGCCCTGTCGCTACCATGCGTGTCGCTCTTGGGCCCTACCCATGTGGGCCTCACCGGGGCCTATGGCGCCTCTCAGCAGCATTTAGACAGCGGCCTGGACTGCGCCCCCTGTCTGCAGGAGCGCTGTGCCAGAATGCCGGTGGCGACAGGCCATGACTGGCCCCCCTGCATGGCGACCCTGACCCCCGACCAGGTGTGGCGAGCGCTGCTGGTGCGGGCGGCTGCCGATGGCGTGACGTTATGAGTGTTAAGTGCTTTATCAATCCCGCCTGGCGGGCGCTGCTGGCCGCGCGTGGCCTGGATCATTTTGATGGCTTCTGGCGGGCGGCGATGACGCTGGTGGACGAGCCCAATCGTCGCCGCAATGGCGAGAGCGAAGTGGGGCTGATGGAGTTCGCGCAGCCTTCGGGTGAGGTGCGCCGGGTCTATGTGAAGCGCCAGCGCAATTTCCGCCGCCGCTCGCTACGGCATCCCCTGCGGGGCATCAGTACCACCGCCTTTGAGTTTGAGCACATGCGCGCCTTTGCCGCTGCCGGGGTGGAGAGCATGACGCCGGTGTTCTTTGGTTTGCGCCGGGCCGGGGGCAATGAGGAGGCGATCCTGGTGACCGAGGCGCTGGAGGGGTTCAGGCCGCTGGATGACTATCAGTCTGACCAGGCGCGCAAAACCATCGGTGTGATCGCCAGGCGGCGGCTGTTGAAGGACGTGGCCTGCTATATACGCCGCCTGCACCAGAGTGGTTGGGTGCACCACTCGCTCTATCCCAAACATGTTTTCGTGCGCCCCCAGGGCGAGGGCTTCGCGGTGCGGCTGATCGACCTCGAAACCGCGCGTCGCCGCTGGCTGGCACGCGGGGGCATCCTGCGTGATCTGGGCACCATGGCGCGCCGCTCGCGCGGCTGGAGCCGGACCGAACGGCTGTATTTTCTCAAGTGCTATCTGGGCGAGGCCTGGCCGGCGGGCAAGCGACGCCTGCTGCAGCGGCTGATGCGCGAGATCGCCGGCAAGCAGGAGTAGGCGGGTGAAGGTCGCGTTTGTCTGTTTTGACTACTTCCCCTTTGGCGGCATGCAGAAGGACATGCTGGCCATCGCCCGGGCCTGTCAGGCCAGGGGGGCCGAGGTGCGCATCTTTGTCAAACGGTGGGAAGGTGAGCGGCCGGCGGATCTGCCGGTGGAGGTGGTGCCCACCCGCGGACTGACCAACGGCGGCCGCAACCGCGATTTCATCCAGCGCCTGCCGGGGCTGCTCGGCCACTGGGGGGCGGATGTTACGGTGGGTTTCCAGCGCATGCCCGGGTTGGATTTCTACTACGCGGCGGACTCCTGCTTTGCCGCCAAGGCCCTGGGCCAGCGCGGCAGGCTCTATCGCAGCACCCGCCGCGCCCGGGACATGCTGGCCAGCGAGCGCGCGGTATTCGGGGCGGACGCGAGCACCCGGCTGCTGATGATCTCCGAGCCGGAGATTGAGGTCTATCGCCAGTGGTATCAGACGCCGGCCGAGCGCTTCACGCTACTGCCGCCGGGTATCTCCCGGGATCGCATTGCCCCGGCGGATGCCGAGGTGCAGCGGGCGGCGTTCCGGGCCGAGTTCAGCGTGGCCGATGATGAAAAACTCCTGTTGCTGGTGGGCTCGGGCTTCCGCACCAAAGGGCTGGACCGGGCCATCGGAGCTCTGGCGGGATTGCCCGCATCGGTCAGGCTGTTCGTGGTGGGGCAGGATGACGCACGCCCTTTCCAGCGGCTGGCCGGACGGCTCGGGGTCGAGCAGCGGGTGCGTTTCTTTGGTGGCCGCAAGGATGTGCCGCGCTTCCTGCTCGGGGCCGATCTGCTGGTGCACCCGGCCTACCGGGAGAACACCGGCACGGTGCTGCTGGAGGCCGGGGTGGCGGGCTTGCCGGTGGTGGCCAGCGCGGTGTGTGGCTACGCCCATTTCATCGCCGAGTTCGGCTACGGCGAAGTGCTGGCCGAGCCCTTCCAGGCGGCGGCCTTCCAGCAGGCGATCAGCCGCGTGCTGGCCGCGCCCCGCCAGCAGTGGCGGGAGGCTGGTGCGCGACTGGCGCAGGCTGATATCTACGACATGCCAGCCCGGGCGGCAGCGCTGATCGTGCCGGGGGCCTGAGCCGGCCCGCCCGGCGGGCCACTTGCATTGTTGGCGCTAGCGGGCGCCATGCCTGCTTGCGGCGCGGGCGCTTTGGCAACGCCGTCGGTGAGGCGTTGGCTGGGGCTGCTTATCGCAGAGCATCCAACGCGGTGATCACCAGCTCCGGTGTGAGCAGTTGCGGCAGTATCAGTGGGGCGTCCTGGCCTGGCACATACAGCAGATAGAGCGGTACACCACTGCGGCCGTGGGCGCTGAGCAGTGCGGTGATGGCGGGGTCCTGTTGGGTCCAGTCGGCCTGCAGCAGGGCGACGTTCTTGGCCTTGAAGGCCTGCTGCACACGCTCGGTGTTCAGCGTCAGGCGCTCGTTGGCCAGGCAGGTGATGCACCAGTCGGCGGTGGCGTCGATGAACACCGCGCGGCCTTCCTGGCGCAGCTGGGCGAGGCGCTCGGCGCTGTAGGGCTGCCAGCGCGCATCCTGCCGTTGTTCTGCCCGTGCCTGGAGCGGTGCGCTGTTGAGCAAGGCGATGGCGCCTGCTGCACTGAGGATGGCGACGGTGGTGGCCACCGCGCGGCCAAGCCGATTGAGGCTGGGGCGATCCGCCCAGTTCCAGGCCGCCATGGTCAGCAGCAGGCAGCCGGCCAGGGCGGTGGCCATGCCGTCCACCCCGGTTTGGCGGCCCAGTACCCATAGCAGCCAGATGGCAGAGGCATACAGCGGGTAGGCCATGATCTGCTTGAGGGTGAGCATCCAGTGCCCCGGTCGGGGCAGCCAGCGCAAGGCGCCGGGGGCGGCGGCCAGCAGCAGCATGGGCAGCGCCAGCCCCAGCCCCAGGGCGGCGAATACCGCCAGCGCGGTGGCGGTGTCCTGGGTCACGGCGAAGCCCAGCGCGGTGCCCATGAAGGGGGCGCTGCAGGGGCTGGCCACCACCACCGCCAGCACGCCGGTGAAAAAGGAGCCGCTCAGCCCCGGGTGGGCGGTGGCCTCGTTGCCCAGCCCCATCCAGCGCCCGCCGAACTCAAACACCCCGGACAGGTTCAAGCCCAGCAGCAGGAACAGGTAGGCCAGGGCGCCCACCACTTGGGGCGATTGCAGCTGAAAGCCCCAGCCGATGGCGGCGCCGCCACTGCGCAGGGCCAGCATCAACCCGGCCACCAGCAGGAAGGAGCTGATCACGCCGGCGGTATAGACCGCGCTGTGACTCAGGCGCTCGCGGGGTTCCACCTTGGCGAAGCCCACCGCCTTCAGGGTGAGCACCGGGAACACGCAGGGCATCAGGTTGAGGATCAATCCGCCGAGCAGGCCGAATAACAGCATCAGAGGCAGCGAGGCCGGGGGGCTGGCGGGCGGCAACGCGGCCTCGCGGGCGGTGGGTTCGACGAGGGGGGCGCTTGTGCTCTCCGCACTGACGTGGCCAGTTGCCGGGTCAACCCGGAACTTCAGCTTGTAGGGCGGATAACACAGCCCTTTGTCGGCACAGCCCTGGGAGGCCAGCTCAAGGCTGGCGCTTTTCTGGGGCAGGGGCAACTGCACGCTGACGTCGCCGTAGTAAACCTCCACTTGGCCGAAGTTTTCGTCGTGCTTGATTTCCCCCGTCGGCAGTGCCGGTGTGAGGCGTTGCCCATCCAGGCGATAGCGGAAGCCGTGGCGGTAGAGGTAGTAGCCGGGTTCAGCCCGCCAGCGCACCAGCAGGTGTGGCGCGCGCACCTGCACATCTACCTGATAGGCTTGCTCCACCGTCAGAAAACTGGGGCTCTGGCTGGCGCCGAAGGGGGCGTTATTCGGTGTGCCGGTGTTGCCGAAGGGACTGGCACCGCTTTGCGCCATGGCCGGCTGGCCCATCAGGCAGAGGGTGGCCAGGGCCGTGCACAGGTAGAACATCAGGGTTGAGGGCATGCGGTGTGCTCTGCGGCGGAGGCGGATGGAAGAGTGGTATAGTAACCAGAGTATCGCATTCAACAAGCCCTGGCGGTTACGCGCTTCATGGCGACTGTGCTCGGCTGTACATGTTTGGATGCGGCGCGGGTTTTGTGGTTCCCCGCTGTCTGCGGTGATCGTTATTCTGACAGGAGGTGCGCCATGGCGTGGCGCGATATGGTGGAGAGTGTGCAGGACTGGCGCGAGGAACTCGCGGCGGGCTCCTGGGTGACGCGCGTAGCGGTGGTCCTGGGGGGCGCGGGCCTGCTGGCGCTGGTAGGGCTCGGTATCTACTGGAGCAATGAGCCCGCGTCCTTCGACGTGGTCGACAATGCCCAGCAGGAAGCGGCCCAGCTGGGGCGGCCGGTGGTGGTGGGCACGGCGACCACGGCCTCCGCGATTCGCGTGGCCAACGTATTGCTGCACAAGCCGGGCGGCTTTCTGGCCAATGATCTTTCGCCTCCTGGCCTGTGGCTGGACAACATGCCGGCCTGGGAATACGGTGCCCTGGTGCAGCTGCGCGACCTGTCTCGCGGCCTTCGCGAGTCCTTTGCTCGTTCCCAGTCCCAGTCCGCTGAGGATGTGGATCTGCAGCTGGCGGAAACCCGCTTCAACGTCGATCACCGCAGCTGGGCGGTGCCCGCCGCCGAGGCCGAGTACGGCGAGGGCGTACGCTACCTGCGCCGCTACCTGGGGCGCCTGTCTGATCGGGACAACCCCCAGGCCCAGTTCTATGCCCGGGCCGACAACCTGCGTTACTGGCTGGGCATGGTGGAAAAGCGCCTGGGTTCCAACGGTCAGCGCCTGGCGGCCAGCCTGGGCCAGCGCCGCATCAATACTGACCTGGCGGGCGAGGTGGCCGCACACCAGTCCACCGTCGGGCCGGACGAGATGATCGTGCAGACCCCCTGGATGCAGATCGACAACGTGTTCTATGAATCCAGGGGCACTACCTGGGCCCTGCTGCAGTTCCTGCGCGCGGTGGAAGTGGATTTCGCCGATGTACTGGCGCGCAAAAACGCGCTGGTGAGCCTGCGGCAGATCATCCGCGAGCTGGAGGCCACCCAGCAGCCCCTGGGCAGCCCGCTGGTACTGAACGGCGACGCCTATGGCATGCTGGCGAACCACTCGCTGGTGATCGGGTCCTATATTTCGCGTGCGCATGCCGGCATCATCGAGCTGCGCCAGTTGTTGTCTGAAGGTTGATGTTCACATAGGGGTGTGTAACGCATGTTTGCAATGAAATCGGTGAAATTGGCGGGACTTGCGCTGGCGGCCCTGTTGACGGGCTGTGCGCTTAGCCCGCAGCAGTTGCAGCTGGCGCCGGTGGTGGAGGTCAACCGCGCCGGGGTGGGCGCTGGCAGCACCATCAACCTGCAGGTGGTGGACAACCGCTCCACCAAGGAATTTGGCACCCGGGGTGGCGTGTACGACAAGACCAGCCTGATCACGCCGAAGAACGATGTCTCCGAGGCCGTCGGCACGGCGATGGAAACTGCATTGCGCCAGATGGGCTTCAACGTCAACCGCTTTGGTGGTGAGAGCGGCCCGACCCTGACGGTGTATGTGGATCAGATCCAGCTCACCAGCCCCAACAAGAACTATGCCTCCGACATCGAGCTGCGCACGGCACTGCGCGGTGAGGTGAAGACCGGGCGTGAAACCTACACCGGCAGCTACAAGAAGTCTGGCGAGCGCCGCTATGCTGCGCCACCCGATGAAGAAGAAAATCAGGACCAGCTGAACCAGCTGGTGGGGGATTGCATCGAGGCCATGCTGCGCGACCCGCGCCTGGTGGACTACTTGCGCTGATCGGTGCGCGCGTGCTTGAGAGGGAGCCGTCAGGGCTCCCTTTTTTGTGGGCGGCTGCGGTGAGTTGGGCGAGGCTGGCGTGAGGTGTGCTGACGCCGCGTGGCGGGTGAGCGTGTCGTCGCCGGGCCTATTTGCGGTAGCGCAGGCGCGTGCCGTATTCCACCGACAGGCGGATCTCCTCGGCACTCAGGCTGTCTGGGAAGTAGCAGCCGGAAATCTTGGCTTCGGTGAGGGTCGCCCCTTCCAGATTGGCCTGGCGAAAATCGATGCCGCGCAGGTCGCTGGAGCGGAAGTAGGCATCCGCGAAGTCCAGACCGTCGGCTTCCAGGTTGCGCAGATCCAGCCCGCGGTAGTCGCATCCCTTCAGCTTGCTCAGATCCAGCGCCGCTTTTTTCTGGTTGAATTCGGCGATGTTCTCGTTGCGCAGCAACTGATAGGCGGGGTCGTTGATGATCATGGGCCTGCTCATGGTGATCTACCGGCAAAGTGATACTTATTTGCTACCAGTATAGGCAAAGCTTTCTAGCCTGGCGCTCAAGCACATGTGGCGCGCTTAGCGCGCCTCATGCTCGGGCTTGGCGCTCAGATAGAGCCACACCAGTCCGACGGCGGCGGAGGCGGCCGAGGCTAGCAGAATACCCAGCTTGGCCTGGCTGATCAGCAGCGGATCATCGAAGGCCAGGTCGCCGATGAACAGCGACATGGTGAAGCCGATGCCCCCCAGCCAGGCGGCGCCCAACAGGTGCATCCAGCTCACGCCGCGCGGCAGCCGGCCCAGCTTCAAGCTCACACCCAGCCAGCAGAACAGGCTGATGCCGAGGAATTTGCCCAGCACCAGGCCCAGTGCGGTGCCCAGGGTGACCGGGCTGCTCAGGCTGCTGGCCAGATCCACCGTGCCGAAATCGATGCCCGCGTTGGCCGCGGCGAAGATCGGGATGATGAGGAAGGTGACCCAGGGGCTCAGGCCGTGCTCGATGCGTTGCAGCGGGCTCAGTACTCCACTGGCGGCGTGTTCCACGTTCTCGGCAATGGTGGCCATGCGGTGGTTGCTGAGGGGGCCGAAGATGGTGTGCTCGGCGTCGGCCTCCTGGTGAAAGGCCTCTTGCAGCTCAACTAGTCGCGAGTCGAACTGCTGTGGCGTGCGAGCCGGGCGGGCGGGGATGCACAGGGCGAGCAGGATGCCGGCCAGGGTGGCGTGCACGCCGGAGGCGAGCACCGCGTACCACAGCAGGATGCCCAGCAGCCAGTAGGGCAGCGGCTGGCGAATGCCGCCCCGGTTCAGCAACGCCAGCAAGGCCAGCACCGAGGCCGAGGCCGCCAGGGCCAGCAGGTTGAGGTCGTCGGTATAAAACAGGGCGATGATCATCACCGCGCCCAAGTCGTCGGCGATGGCCAGGGCGGTGAGGAATACGATCAGGTTGGTGGGCACCCGCCAGGCCAGCAGTACCAGGATGCCCACGGCGAAGGCGATGTCGGTGGCCATGGGGATGCCCCAGCCACTTTGCCCCGGGCCACCGTAGTTGAAGAACAGATAGATGCCGGCGGGCACCAGCATGCCGCCCAGGGCGGCGATGATGGGCAGTGCCGCGTCGCGCATGGAGGACAGCTCGCCCACCAGCACTTCACGTTTCAGCTCCAACCCCACCAGCAGGAAGAAAAACGCCATCAGCCCGTCATTGACCCAGTGGTGCAGGCTCTTGTCGATGATCGACAGCTCGCCGAACTGCACGCTCAGCGGTTGCTCCCAAAAATGCAGATAGGCGGCGCCCCAGGGGGAATTGGCCACCAGCAGGGTGAGCAGGGTGGTGGCCACCAGCACGATGCCCCCAGCGGTGGTGCGCTGAATGAAGCGCTCGAAGGGCGAGAGGATGCGGCCGAACAGGGGTTCCAGCGGGTATTGCCTGGGCATGGTGGATGATTTCCTTGGTGTAGCTGGCCACATCATACCCGAGAGGTATGGCCGTGGTCTCAACCCCTGTGCAGGCGCTCAGTCCTCTTCCGTCTCCCGGCGCACCCAATGCCCGTTCTCCAGGGCCACTTCGTAGCGCGCCCAGCGGGCAAAGGCGTCTCGGTTGCAGCTGCCAGTGCTGTAGCTGCCATCGCCGGCGACGGTCTTGTAGATCAGCAAATCCTTCAGTGGGCGGCTGCGATCAGATTCATCGATCACCTGCCGCACCGACCAATCCTGGCCTTGGCTGCCGTTGCTGTAGCAGGCGCCCAGGCGAATTTGTTGTGGGCTCAGGCGCTGTTGGCTGGCATGGGCCAGGGCCAGGTTGAGCAGGCGGTGTAGATCTTTCTCGGACACGTCCACCACCAGCCCCAGTTTTTTGATGGCGTGGCGGATGTCCCGATGGGCCAGGGTGTCCTGCTCGCGCTGGCCGGTCGGTGCGGAGGCGGAATGGCTCCATCCTGCGGGATAGCGTCGCCAGGGGAAGGGGGCGTTGAACAATATGGCGGTGGCAAACATCAGGCTGGTGTTCAGCAATACCGGGCACAGCAGGTAGCCGAAGCCCAGGCTCTGTACCTGTGGCCCACCGACCACGGCGATCAGGGCGGTGGCGCCCCCAGGGGGGTGCAGGCAGCGGGCATAGTGCATCGCGCCAATTGACAGGCCAACGGCCAGGCTGGCCGCCAGCAACGGATCGGGCACCCAGCGGGCACAGCTCACGCCCACCAGAGCCGACAGCAGGTGGCCGCCAAACAGTGCCCAGGGTTGCGACAGCGCGCCGTGGGGCACGGCAAACAACAGCACGGCGGTAGCGCCCATGGCGGCGGTGAGCCAAAACGCCGCCTCGGGCAGCAGCGCATGGCTGGCCACGGCGGTGACCAGCGTGCCCAGCAGGCCGCCGAGGGCCGCCAGCAGGCGTTCCCGGTGGGGGGCTGGCCGTGCGTCCAGCCCCAGCCAGCGGATCAGTGTGTGTCGCGTCATGCCAGTGGCTGCAGTGGTCCGAAAAATTCATAGTGGCAATGCTGTGGTGCGACGCCAAGCGCGTTGAGCATCTGCTGCACCTGGGCCATGAAGGGCTTGGGCCCCAGGAAATAGACCTCCACCTTCCGGTCGGCCGGCAACAGATCCGCCAGCAGGGCGGGTTGCAACAGCCCCGTGGCATCGGCCTGATCGCCTGCCTCTGGCTCATTGTAGACGTAGCTGCGGCTCACGTTCGGGTATTGTGCGACCAGCGCATCCACATGCGCGCGGAAGGCGTGCACGGCTTGGTTGCGGGCGCAGTGCAGAAAGTGCACCTGGCGGCCGGTGGGGGCGGCGGCATTGAGCATGGCGATGGCCGGGGTCAGGCCCACGCCGCCGGTGATCAGCAGCAGCGGGCGGGAGCCCGGGCTCAGCAGGAAGTCGCCGCAGGGCGGGAAGGCTTCCAGCACATCGCCCACCTGCACGCCATCGTGTAGATGGCACGACACGGTGCCACCGGCCTCGCGCTTGACGCTGATGCGGTAGTACTGGCCGTTGGGGGCGTCGGAGAGCGAATAGTTGCGGCGCATCTCTTCGCCGTTGAGCTGCAGGCGCAGGGCCAGGTATTGGCCGGGGGTGAAGTCCAGCAGCGGGCCGCCATCCTCGGGCACCAGGTACAGCGAACAGATCTCGGTGCTTTCCATCGCCTTGCGGGCGACCCGGAAGCGGCGGGTGCCACGCCAGCCGCCTGGGGCTTGCTCATGCTGTTGGTAGACCTGTTCCTCGGCGCCGATCAGCAGGCTGGCCAGTTGTTGGTAGGCCTGGCCCCAGGCATCGATGATCTGGTCGGTGGCGGCCTCGCCCATCACCTCGCGGATGGCCTGCAGCAGGCAGCTGCCGACGATGGGGTAGTGCTCGGGCAGCACATTGAGAGAGGCGTGCTTCTGCACGATCAGGCTCACCGCCGGCCCCAGTGCCTCCAGCTTGTCGATGTGTTTGGCGTAGGCGATCACGCTGTTGGCCAGGGCGCGGGCCTGATCGCCGCTCTGCTGGTGGCTCTGGTTGAACAGCGCGCGCACCTCGGGGTGCTGGCTGAACATGATGCCGTAAAAGTGGCGGGTCAGCGCCTCATTGACCGCCTCCAGGGCGGGGACGGTGGCCTTGATCAGGGTCTTGGTCTGTTCGGACAGCATGGCCGCATTCCTGCATTGTGGTATGTGGCAGAGCTATATCAAGCGGCGTGCCAGGTGGTGATACACCGTGGCTAGCGGCTTGGCGGCTGGGTGTGTCATAGTGACATCTATTGTGTTGATGTTTTTATGACTGCGCCTGGTGTGTAAATGACAGCGTCTCCTTTGTCGGTTGAACTGATCGAACTGGTGGGTGATCTCTCCCGGGCTCTGCCGCCGGAGGAGCGCTACCGGCGCCTGCTGGCGTCCCTGCGGCGCCTGTTCCCTTCGGATGCCACCGCCCTACTGCGCCTGGAGCACGAGACCCTGGTGCCCCTGGCGGTGGACGGCCTCTCCCCGGACACCCTGGGCCGGCGCTTCCGGCTGGCGGAACACCCGCGTTTCTCGGCCATCGTCGCCGCTGGGCGGCCGATACGTTTCGCCCAGGACAGCGAGCTGCCCGACCCCTACGATGGCCTGGTGGCTGATCGCCCGGGGCACCTGCCGGTGCACGACTGCCTGGGGCTGCCCTTGCATATCGATGGCCAGGTATGGGGGGTGTTGACCCTGGACTCCCTGGCGCCGGGCAGCTTTGACGGCCTGCCCTCGGATGAACTGCTGGCCTTCGTCGCCCTCGCCGCCGCCACGGTGAAAGCGGCGGACTTGATCAGCGCGTTGGAATCCCGGGTGGAGCGCGAGCACCAGGCCTACGTGGCGCTGAAAGAGGCCACCACCGGCGCCGCACGCCGGGAGTTGGTGGGCGATAGCCCGGCCATGCGCCAGCTGCGGCAGGAGATCGCCATGGTGGCTGGCACCGATCTGGCGGTGCTGATCGACGGTGAGACCGGCGTGGGCAAGGAGCTGGTGGCGCGGGCCATTCACCTGCAGTCGGCCAGGGCGGAACAGCCGCTGGTGGAGTTGAACTGCGCGGCGTTGCCGGAGAACCTGATCGAGAGCGAGCTGTTTGGCCATGTGAAAGGCGCCTTCTCCGGCGCGGTGGGGGATCGCCGGGGCAAATTCGATCTGGCCCATGGCGGCACCCTGTTTCTGGACGAAGTGGGCGAGCTGCCCCCGGCCGCCCAGGCCAAGCTGCTGCGCGCCCTGCAGAGCGGCGAGATTCAGCGGGTGGGCTCCGATCGCAGCCAGCGGGTGGATGTGCGCATTCTGGCCGCCACCAATCGCGATCTGCAGGAGGAAGTGCGGGCGGGCCGTTTCAGGGCCGATCTCTATCACCGGCTGGGGGTGTTCCCGGTGCGGGTACCGGCGCTGCGCGAGCGCAGCCGGGATGCCCTGTTGCTGGCGGGCTATTTCCTGGAGCAGAACCGCGCCCGGCTGGGTCTGCAGTCCCTGCGCCTGGCGGCGGACTGCCAGCCCGCTCTGTTGCGCTACGAGTGGCCGGGCAATGTGCGCGAGCTGGAGCACCTGGTGAGCCGCGCCGCCCTGCGCGCCCGGGCCGAGGCGGAGCCCGGTGTGCGGGTGGTGAGCGTGCATCTGCACCACCTGGGGCTGCAGGAGGGCGCCGCTTTTGCCGCGCGCATGCCTACCGCCGCGCTGCCGGTGGATCAGTGCGCCGAGCCCGTGGGGGGGCTGCGCGAGGCGGTGGACGCGTTTCAGCGCCAGGCCATCACCCGCGCCCTGGCCGCCACCGGCGACAACTGGGCCCAGGCGGCGCGCCTGCTGGAGCTGGATCGCGGCAACCTGTTTCGGCTGGCGCGCCGCTTGGGCATGCGGGAGGGCTGAGGGGTACAAGTGTTCCATACCCGATCCAGATCAAGTTCCTGCGGCGGCGAATGTGCGCATAATCGGTGCAACATTGCCTCCAGAAAAGGGCCCCGTCATGAATGACCAGCAGCTGATCGCCAACACCCTGGACCGCCTGGCCGAGCGGGATATCGATATCACCCCCCAGGTCTACGAGCGCTTCTTTGCCCTCTGCCCCGAGGCAAAGTCGTTGTTCAGCAGCACGGCATCTGCCGGTCCGCACGGGCGCATGTTGTATGAGTTGTTTCAGATGCTGACCGGCCAGTTGGTGCAACAGCCCGGCGAGCCCGTGCCCATGGTGAGTACGGCGCGTGAGCACAGCGCGTGGGGGGCCACGGCGCCGATGTACCCGCTGTTTGTCGAGGCCCTTTTACAAAGCCTGAGTGATGCCCTGGGGGCAGACTGGACCCCCGCCTTGGCTGAGGCGTGGCAGCGAGAGCTGGTTCATCTGCTTAGCCAGATGCCGCAGGCTTGAGTGTGGGCTGATCACGCCGTCAGTTTGAGACTGGTCGCAATTTCTGCAACTGAAGGTGAAGCCCTGCACAGTTTGCTCTGGTGATCGTGGCAGCATGGCTCGCTGCCCCCGATAATGCCCATGATGGAATACCATCTGAGCAGGACTCCTGAACGTGATAGCGGGGGACGCGAGCTAAACTGCTCAATCTGTTCCGGTTGGGTGTGCTGGCGCGCGGGCTTTGCGTCGTCAGCGATGGCGACGATACGTCGTGTAAAGAGTGGTCGACCAGCACTGTCAGTTCGCTCTTCAACGTGGCGAGCGAGGTGCTCAACTGAGAGGCGGCACGGTTGCTTGGGGCGGCTTGTCGAAAAAAATTACAGTCTGTGATTGTGTTATGTTTGGGTTGATGGGAAAACCTGTTCTGCATCAGTAGGTTGTGTGTTTTTTTGATTGCTGGCGCGTGTTTTGCTGGCTAAGCGCGCAGTAGCGCTAACTATAAAAATTTGAAGGAACGATCATGCGTGCAGTAAACATTCTGTGGGGTGTGTTGGCGCTCTGTTTGGCGGGGCATGCTCCGGCCTATACCATTGGCCTCACCGATGTAGGGCGCCTGGATAAATTCCTGATGGAAACCGGTGCGGTGCGCGGTGACAACAACGGCGCTTTGCCGGGCAAAGGTTCCAGCGTTTCCAACGAACTTGCCTGGGTCAATACCAAGCTGGACCCGGATACCACCTTCACGTCCCGCGAGGAGTCGGTGGATTATTTTCGTGTTGATGGCCAACGCAACATCTTTGCCTTCCAGCTCAAGTATGCTCCGGCCTATTTCGTGATCAAGAATTCCACCAACTGGGCATTGTATGAAAACAACGCAAGCTATGACTGGGGGGTGTTCCAGTTGTCTGACTTGCAGTTGAGCCGGTGGAACCTCGGCGGCTCTGGCACGTTGATCATCAGCCATGTCACCGAGTTTGGGCGTGTTGAGGTGTCTGAACCCGGGGCGTTGGTCTTGCTGGCGCTGGGGGTGTGCTGTTTGGTGAGCGCTCGCCGCCGCATGCTGGTTTGATCGCCTTTTACTTGATCTCGACACCGAGAAGGGAGCCGCCAGTGTGCGGCTCTTTTTGTGTCGGGCCAGCGTAAAGCGTTGGCTTATCCCGCCGGTTGTCATGCTTTTGGACCGGCCACTCACCGGGCATGGCTCGCCTGCGTGCGCTCACAGCTCAAACTGAATCCCCTGGGCCAACGGCAAGTGCTGACTGTAATTCAGCGTGTTGGTCGCCCGGCGCATATAGGCCTTCCAGGCATCCGAGCCCGATTCACGCCCGCCGCCCGTCTCCTTCTCTCCGCCAAAGGCCCCGCCGATCTCGGCACCGGAAGTGCCGATATTGACGTTGGCGATGCCGCAGTCGGAGCCGGCCGGGCCGATGAAGCGCTCGGCTTCGATGAAGTCCCGGCTGAAGATCGCCGAGGATAGCCCCTGGGGCACGGCGTTGTTCAGCGCGATGGCCTCATCCAATTCGTCGTAGGCCAACAGATAGAGAATCGGGGCGAAGGTCTCCTCCTTTACCACGTCACTTTGTGCGGGCATGCGCACCAGGGCCGGGCGCACATAGTAGCCCCCCTCGGGGACGCGGCTTTCCAGCCGTTCGCCGCCGCACACGCGTTGGCCACCTTGTTGCTCTGCCGCTGCCAGGGCTTGCGCCATCTGCTGGTAGGCCTGTGCCGACACCAGCGGACCCACCAGGGTGCTGTGCTGGCGCGGATCGCCGATGGGCAGGCGCTGGTAGAGCTGGCACAGCCTGTCACTGACCTGTTCTAACAGCGAGCGGTGCACGATCAATCGGCGCAGGCTGGTGCAGCGCTGGCCGCAGGTGCCGACGGCGGCGAACAGGATTGCGCGCATGGCCAGCGCCAGATCGGCACTGGGGGTGAGGATCAGGGCATTGTTGCCGCCCAGCTCCAGCAGTGAGCGACCGAAGCGGCCGGCCACCCGGCTGGCCACGGCGCGCCCCATGGCGCAGGAGCCGGTGGCGGAGATCAGCGGCAGGCGCGGGTCTTCCATCAGCAGGCTGCCCACTTCCGGGCCGCCCGGCAACAGACAGGCAGAGGCGGCGGGGATGTCGGGCATGTCGGCCATGGCTTCCTGCAGCAGCCGGTGACAGGCCAGGGCGCACAGCGGCGTCTGGGAGGAGGGTTTCCATATCACCGGGTCGCCGCAGACCAGGGCGATGGCGGCATTCCAGGCCCACACCGCCACCGGGAAATTGAAGGCGGTAATGACGCCGATCGGCCCCAGGGGATGCCACTGCTCCAGCATGCGGTGGCCGGGGCGCTCGCTGGGCAGGGTGAGGCCGTTGAGCTGGCGCGATAGCCCGGTGGCGAAGTCGCAGATGTCGATCATCTCCTGCACTTCACCCCGGCTTTCTTCGAGGATCTTGCCGGATTCCAGCGTGATCAGTTGCGCCAGGCTCTCCTTGTGCTCCCGGGCCAATAGCCCCAGCCGGCGGACCAGCTCACCGCGCCGGGGGGCGGGCACCTCCCGCAGGGCGTGAAAGGCCTCGGCGGCGCGGCTGATGGCTTCGTCCACCTGGGGCGGGTGGGCCTCGCCCACCGGGCTCAATGCGGCGCCGTCGATGGGGCTCAGGTGGTGGCGGGCCTCGCCGGCCGGCAGGCGATCCCGGCCAATGTAGCCGCCCAGGGGCAGGGTGGCATGGGTGTCGGCGTCCAGTAGTGGGTGCATGGCGTCACCTCAGGTGTGCTGGCCGTGGCGGGAGTCCCGATACACGGCGGCGAACTCATTGGCCAGGAACTGTTCCAGCGGCACGTCTTCTTGTCGCACGAAGCCGCAGGCGGGCAGCAGCCCCTGGGCGTGCAGGTCCACCACGCTGCAGACCGACAGCGCGGTGGTGAGCTGGATGGCGCTCCAGGGCTCACCCAGGTATTCCCGGTGATAGACCTTGTGGGCGGCACTGAGCTGCATCAGGCGGCCCTCCATCAGGCCGGTGGCGGCCACCACCACCAGCACCAGATCCTGCTGGGTGCCGGCCACGGAGCTCTCGAAAATCTTCTTCAGCATGGCGCGTCGCTCGCCGGCCTCGCCCAGGCGCAGTCCGTTGATCAGGAAGTCCATCAGGTAGCGGTGGCCGGGGTAGCGAATGGTCTTGTAGTTCAGCTCCTGCACCTGGCCGTGCAGGGTTTCGCACAGGGTGCCCAGGCCGCCTGAGGTGTTGAAGGCTTCGTACTCCACGCCATCCAGGGAGAAGGTCTCCAGCCCCTCCAGGGCCTGGGCCTCCCAGTAACGGCCCTCCTTGAGCGTCTCGCAGGAGTTGCAGTATTCGTTGATCAGCCCCTCGGTGGACCAGGTGAGGTTGTACATCAGCTGATTGGAGGGGTACTCCGGCAAGGCGCCCACCCGCAGTTTGAGGGTGTGCAGCTGGTCGAAACGCTGGCCCACGGCGTGCCCCAGGATGCCGATGAAACCCGGTGCCAGGCCGCACTGTGGCATGAAAATCTGGCCCTTGCGGGCGTGCTCGGCCAGCGCCCGCACCGTCCGGGTGGTTTCTACATCTTCAGTGAGGTCAAAGTAGCTGCAGCCGGCGGCCAGGGCGGCTTCGGCGATGGTGCGGTTCTCGTGGAAAGAGCAGGCGGAGATCACCGCGCTCACCCGCCCTAGCAACGCCGCCAGTTGGGGGGCATCGTGTACATCAAGGGGCAGGGTGTGCAGCTGGGGGTGGGGGGGCAGGCCGTGCAGGGCGGCGGGCAGGTGATCTGCCAACGTCACTTCAAAGCGGCCACTGTGGGCCAGAGCCTTGGCGATACAGGCGCCGATGCGGCCGGCGCCGATCACCGCGATTGAGTGAGGCATGGTGTGCTCCTCGCGCGGCGGGCTGGGCCCTCGGGTGGAGGGGCCTGGGCCGGGCTGCCGGTGGGGCAGGCGGCCTGATCAAATTATAGGCGGATTTTTCTGGCTCAGCGTCGCAGGGCGTTTTCTGCCATGGCCTGGATGTCGGCCAACGAACGTTTCGCATGCTGGCGGTAGAGGGTATCCAGACGACCATCCAGGCTCATGGCGTGCAGCTCCTGCTCGAGCTCGTCAACGGCGTGGGCCAGTCGGGGACCGTACAGCACGTAGTTGGGCTCTGCGGCTACCAAGGGTAGCAGTGCGCGAATACCCAGTTGCTGTTGTCGTGCAATGTCCTGGCTCCATAGAAGATCTTCGAAGACCACGTCGACCCGGCCGGCGTCCAGCTTGCGCAGATTACCCACCGCATCGGCGACCGGCTCGATGCGCCAGTGGCGATAGGTCTCGATTGCTGTCGGATAGGTGTAGCCGATGATGGTGCCCACGGTGGCGCCGGCAAACTGCTTGGGGCCTTGATAGGCGTGATGTGGGCTGTCGATCCGCACCACGGCGGCGGCCAACCACCAGCCCAGGGGAACCTCGCTGGACTGCATGGCGGGCGCCGCCTCGGGTGCAACGAAGAAGGCGATGTCGACCTGACCTGCTGCGGCTTCCACGGTGCAGCGGGCGTAAGGCATGGCGCGGTAGTGTACCCGATGGCCTAGTCTGGCCATGGCCTGGTCGATGGCATCCACGGCGATGCCGGTATGCCGGGCCTGGACGGGCATGGCGTAGGGCGGCCAGGGCTCGTAGCAAGCGGTGTAGTCACCGGCGAGTGCCGGCGAGGTGGCCGCGAAGATCATCACCGAAAGTAGTAACAGCTGGCGCATTGAGATCAGCATTGAAGGACCTCAACAAAGTTTAGATGTTATGGCGCGGCGGGACTCGTCCCAATGGCCGATTTTTTCAGCCGACGCGCGCGGTATGATGGGGCTCTAGGCGGAACCTGCGGGTTCTGTTCGCGGCAACCGAGGGTTATCTGATGGAACTGTGGCAGTCAATTTCCTACTCACACCCCAACGAGTTCATTGCGTTGGCAAAAACCGCCGAGGCGGCGGGGTTTGACGGCGTTACCCTGGCGGAGCATGTGTTCCACCCCGAGCACCTGCGCTCCAAACACCCCTACAGCCCGGAGGATGCCCCGGCGTTCGAGACCCGTGAGCTGTGGTCTGAGGTGTGGACCACCTGCGCCGCCATGGCGGCGGTCACCACCCGTCTGCGCATGGGCAGCGCGGTGCAGGTATTGCCGCTGCACAACCCCTTCCACATCGCCAAGATGCTGGGCACGGTGGCGCATATCTCGGCTGACCGCGTGGTGGCCGGGGTGGGCAGTGGCTGGATGAAAGAGGAGTTTGACGCCTTCGGCGTGGACTTCCATCGCCGCGGCAAGCGCTTCGACGAATGTATCGCCCTGATGCGTGCGCTGTGGACCGGTGAGGCGGTGACTTTTCACGGCGAGTTCTTCGACGTTGAGGGCGCCTTGATGCTGCCGGCGGTGAACAAACCGGTGCCGCTGTGGATCGGCGGCAAGAGCGAGGCGGCCCTGAAGCGCGCCGCCCGGTTGGGGGATGGCTGGATGGGGACGGGTGAGGGTGTAGATGAATGCATCGCCCTGGTCAGCCAGTTGCAGGAGTACCGCAAGCAGTATCAGCGCGACCACCTGCCATTCGAGATCATGAGCATTCAACCTTGGGGCGCGTTTGACGAGCGGGATGTGGAGCGCCTGCAGGCGGTGGGGGTAACGGCGATCAAGAACTGGACCTTCCCCTTCGTGATGGAAAACCCCCAGGCCAGTCTGGCCGAGAAACAGGATTATATGCTGCGTGTGGGGCAGGGCTTTAAGGCGCGCTTTGGCTGAAACTGATTGGCTGTAGCTGGCAGGCCGTGGTTATACTGGTGGGCGATGAGGGCGCGGTCAGCCCGAATATTATAAAAAGACAGGGGACCATCAATGCTGGAGCAGTTTCAACAGTACTTTAACGAGCACAAGTTTGTGCATGTGCCGGGGTTTGTCTCTCCCGATCTGTGCAATGTGGCCACTTCGTATGCGTTGTTCAAGCGCAGTCTTGAGTGCAGCCTTGAGTCCACCGATGGACAGGTCCCTGGTACCCACGCCAAGTACGGTGACCACCTGATGGAGAGTCTGCTGATGTTCGTGCAGCCGTGGGTGGAGAACATAACGGGGTTGAAGTTGCTCCCCACGCACAGCTACTACCGCGTCTACAAACCGGGTGACGAGTTGGTTCAGCACGTGGATCGCCCGGCCTGTGAAATCAGTTGTTCCCTCTGCCTGGGGGCGTACTACGCCGGCCAGGACCCGGAGTATCGCTGGGGTCTTTGGCTGCGAGACGTGGATCAGCGCGTCAAGGAATGCAAACTGGAGCCGGGGGATGCGGTCATCTACCGCGGTTCGGAGGTGCCCCACTGGCGCAAACCGCTGGAAGCGGGCGAGGGCTCGTTCCACGTACAAGTGTTCATGTACTTTGTGGATGCCAATGGCAAACATGCTGAGTGGCGTTTCGATAAACGGCCGCGCTTGGGGGTCAGTGGTTACGGCAAAAGTGAGTAACAAAAAGAGGCGCTAGGCGCCTCTTTTGGTCTGAGGGGAAGGTGTTGGGCTTAGGCGCTTTGGCGGCGGCGCCACGCCAGCAGTGCGGTACCCGCCGCCAGCATACCCAGCGCGCCTGGCTCGGGCACGTGAACGGGAGTGTCGTAGGCCTGGATGTCGGCCGTTAGCACTTCTCCGTTGTCCCCTACTTCGCCCAGGTACAGGTACAAGCCGGCGGTGGAGATCGGCGCGGCCAGGTTGAAAATCAGCCGGCCACCATCGCCCAGGCTGATAAAACCGCCTGCACCAGGGATGGCGGTGGTTGCGTTGCCGTCGAAGGCGCCTAGCGTGGCTACGGCGTTATTCACGTCGGTGCCACTGAGATCGGTGCCGAAGAGTTTGGCGTCAGCCGGCGCGCGCTGGCTGCCGGGGATGAAGGTGGTTCCGGCGCCGTAGTCCAGCCCGCCCAGACCGACCAGTGCCGCTGCGCCTCCCGCTGAGCCTACCAGGGTATTGGAGAGAATCAGTGCATCAAGATCAAAGCCACTGAACTGGCCTGTGGCGCCGCCCAAACCGCCGCTATTGTCGGTGATGGAGATGGCGGCAATGCTCGAGAGGCCGGTGTCTGCGAGGCTTGCCACATAAACGGCGGTGGCCGCAGGTGCGCCGCCGGTGAGTCCGGTCAGTTTGGTCAACGTGATCGGCACGGCATGTGCGGAGAACGCCGTGCACATGGCGATGGCCGCGGCGGTTGATTTGATGGCGTTGCGTAGAATTTTCATATTTCACCTCCATGGTTGTTCGTGGCACGCTGGCGCACGCTTTTGCCAGCACAGAAGCATGTTAATGCCGTGCTGATTAAACATCCATGACTTTAGACAACGAACGCCGTATTTCTCGCTGTGGCTGTGATGTGCTGCGGCGGGGCGTTGTCTCGCGGTGGGCGAGGGTGGCTGACGGCGGCGTCAGGGGGATGGGCAACCCCCTGACGCATCAGAGATCAGATTGCCTGACCCATGGCCTGCCCCATGCGTACCGGGCTGCCGTTGGCGAGGCTGGCATCCCACTCCATCACGCCGGGGCCAAACAGCACGATGGCGGTGGAGCCCAGTTTGAAGCGGCCCATCTCCGCGCCCTTGTCCAGTTTTACCTCGCTGGCGAAGGGCGGGAAGTGCTGCACCTGGGGCACCTTGCCCACCGGGGCCACCTGGCCGGACCACACCGTCTCGATGCCGGCCACTATCATGGCACCCACCAGGATGACCGCCATCGGCCCCAGTTCGGTCTGGAACAGGCACACCAGGCGCTCGTTGCGGGCGAACAGGCTGTCGACGTTGTCAGCGGTGGTCTGGTTTACCGAGTAGAGGTCGCCGGGCACGTAGATGGCGCGCTCCAGGGTGCCGCCAAAGGGCATGTGCACCCGGTGGTAGTCGCGCGGCGAGAGGTAGACGGTGGCGAACTGGCCACCGTAGAAGCGCTCGGCCAGGGCCGGGTCGCCGCCCAGTAGCTGGGTCAGGCTGTAGTCGCGGCCCTTGGCTTGCAGCACCCGGCCGTCGCTGATCGGGCCGATCTCGGAGATGGCGCCGTCCGCCGGGCAGGCGATGGCCTTGGCATCGGCGGCGATGGGGCGGGCGCCCGCTTTCAAGGCCCGGGTGAAGAAGGCGTTGAAGTTTTCATAAGCCAGCAGATTGGGCTCGGCGGCCTCGCTCATGTCGATGCCGTAGCGCGCGGCGAAGCGTTGGATGAAGGTGTTCTTGATCAACGGCAGGCGGGATTCCGCCAGGCAGCCCACCACTCGGGACAGCAGATGCTGGGGCAGCAGGTGTTGCGCCAGGATGAAAAGAGAGTCGCGCATCAGGGTTCTGCTCCTTGTTTGATCGGGGTGTCTTCCCGGTTGCCCCACTCGCCCCAGGAGCCGTGGTAGGCCTTGATGTTGAGCCCCAGCAGCTGTCCCACCAGGTAGGACAGCCCGGAGCGGTGGTGGCTCTGGCAGTGGGTGTAGATGGTCTTGTCGGCGCTGATGCCCAGCCCGGCCAGGGTGGCGCGGATCTCCTCCAGCGGTTTCAGGCGCAGGCTGCGATTGCGGTCCATCAGATCCAGCCAGTCCAGGTGCGCCGCGCCGGGGATGTGGCCGTGGCGCAGGGCCGGGGAGCGCAGGCCCAGGTATTCCTCACGCGAGCGGGCATCCCACACGATGCTGTCGGGCTGGCCCAGGCTGGCCAGCACATCCTCCAGCTCGGCCAGGGGGCCGGGGTGGAGCTGGCAGTGGTAGTCGGTCTGTTCCGGGCGGGCGATCTCGGTGCAGAGCTGCAGGCCGTCGTCGCGCCAGGCATGGATGCCGCCATCCAGGTAGGACCACTGGTGGTGGCCGATCACGTCCAGCGTCCACAGCAATCGACCAGCCCAGCCGCCGCCCTCGTCGTCGTAGGCCACCACGTGTTTGTCCGGGCTCAGGCCCAGATAGGAGAACAGGTCGTTGAGGTCCTCCAGCTCCGGTAGCTTGCCGGGCACCGGCGGCTTGCCGCGCATCAGCGCGCCGGGCGGCAGGTGAATGGCACCGGGCACGTGGCCGTTGCGATAATTGTCGGGGCTGGACACGTCGACGATGATCAATTGTTTGTCATCGAGGTGAAGGGCCAGTTCACTGGGCTCGATGAGCCTGCCGAGCGGGGTGTGCATGTTCACGCCATCTGGGTCGATAATGAACCCCTATGTTACTGCCTCATGAAAGGATGACCAATCGTGAAGATGGTGTTTTGCGCGCTGGCGGCCCTGCTGATCACCTTGGCCAGGCCGGCGGGCGCCTGCCCGGCGGACTATTTCGACGGCCTCAAGGGCACGCGGGTGGATGTGTTGGTGGTGGTGAATGAAAACTCCCCGGACTCCTGCGAGGTGGGGCGCTACTACGCCGAGCGGCGCGGCATCGCCCCGGCGGCCATTGCCCGGGTCTATGCGCCTACTGATTTCTTCATCGACTGGCAGGCCTATGCGGTGCTGCGGGAGCAGCTGCTCGCTCACCTGCTGCGCATGGCCCGCGCCGAGCCGCCGGCCTGTGCCGAGGATGGCAAGGGGCGCACCCCGCGTTACTGCGACGCTAGCCTGGAGCAGATTCGCACTGGGAGTGGCGTCAACTATCTGGTGACCACGCTAGGCGTGCCCTCGCGCGTGCGCATGGATTATCCGGGGGGCGATTTCCTGGATTTCCGCGGCCGCAATCCCATCTGGATGCCCACCTCGGTGGATAACCTGCTGCGCTTCCAGTTACTCAATTATCACGACTACGCGACACAAAAACTGAATGGCGTATTTGGCAGTAGTGGCCGTTATGGCCAGGAGAGCCGTTGGGCCGGCTTTGCGCCGGATGGGCGCGGCATGCGCCCGATCAACGCCCTGCTGGATCGCGAACTGGTGGTGGGCCGCATCGATGGCCTGACGGCGGGGGCAGCCAAACGCCTGCTGGATCGCGCCTTGGCGGCTGAGCGCGAGGGTGTGGTGGGGCGCTATCTGGTGGATGCGGAAGCCACTGCGGCGCCGGGCAATGTCTGGGGCACGCCGGCGGAGAGTTGGGCGCGCTTGATGTTGGCGGTATTTGGCGAATCTAGCGCGAGCTGCATGGCCGCCGGGAGCCAGGCCATCGCGCGCTGCCGGGCTGCATTGTTACACGGTGATTGGCTTGCGGCGCCGAAGGGGCCAGAGCGCGTGCTGCTTCAGGGGGACATCTACGGCAGCCAGGCCAGTGCCGGCCATTTTGCCAACCTGCTGAAGTACCGTCGTGTCGCCGGCGCATGCGGCAAGGGCCAGGCGCCCCTCTGCCGTGCGTTGCAAGGCGAGGCCGCTGAGGCCTGCCGCGCCGCCTCGGAAGACGTGTTCCGCGAGATAGACACGCGCTGTGTGGGGGTGGCGCCAGGCTTTGTGGGCACCCAACAGGTATCCTTCCCCCTGGCCTATCTGGCGGCCAAGCCGACCGCCTGGGGCTGGGGTGAGGGCATGTGGCGGGGCGATGAGCAACGCATGGATAGGGATGGCGAGGGCTTCGGACTGGCCCTGCCTGCGCTGCGCTCAGATGATGGCCACGGGGATAATGTGAGCCTTTGGGGCGGGCCTCAGGCTCAGGCGGATGCTCGTTGTTTTGAGAGCCCCCAGTCGTTGGCGGCGGCGCCCGGCGGCTGTCCCGCACGCCCTCAACGCCTGTCACTGGCTCAGCTGGCAGCCTTGCCCTCCCCGCGCCAGCTGCCGGCGCAAGGCGCCCAGCGCTTTTCGTTGAGCTTTTGGGTCAAACATACCGGCGCTGCCCCCTTGTCGGGGGAGGTGAAATTGCTGCTGTTGGCGGCGGCCGACGAGAAGGTGAACGGCGCGGTGGCCTTGCGGGAGTTCAGGCCGGATGAGGGCTATGTTCAGCTGGTGCCGGGGGCGGGATGGCAGCGCGTCGAGCGCAGTTTCACTGTGTCCCGAGGGGCATCGCCGGGTTGGGATGGCCGCTATGTGCGCCTGGGGCTGAGTATCTCGGTGCCTGGGCTGCTGGCGCCGTTGGGGGTCGACGATGTGCAGTTGCTGGATGAGCGGGGGGTATCCGTGTTGCAGAACGGCCAGTTTGATCAGGGGCATGAGCAGACGGATACCGGCGACTATGCGGTGGGCTTTCTCAATCGCCTCAATGGCACGGCGTTCTTTGGTTCCGTCAGCCATTATCAATCCGGCGGGCGAAGTTTTTTCAGCAATGCCATGGCTGCCCTGGGCGGCACCGATCACTTCCAGACCGCCATGCGTTATTTCATGCGCGGATTGCCCTTGGGGGATGCGGTGTGGCTGGGAGAACTCAATGTGAGCGGTGTGCTCTATGGCGACCCGCTGTTTTCTCCCCTGGCGGTGCGCATCGAACCTGTGCTCAACGGCGGCATGGCAGCGCTCGACTTGCGTGGCGAGGTGCGCAATGGCGAGCAGGGTGTAACGGCGTGGCAGGTGGAGTACTGTGCAGGGGCCGACCCCTGGGCCTGCATGCGCGATGGACGCTGGAAAGCCACCGGCTTGGCCGGCAAAGGGCGCGTGGCAAGCGGTGGTGCGCTGGGGCGCTGGACGCCGCCGGGGCCGGGGCTGTACAGCCTGCGCTTGCGGGCGGAGTGCGAAGTGGGTGGCTATCGCCAGACTTTCAGCGATTTCACCAGCCTGCGCTATGGCGGGTATTGAAATGTCGCAGGCCACACGGCCCTGATCGCGCCCATGGTAGGTGGGCGATCAGGGCCGGCGGCAGGCAGGCGCTTAGCTGTACACCGCGCTCAGAATTTCGGCGTGGCGTTTGGCCGGCAGGCGCGGGCCGAAGCGCGACACCACCTCGGCCGCTGCGGCGTTGGCCAGCAGGGCGGCCTGCTCGAAATTCTTGCCGTGGGTGATGGCGTAGAGGAAGGCGCCGGCAAACATGTCGCCCGCGCCATTGGTGTCCACCGCTTTCACTGCGTGGCCGGGCACGTCGAACAGGCTGGCGCCGTCAAACACCAGTGAGCCTTCCGCGCCCAGGGTGATGGCGAAGCTGCGGGCCACTTTCTTCAGCTCGTCGATGGCCTGGGGCAGGGTCTCGGCGCCGGTCCACTCCATGGCTTCTGCTTTGTTGCAGAACAGCAGGTCAACCTTCTGGCCGATCATCTCGCGCAGGCCGTCCTTGAAGTAAGCCACGATGCCGGGGTCCGACAGGCTGATGGCGGTCTTCACGCCCTTGCTCTCGGCAATCTTGCGCGCCTCGATGGCGGCGGCCCGGCCGGTGGGGGAGGTCACTACGTAGCCCTCCATGTACAGGTATTCGGAGGCGGCCAGGGCTTCGTGATCCAGATCGCTCACGCTGAGGGTCTCGCTGACACCGAGGAAGGTGTTCATGGTGCGCTCGGCGTCGGGGGTGATCAGCACCAGGCACTTGCCGGTGATGCCGGAGGGGCGCAGGCCCTGACTGGCGCATTTCACACCGGCCTTGAGCATGTCATCCAAGTAGAATTCGCCGTTGTCGTCGTTGGCCACCCGGCAGGTGTAGAACGCCTTGGCGCCAAAATAGCTGGCGGCGATCACGCTGTTGGCGGCGGAGCCGCCGCTGGCGCGCTTGGAGTGCACCAGGTGGTCTTTGAGATGGTCCATCAGTGCGTGCTGGCGGGCTTCATCCACCAGTGTCATCAGGCCCTTCTCAACCCCCATTTGGGCCAGGAAGGCGTCATCCACCTGGATTTCGGTGTCGACCAGGCCCGCGCCAATGCCGTAGATGTGGTATTGCTTCATGTTGCCGCCGTTAGCCAGTTTCAAAGCGCGCTATTATCCGCGCTGCACGCACGGGTGCAAGATCTGTTAACCAGAGCGCACGCGCCATGCCCGCGTCGTTGTATGCTCGCCTTTTGCATCTGGATGGACTAGCTGTTTGAAACGCCGCAGGCTTACCCCCCGTCTCAAGACCTTTTTCTGGCATGCCAGTCTCGCCTTGGGCGTGCTGGCCGTGCCGGTGCTGATCTATCTGGACGCCCTGGTCACCACCGAATTCGACGGCCACAAGTGGGCCATCCCCGCCAAGGTCTACGCCCGTCCGCTGGAGCTTTACCCCGGTAAGCCCCTGCGGCGGGATGATTTCGAGTGGGAGCTGCGCGCCCTGGGCTATCGCTTCGAGCCGGGCGGTTCGGGGGCGGCGCAGGCCACGGCGGACGGCTATCAGGTGAACACCCGGGGCTTCCATTTTGCTGATGGCGTGGAGCCGGCGCGCCAGCTGCGCCTGAGTTTCGATGGCCAGCAGCTGCGCAGCCTGCAGGATGGCGCCGGCAAGAAGCTGTCGCTGGTGCGCTTGGAGCCGATGATGATCGGCGGCATCTACCCGGCCAGCAAGGAGGATCGCATCCTGGTCAGGCTGGATGAGGTACCCCCGGCAGTGGTGGCCTCGCTGCTGGCGGTGGAGGATCGCGACTTCGAGCACCACCTGGGGGTGTCGCCCAAGGGCATCTTGCGCGCCCTGTTCAACAACCTGACCGGCGGCCCCATGCAGGGGGGCAGCACCATCACCCAGCAGCTGGTGAAAAACTTCTACCTGGACGAGCGCCGCACCCTGGGGCGCAAGGCCGTCGAGGCGGTGATGGCGCTGTTGCTGGAGTTGCACTACAGCAAACAGCAGATTCTCGAGACCTATCTCAATGAGGTCTATCTGGGCCAGCAGGGCAATCGCGCCATTCACGGCTTTGGCCTGGCCAGCCAGCACTATTTCAGCCAGCCGCTGCGGGAGCTGGAGCTGCACCAGATCGCCCTGCTGGTGGGGGCGGTGAAAGGCGCTTCACAATACGACCCCTGGCGCTTCCCGGAGCGCGCCCTGCAGCGGCGCAACGTGGTGCTGGATGTGCTCGAAGCGCAGGGCATCGCCAGTGCCAACGATGTGGCCATCGCCAAGGCCAAGCCGCTGGACGTGGCCGACAAGGCCTGGAGTGGCAGCGCCAGCTACCCGGCCTATCTGGATCTGGTGCGCAAACAGCTGGCCCGGGACTATCGCCCTGAAGACCTCACCGCCGAGGGCCTGGGCATTTTCACCGGCTTCGACCCCATCGCCCAGCGCGCCTCGGAGCGCGCCCTGGCCGAGGTGTCCAACCAGCTGGAGCAGGACAAGGGCCTCAGCCCAGGCACTCTGGAGGGTGCCGTGGTGGTACTGAGCGTGGACACCGGCGAGGTGGCCGCCGTGGTGGGCGGGCGCAAGGCGCGCTATGCCGGCTACAACCGCGCCGTGGATGCCCACCGGCCGATCGGCTCGCTGGCCAAGCCGGCGGTGTTCCTGGCGGCACTGGAGAGCGGGCGCTACAACCTGGCCACGCCCATTTCCGACGCGCCGCTCAGCCACAAGGGCGGTGACGGCCGCCTGTGGCAGCCGCGCAACTACGACAAGAAAAATCATGGTGAGCCGGCGTTGTTCAAGGCGCTGGCCGAGTCCTATAACCAGTCCACCGCCCGCTTGGGGCTGCAAGTGGGGGTGGGGCGGGTGGTCGATACCATGCACAAGCTCGGCGTGGCGCGCGACATACCCAAGCTGCCCTCGGTGATGCTGGGGGCCATTGATCTCTCGCCACTGGAAGTGGCGGGCATGTACCAGAGTCTGGCGTCCGGCGGTTTCCGCTCGCCTCTGCGGGCCATCCGCGAGGTGGTCGATGCCCAGGGCAAACCGCTCAGCCGCTACGGCTTTCAGGTGGAACAGGTGGCCTCGCCGGCGGCGGTCTATTTGTTGAATGCGGCGATGAAGGAAGTGGTGGCCAGCGGCACCGCCGCCAGCATCTACAAGGTGGTGCCGCGGGGTTTCACCGTGGCCGGCAAGACCGGCACCTCCGATGACCAGCGCGACAGCTGGTTCGCCGGCTATTCCGGCGATCTGGTGGCGGTGGTGTGGTTGGGCCGCGATGACAACCAGCCGACCCGCTTCACCGGCGGCGCCGGTGCCGCCCAGATCTGGGCCAGCCTGATGGCCGAGGCGGCGCGGCAGCCCTTCAATCCTCCGCGCCCGGCGGGCATTGAAATGGCCTGGGTGGACGGCAACGGGCGCGCTTCCGGCAACGGTTGTGCCGGTGCCCGGCTGATGCCTTTTGTGGCGGGCACCGGCCCCCTGGCTGGCGGTGGCTGCGCGGGTGGCGCGACCGCACCGGCCAGCGCACCCGGTGATGCGGGCCGCGATCTGCGCGACAAAATCGACAATGTTTTGGATTGGTTGAGGTTCTGATGCGGCGATGGCGTGCGTTTGCCTTGTTGCTGTGGCTGGCGGGCTGTACGCCGTTTGAGCGGGGCGGGGGCGCGCGCATGGAAGGGCCCGCGGCAGACCTGCCGGGGCCGGCTAGCGAGCTGCTGATGGAGGCTCGCACACTGGATGCCCGTGGTGAGCGCGCCCAGGCTCACCGCCTGCTTGAGCGGGCTCAGCGCCTTGCCCCCCATAGCCCCGATGTCTATCTGGCACTGGCCAAACACTATCAGTCCCAAGGGCAGTGTGAGTCTGCACGGGGGGTTGCCGTGCGGGGGCTGAACCTGCCGGGCGTGTCGGCCCGCACCGGCCGTCTGCTGGAGGATGTGGTGTCACGCTGCCGCTAGCGGCGTGTCTCCCATGGCCGGCGGTAGCGATACCCAGGCATTGAACAGGCGACCCCCTGGCACCTCCCAGGTGGGGGGGCGGGCGGAGCTGCTCGGCGTTGTTTGCCGCAGCGTGGGCGTCCGCTTTTTATACCGGCACTTTGCGCCGCGTCCCTTCGGACGTGGTCTCCGCTTCGCTGCGGCTCGCCCATTCCAGCCTTGTGCAGCATTCCTTGATCGGGTATTTCAACCGCCTGTTAAAGCTTGTAGTTGGCAACGTAAGCTGCAATTTGCGCGGCCAGTGCCGCCATGCGGTTGGACTGCACCGAGAGCTGGCGGGATTCGTCCACATTGGCCGTGGCAATGACGGATATGTCCAGCACTTTGTGATGGGTGAGCGCAATCGACTGTCGCTGCTGGCCAATGGCCAAGGCAACCTGGTCACTGCGGCTGGCGATATTCAGTACTCTTGCGGCAATGTCTTGCAGATCGTTACCCATGTGCTCGACTAGATAAGTGGCTTCTTGGGTGAGCTGCTGGTTTTCGCTCATCGCAGCGACGGCTTCTTTGGAGGTACGCAGCAGTGTGCCGATGATGTGATCAATTTCGGCGGTTGACTGGTGGGTGCGATTGGCCAGTACGCGCACTTCATCCGCCACGACGGCAAAGCCTCGCCCCAGCTCACCGGCGCGGGCCGCCTCGATGGCGGCATTGAGTGCCAATAGATTGGTTTGGTCGGCAAGCGAGCGGATTACTTCCAGCACGGCGGTGACCTGTTGGCTGCCCTCCGCCAGGCGCTCAATGACCTCGGTGGTGTGCAGCACACTGCGATGCAGCTGCTCCATGCGTATGGCGGCATCGCGCGAAGACTGGTGCCCGCGCTGGGCATCCTGTTCCGCCTGTTGGGCCTGTGCCACCGCTTCCTGGGTCAGTGCGACGATCTCCTGCACCGATTGCTCCAACTGATTGGCGCCGACGGCCACCTGGTCTGTGGCGTTGGCCTGGGCTTCTGCGTTGCTGAGGCTGGTGCTCGCCTGCTGATCCAATGCGCTGGCCGTGTTCAGCAGCTCGCCATTGGCGGCGGCCAATTCGCGCATCATGGTCAGCCAGCTATCCAGCAGGCGGTTGAACTTAGCCGAAACCTGGCCAAGTTCATCTTCGCGCGTGGCGGGAAGCCTCAGGGTCAAGTCGCCGCCGCCGCCAATCAGATCGGCGATCTGTTGGTCGAGGACGCTAATGGGGCGTAGCACGTGTTGTCGCAGCAGGGCGACAAAGGTGACCGCCACTAGGCACAGCAGCATGACGAGTGCCAGGCCTAGCTGTTCCAGCTTCTGTATGGCGTTGTCCTGTCTTTGCTGGGTTGTCTTGCGCTGTTGTTCCAGTCGCTCGCCTTCCTGGCGCGCCAACCCATCCAGCTCCGCGCTGGCGGCATCGAGCTTTTCCATGACGGGGTTGCCGGCTGCCCGCCCGCCGTGCTGGTAGGCCTGGTACATGTCCAGGCCGACGGCGAGCAGCTGGTCAACGCCACGGCTCAGGGCCTGGAGTTGCTGGGATTCTGCCAGTGTTTGCAGGCGTTCGATGCGTTGCTGGGCCTCTCGCGCGTTGGCGCGGGCCTCATCCAGTGGCGCGCTTTCTCCAACTAGACTGCCATCGGTGGTGAATTGCTGGATCTGCACAATATTGCGGGCGAGGCCGAGAAACTCGCGCACGGCTTCGCCGGCGCGCTCGGCATCGGCGCGCGCCAATTCCACTTCCCGGTAACTGTGCCAGGTAAATGCACTGGCGAGCAGGGCGCCACTCAGGCTGCCGATCAGTATCAGCCTGTAAAGTCTGGCAAGGGTCATGGGGCGGGTAGCCTCGTCTGCGCTACCTTCCCTGGATAGATGTATTTAGCCGTGAAAGCAAAAGTTTATATGTTATTTTGGCTATTACAAGCAGCGTTTTTAGTGTGTTGAATTATTAAACGGGGCTTACCTGAGCACTGGGCATGTCGGCTTGGGCAATGCATTCTCCCTTGCGCCACACCCGCCATTCCCCCGGCTGAAACAGCGTCCACTGCTCGTTGCGGGTGAGGGCTTCGGTGGCGATCACCGTCACCACGTCATGGGCGCCCGCCTGCTGTTGGAAGTTGACCACCAGCTCCACATCCTTTAGCTCCGCCGCGCCGAATGGCGCCCGGCGGGTGATGCTGGCCAGCTTGGTGCTGCAGTAGCTGAACAGCCAGTTGCCGTTGCCCAACAGGCAATTGAACACCCCGTGGCGGCGGTACTCGTCGCAGGCCTCCACCATCAGCGGCAATAGCGCGTCCAACGGGGCGCCGTCGGGGTGGGCGTTGCGCAGGCGGTTCAGCAGGTCGCAGAAGGCCGCCTCGCTGTCGGTGTCGCCCACCGGCTGGTAGAAACCCGCGCTTGGGTGGAAGTCGCTCAGCTGGCCGTTGTGGGCAAACACCCAGTGGCGGCCCCACAGCTCGCGCGAGAAGGGATGGGTGTTGACCAGGCTCACCCCGCCCACATTGGCGTGGCGGATGTGGCTGATCACCAGCTCGCTCTTGATCGGATAGCGCTGCAGCAGTTGGGCTATTTCAGACTCGGCACCAGGGGCAGGATCGTGGAACATGCGCACCCCGCGGCCTTCGTAGAAGGCGATGCCCCAGCCGTCCTTGTGTGGGCCCGTCACGCCGCCCCGGCGCATCAGGCCGGTGAAACTGAACATGATGTCGGTGGGGGTGTTGGCACTCATGCCGAGCAATTCACACACGGGTAGCGGGACTCCTGAACGCGCTTATCCGAAGCATAGATGAGTGGTGCCCGGTCATGCACGCTGTCGCTTGCCGTCTACCCACTGGCCGATCGGGCCCGTCAGCCGCTGCATCAGCCAGCCCAGTGCCAGGAACAGCGCGAGATACAGCGCCGTGGCCGCCCAGGCGGGCATCAGCGGGTAGAGCACGTCGTAGCGGGCCATCAACGGCCAGTGCAGCAGGTAGATCTCGTAGGAATATTCCCCTACCAGCGCCACCAGGCCGAACTCCACCCGCTTCAGCATGAACAACAGCATCAAGGCGCAGGTGGTGATCATGCTGATGCTCTGCTCACGCCATACCCCCTTGTTCACCCCGTGCTTGTAGAGCGTCAGGCACACCACCGCCAGCAGCAGCCCGCACAGCAGGGTGTGGGGCAGGCGCGGCAGCTGATCCCGCCAGGCCAGGAAGCGCTCCACCCGGGGCGAGGGGGCCTGCTTCGGGCTGTGCAGCCACCAGGCCAACAGCACGCCCAGCGGGAAGGCGACGGTGTGCACTTCATACAGGCGGCGCACCTGTTCGATTGGGGCTGGCGCCCACCACACCAGCCCCTGGCCAATGGCAAAGGTGGCCAAGGCGGTGAGCCAGGGGCGCCGGGCATCGAATACCAGCGGGAATACCACGTAGTACATCAGCATCCAGCTGATGTACCAGAAGGGCGAGTTGATGTCTTGCTGCATGTCGGCGCGGGGGAACCAACCCAGGGCGGAACGCAGCATGTAGGCCAAGCCGTAATCGCGCCCCAGCAGCAGGGCGTCCATCAGCAGGAACAGCCCCAGTGCCAGCCAGAAGGGGATGAACACCTTGATCATGCGGCGGCGGTAGAACTCGAGCGCCGGCAGGCGCCGGTTGAGCATGCCAATGGTGAGGCCAAAGCCCGACAGCAGCAGAAACACGTTGACCCCGACCCCGGCGCCGAGGGAGATGGGGTAGAGGAAGTGGTAGTCCGACACCAGAAAATAGCCGATGTGACCGAACAGTACGCCGAGGATGGCCACGCCCTTGAGTTCCTGGCTGGCGGCGGGGGAGAAGGCCCCCTGGGGGCGGCACCCCCGGGCGCTGGCCAGCACGGCTGCGGCCAACAGGGCGATGAAAATCCAGGTGGCGGGGCGGGCGTCGGTGATCGCTATGGGCATGGCTTGCGGGCTGTCGTTCGTCTGGGCTAATCCTTGCAGCTTAGCAGCCGCTCGGCGCCGCCGCCGATCCTTCTGCCGCAGTCCTGATCCGGCGCAATCCTGTGTTTAAAACCCCGCCGAATCTGGCGTTGATTTGCCTGGGCGCTGGCCATACACTGAGCGGGAATCTTGTCGGGGTGCCCAAAGGCGGCGTCGAACCGCCTGGCTGAGATCGCAATGTTTGCAAGCCGTGAAAAAACCGTTTGGCCGCACTGGCCACAGCGATGATTTTTCAGGGTTTGCCGCGAATCCCGTAGAACCTGACCTGGGTAATGCCGGCGTAGGGAACAGGATCGATCACTGCCGCCCCACCGCATTTATCGGTCGCCCGTTCGCCGCTCCCAGATTGACCAGGTCTCACGTCAGATGAGGCCGTATGAGCGAGGGTGTCATGAACAAGTCCGGCGAACACAAAGTCCTGCGCGAGAGTGCTGAGGTCGATCTCCAGTCCCTGCAGCCCTTCCCCAACTCGAAGAAGATCTATGTGACCGGCTCCCGGCCGGACATCCGCGTGCCCATGCGCGAGATCAGTCTGTCGCCCACCCCAGTGGCCATGAAGGATGGCACCACCAAGCTGGAAAGCAACGCCCCGGTGCGGGTGTACGACACCTCCGGCCCCTACACTGACCCCGAGGTTAACATCGACGTGCGCAAAGGCCTGGCGCCGATCCGCCAGCCTTGGATTCTCGATCGCAACGACACCGAGGAACTCGCCACCGAGACCTCCGACTACACCCAGCAGCGCCTGGCCGACAGCTCGCTGGATGCTCTCCGTTTCGAGCTCACCCGCAAGCCGCGCCGGGCCAAGGCCGGCGGCAACGTGAGCCAGATGTACTACGCCAAGCGCGGCATCATCACGCCGGAGATGGAATACATCGCCATCCGCGAAAACATGGCCCTGGCCCAGGCCCGCGAGCAGGGCCTGCTGGCCGCCCAGCACCCGGGCGAGAGCTTCGGCGCGCGCATTCCCAAGGAGATCACCGCCGAGTTCGTGCGCGAGGAAGTCGCCGCCGGCCGCGCCGTCATCCCCGCCAACATCAACCACCCTGAGCTGGAGCCGACCATCATCGGCCGCAACTTCCTGGTGAAGATCAACGGCAACATCGGCAACTCCGCGCTGGGCTCCTCCATCGAGGAAGAAGTGGCCAAGCTGACCTGGGGCATCCGCTGGGGCGCGGATACCATGATGGATCTCTCCACCGGCAAGAACATCCACGAAACCCGCGAGTGGATCATCCGCAACTCGCCGGTGCCAGTGGGCACGGTGCCGATCTACCAGGCGCTGGAGAAGGTGGACGGCATCGCCGAAAACCTCACCTGGGAGATCTTCCGCGACACCCTGATCGAGCAGGCGGAGCAGGGGGTGGACTACTTCACCATCCACGCCGGCGTGCTGCTGCGCTACGTGCCGCTCACCGCCAACCGCACCACCGGCATCGTCTCCCGCGGTGGCTCGATCATGGCCAAGTGGTGCCTGGCCCACCACAAAGAGAATTTCCTCTACACCCACTTCGAGGAAATCTGCCAGATCATGAAGGCCTACGACGTCACCTTTTCGCTGGGTGACGGCCTGCGTCCCGGCTCCATCGCCGACGCCAACGACGCCGCCCAGTTCGGCGAGCTGGAAACCCTCGGCGAGCTGACCAAGATCGCCTGGAAGCACGACGTGCAGGTGATGATCGAAGGCCCAGGCCATGTGCCCATGCACATGATCAAGGAGAACATGGACAAACAGCTGGAGCACTGCCACGAGGCGCCGTTCTACACCCTGGGGCCGTTGACCACCGACATCGCCCCGGGCTACGACCACATCACCTCCGGTATCGGCGCCGCCATGATCGGCTGGTACGGCACCGCCATGCTCTGCTACGTGACGCCCAAGGAACACCTCGGCCTGCCCAACAAGGACGACGTGAAAACCGGCATCATCACCTACAAGATCGCCGCCCACGCCGCCGACTTGGCCAAGGGCCACCCGGGCGCCCAACTGCGCGACAACGCCCTCTCCAAGGCGCGCTTCGAGTTCCGCTGGGAGGACCAGTTCAACCTGGCGTTGGACCCGGACACTGCCCGCGCCTACCACGACGAGACCCTGCCCAAGGAGTCCGCCAAGGTCGCCCACTTCTGCTCCATGTGCGGGCCGAAGTTCTGCTCCATGAAGATCACTCAGGACGTGCGCGACTACGCCGAGGCCCAGGGCATGAAACTGGGCGAGGCCGACACCATCCGCATGATCGACGTGGAGGCGGAGATGGCCGCCAAGTCGCGCGAGTTCATCGAGACTGGTGCGGAGATCTACCAGGAAAAGCTCTGAGCACGGCGCAGGCCCTGATGAAACCGTAGCAACGCCATCGCTCACTGGCGACGCTTCCCCCTTGGCGGGGCGTCGCGGGGAGCAGGGGGGGAATCGAACATGCACATAGGCATCGCCGGCGCCGGTCTCACCGGCCGCCTCGCCGCGTGGCAGCTGCTGGCGCAGGGGCACCGCGTCACCCTGTTCGACCGCGACACCCCCGGCGGCCAGGCCAGTGCCGGCTGGGTGGCGGCGGCCATGCTGGCGCCCTACAGCGAGATGCTCAACGCCGAGCCGCTGGTGTTCGAGATCGGCCTCAGCGCCGTCGAGCACTGGCAGCGCCTGCAGCAGCAGATGCAGGCCGAGTGCGGCCACAGCTTTGGCGTGCAGCAGGCCGGCAGCCTGGTGGTGGCCCACCCGCAGGATCAAGGCGACTGGCTCAAGTTCAACCAGCGCCTGGCGGCCAAGGTGGGCGACCGGCTGCAGCGGGTGCAGCAACTCTCCGCCACCCAACTGGCGGAGCTGGAGCCCGAGCTGGCTGAGCGCTTCCGCCAGGCCACCTGGCTGGTGGATGAGGGTTGCGTGGACAACCCCAGCTTCTATCGCCTGGTGGAACAGCGCATCCTGGCGCTGGGCGGCGAGTGGCAGGGCATCTGCGAAGTGCTGGACGTGGCGCCGGGCCGGGTGATCACCACCAATGGCGAGCGCCGCTTCGACCACGTGCTGGACTGCCGCGGCTTCGGCGCCAAGCCCCAGCTGCCCGCCCTGCGCGGGGTGCGCGGCGAGGTGCTGGTGGTGCGCGCCCCCGAGGTGCAGCTGAGCCGCCCGGTGCGCCTGATGCACCCGCGCTACCAGTTGTATATCGCGCCGCGCCCGGAGCGGGTCTATGTCATCGGCGCCACCGAGATCGAGTCCGAGTCCATGGCATCGGTGACCATTCGCTCCAGCCTGGAGCTGATGAGCGCCCTCTACAGCGTGCACCCCGGCTTCGCCGAGGCCGAGGTGCTGCACAGCCTGGTCAACCTGCGCCCCGGCTTTCCGGACAATCTGCCGCGCCTGCAGCACGGCCCCGGCCTCACCCGGGTCAATGGCCTGTACCGGCACGGCTACCTGTTGGGGCCGCAAATGGTGGGCATGGCGCTGGCGCTGGTGAACGGCGCCGAGCCGGCCGGCCTGCCCTGGCCGCAGCTGGTGTCAGTGCTCGAAGGTTGATGGCAGAAAGCGGCGCTTCGTCGTCGCTGCGAAGCGGTATAGATCACGGTGCCTTCGCAGCTAAAACCGCTGCTGCGGTGTGGATAAATGGGCGCGAGGGCGGGTGACACACCCTCATCGCCGCCTCAAAGGTTGAATGCGAGTTCAGGTAAGTACAACAAACATGCACATCACCCTCAACGGCAAGCCCCGCGAGCTCCCCGAGCACAGCACCCTGGCCGATGCCCTCAGCGCCTGTGGCTTCGAGGCCAGCGAAGTGGCCGTGGCCATCGACACCGCCTTCGTGCCCCGCTCCCAATACGCCAGCCGCGTGCTGCAGGCCGGTGAGCAGGTCGAGGTGCTGGCGCCGGTGCAGGGCGGATAAACCGGCTATAACGGATCAAGGCGCAGGGCGGCTTAGGCCGATGGCCGCAAGCCGCCATTCAAGCTCACGTCTGGCGCGTAAAAGAGACATACACCATGAATGACACCTGGACCCTCTACGGCACCGCGCTCAACAGCCGCTTTCTGATTGGCACCGCCCTCTACCCCTCGCCGCAGATCATGCGCGAGGCCATCGAAGCTTCTGGTGCCGAAGTCGTTACCGTCTCCCTGCGCCGGCAGCAACCGGGCGCGGGCGGCGGCAACACCATCTGGCAATACATCAAGGACACCGGCTGCAAGCTGCTGCCCAACACCGCCGGCTGCCACAGCGCCCGGGAGGCGGTCACGCTGGCGCAGATGTCGCGCGAGATCTTCGACACCGACTGGATCAAGTTGGAAGTGATCGGCGACGACTACAACCTGCAGCCCGACCCCTTCGGCCTGGTCGAGGCCGCCACCCAGCTGGTCAAGGACGGCTTCAAGGTCTTCCCCTACTGCACCGACGACCTGGTGCTGTGCCAGCGCCTGCTGGATGCCGGCTGCGAGCTGCTGATGCCCTGGGGTGCCCCCATCGGCACCGGGCGTGGCCTGATCAACCCCTACGCCCTGCAGACCCTGCGCGAGCGCCTGCCCCTCGTGCCGCTGATCGTCGATGCCGGCATCGGCAAACCCTCCCATGCGGTGCAGGCGATGGAGCTGGGCTACGACGGCATCCTGCTCAACACCGCCGTGGCCCAGGCCACCGACCCGGTGATGATGGCCCGCGCCTTCCGCGACGCTCTCAGCGCCGGTCGCCAGGGCTTTCTGGCCGGGGCCATGCCCGAGCGGCAGACCGCCCAGCCCAGCACCCCGACCCTGGGCACCCCGTTCTGGCACCAGCAGTAAGGAATGTCCGCATGAGCACAGCACTCCCCATCGCCTGGACCATCGCCGGCTCCGATTCCGGCGGCGGCGCCGGCATCCAGGCCGACCTGCACACCTTTCACGACTTCGGCGTACACGGCTGCAGCGCCATCACCGCGCTCACCGCCCAGAACTCCCTGGCGGTGACCGACGTTGCCGTCACGCCCGCTGCCAACCTCCGTGCCCAGCTCCAGGCCCTGGCCGACGACCTGCCTGCCGCCGCCCTGAAGACCGGCATGCTCGGGGACGCCTCTGTGGTGGCCCTGGTGGCCGACTTCCTGGCCGGCTTCGACGGCTGGGTGGTGTGTGATCCGGTGATGGTCTCCACCACCGGCTCCAGCCTGCTGGACGATGCCGGCCGCGTGGCGCTGGACCGGCTGTTCGCCCAGGTGGATCTGCTCACCCCCAACCACGTCGAGGCGGAGCAACTGCTGGGCCGGTCGCTGGCTTCCGCCGAGGCCATCGAGCAGGCGGCGCGCGAGCTGTTGGCGCGCGGCGTGGGGGCGGTGCTGATCAAGGGCGGCCACCACGAGTGGCTGCCGGGCTACAGCGCCGACTACTTCTGCGATGCGCAACAGTCCTTCTGGCTGCTGGGGGAGCGCCTGGCCGCCGAGCACACCCACGGCTCGGGCTGCACGCTGTCCGCCGCCATCGCCGCCTGTCTGGCGCGTGGCTATGAGCTTCAGGACGCACTGGTGCTGGCCAAGATGTACGTCAGCCAGGGCATTCGCGGCGCCCGTCAGATCGGCGCCGGACCCGGCCCGGTGGCCCATCTGGGCTTCCCAGGCGATCTGCGCGACTTGCCCCGGGTGGTGCTGAATCGCGCCCACGCACCCCGCGCTCACCGGTTTGCCGATTGCGGCAGCCTGGCCCTGGGCCTCTACCCAGTGGTCGATTCCGCCGAGTGGATCGAGAAACTGCTGGCGCTGGGCGTGCCCACCATTCAACTGCGGGTAAAACACCTCAGCGGCGATGCGCTGGAGGCCGAGATCGCCCGGGCGGTTGCGGCCAGCAAACAATACGGTGGCCGCCTGTTCATCAACGACTACTGGCAGCTAGCCATCAAGCACGGCGCCTACGGCGTGCATCTAGGGCAGGAAGACCTGGATCAAGCCGACCTCGGCGCCATCGCCGCCGCCGGCTTGCGGCTGGGCACCAGCAATCACTGTTGGTGGGAACTTGCGCGCTCCCACGCCATCCAACCCAGCTACATCGCCTTGGGCCCCATCTATGAAACCGCCACCAAGCAGATGCGCTTTGCCGAACAGGGGCTGGCGCAGTTGCAGCAGTGGGTCAAGGTGTTTGGCGCCGACTACCCGCTGGTTGCCATCGGCGGCATCGACCTCGCCCGCGCGCCAGGCGTGCTAGCCACGGGGGTGGGCTCCATCGCCATGGTGCGGGCCATCACCGAGGCGGACGACTATCCGGCTGTGGTGGCGGCATTGCGGGCCATGATCGACGTGTGATCTGAACGGCGGCCTTGTGGGCACACGCTTCGCTTACAGGGGCGTGCAAAATAAAAAACTGGGCGCCTACGGCTGCGCCCAAAAAAGGGGGGATGTGCACCTTGCATTCTCCGCCTGCGGGATGACAAACATGCGACAAAACGGTGACCGTAGTATTGCGTCGAGGTGGCGATGATTGCGCTGGATGACATCGCAGCGCAGTTGGCGGCCTTTCGCCCACAGAAGCACCTGGAACGCCGGCAGCTGAGCCGGGCAGCCGTGGCCCTGATGTTGGCCGATGGCCCCGAGGGGGCCCAGTTGCTGATGATGCGACGAGCGGAGCGCGCCCACGATCCCTGGTCTGGGCATATGGGCTTTCCCGGTGGGCGGATGGACCGCGCCGCCGATGCCCACATCTTCGACTGCGCCCTCAGGGAGACCCGCGAGGAGATCGGTGTCGATCTGGCGCACGCCGGCCAGTACCTCGGCCGTTTGTCTGATCTGCAGGCCAGCGGTCAGGGGCGCTTGCTGCCGATGATCATTACCCCGTTCGTGTTCCGCGTGCCGGCAGAGCTGCCCATGAGCCCCAACCATGAGGTGGCTGAGCTGGTGTGGGTGCCATTGTCACTCTTCACCGATCGCAGCCGGCGCGAAAGCATGCAGTGGCAGTATGAAGGGCGCGACTGGACGCTGCCCTGTTATTTTTTCGAGGGGCGGCGCATATGGGGGTTGTCGCTGCAGATGATCGACGAGCTGCTCGAGATGTGAGATTGGCCCAGCAAGCGCCGAACAAAACAGCGCCTTATCTAACGATAATCTACAGTTATTAGCAGTTACTTAGTTATGCCTAACTGATATTGCTGCCCGGCCAATTGAGCGGGGTGAAGCTGCCATAATATAAAGGCGTTATTTAGGGCTAACTATTTTATTTGTCAGTCAGTTATCTGCAGTGACGGGCGCATGCTCGAGGTGGTGGGGGGCGCTCTTGCCGCTTGAGTCGAGCCGGGCAGAAGCATACGTGCTTGTCTAACGCATTAGCGTTCACTACGGCGTGGTCTATAGTAATCGGCACGTTTGTCTAAGCCTTTCGTGAGAGCCTTTTGCAATGCGAGTCAATACGCCAGTCACCCAGCGTGAAGTGCGCTTCCAGCCGGGTGAGCAGATCATTTCCTGTACCGATCTGAAGGGCAAGATACTGGAGGCCAACCCGGTCTTCGTGCGCCTGAGTGGCTTCACGGAAGAAGAACTGATCGGCAGTCCGCATAATATCGTGCGACACCCCGACATGCCGCCGGAAGCGTTCGGTATGTTGTGGGAGCGTCTCAAGGCGCGCAAACCCTGGCTCGGGGTGGTGAAAAACCGCAGCAAGAACGGTGACCACTACTGGGTCAGCGCTTATGTAACGCCCATCTACGAAGGCCATGAAGTAGTGGGCTATCAGTCGGTGCGCATCTGTCCCGAGCGCGCCGATGTAGAGCGTGCCGAGGCGCTTTATTCACGCATTCGCCAAGGCCAAGGGCTCAGTGTGTCGCAACGCATGGCGGGTTGGCTGGGCAGCCTGGGGCGCCGCGCGATGGTGGGTGGCATCGCAGCGCTCTTACCCCTGATGATTTACGGTGCCGCCACCGGCGCGGGGCTGGGGTTCTGGGGCGTTCTTCTGCTGAGCTTGTTGGCGTGGGGGGGGCTAAGTGCGGCCATTGCCGCGCCTTATAATGCCCTGGCGGCTAAAGCCCGGGAGATCATTGCCGACCCGGTGGCCCAGCAGGTCTATACCGGCCGCGGGGATGAATTAGGGCAGATCGAACTCGCTTTTCGCTGTCTGCAGGCCCAAGTGCGTACCATCATCGGCCGGGTGGGCTATGCCTCCCATACCGTGGCCGGTGTCGCCGAGTCCACCACCGGCGAGGTGCAACAGACGACCGAGGGGGTTACACGACAGCAGGGCGATGTGGCCCAGCTGGTCACCGCCATGCACCAGATGACCTCGGCCGTAGCGGAGATTTCCCAGAACGCGGAGGAAACCGCCCAGGCCTCGCAGGAAGTCGAGCGTGAAACCCAGAGCGGCGTGGCGCAACTGGAACGTGCCGGGCGTGAGATCGAGAACCTCGCCCAGGTGGTGGTGGAGGCCTCGGGCATCATCGACCGCCTGCGGGGCGATGCCGAAGCCATCAGTTCGGTGGTGAGCGTGATCAGCAACATCGCCAGCCAGACCAACCTGCTGGCGCTTAATGCGGCCATCGAGGCCGCCCGTGCCGGTGATGCAGGACGCGGCTTTGCGGTCGTCGCGGATGAGGTGCGCAACCTGGCGGTCACCACCCAGCAATCCACCGAAGAAATTCAGCAGATGGTCAAGCGCATTCAGGAGACTTCGTTCTCTGCCGTGCGCGCCATGGAAACCGGCGGCGAGCAGGCGCGCATCAGCGTGGAGCAGACCCGCGCGGTGAGCGAAGCCCTGGCCCGCATTCGGGATGCCATCTCGCAGATCGCCGACATGAACGTGCGCACCGCCACGGCGGCCGAGGAGCAGCACGCGGTCTCCAACGAGATCAACAACAATGTCGACACCATCGCGGCAATCTCGACCCAAACGCTGAACAGTGCCCGCAATACCGCCGGTGCCAGCGAGCGCCTGCTCGGGCTGGTGCACCAGCTGCAATCCATGACGCGCCAATTCGGCGTGGAGTGAGATAAGTACATTGAGCCGGTGTGTCATCGCACCACCGGCTCGGTGCTCTCTCAGGACACCAGCAATTTCAGCCCCACCAACAGCGTAACCACCTCGAACAAGCGCTTGACGAAGCGGTTGCTCTTCACGATGGAGAGGTGGGCCCCCAGGAAGCCCCCGATCAGCGAGCCTGCCAGCAGTGCGGGTAACCAGTCCCACTTGATCTCGGCCTGCAAACCGAGCGTGAGTGCCCCAGCGCTGTTCCAGAACAAACCCACCAGCACCAGCGTATGTGCCACGGCGGTCTTGTAGTCCAGGCCGAACCAGCGCACCAGCCACAGGGTCAGCAACAGGCCTGTGCCGGAGGTCAGGGAGCCATTCAAGAAGCCGATCAGCCAGATCAGCAGGGCACCGATCAGGTAGCCGCGCGTATCGCGGTGGCGGGGGGCAGACTCAGTGCCCAGCGAGGGACTGGCAATGGAATAGAGCCCCATGCCCACCGTGAGCACACCCAGTGCCAGCTTTGCCTGTTTTTCGGGCACCAGCAGCACCGCAGTGGCACCCGCCACCACCCCCAACAGGCCAACGGCAATCACGATCAGTGACAGCGTGACATCGAGCTTGCTGCTGCGGGCGTGGCGCAGTGTGGCACCGATGCCCAGGGCGATGGTGGCCGCCTTGTGAGTGGCCAGGGCCACGCTGAAGGGTAAGCCGAGGAAGATCAGGATCGGCAGCTGCACCAAGCCGGCGCCACCCCCGGCAGCGGCAGACAGCACGTTCGCAACCAGTGAGGTCGCGAACAGCAACAGTTGCTCCAGCGCATCCACCTCAGAGG
>CAZYQX010000021.1:0-51887 GCA_964649985.1 uncultured Pseudomonadales bacterium | reverse complement strand
GCCAGATCAACGGCACCACCGGCTACGAAGAAGCCGCCGCCCAGGGCCTGCTGGCGGGGCTGAATGCGGCGCTGAAGGTGCAGGGCAAGGAGCCCTGGTGCCCGCGCCGGGATGAGGCCTACATTGGCGTGCTGGTGGACGACCTGATCACCCTCGGCACCGCCGAGCCCTATCGCATGTTCACCAGCCGCGCCGAGTACCGCCTGCTGCTGCGGGAGGACAACGCCGACCTGCGCCTGACCGAGAAAGGCCGCGAACTGGGCCTGGTGGACGACGCCCGCTGGGCGCGCTTCTGCCACAAGCGCGAGGCCATCGAGCGGGAGAACACCCGCCTCAAGACGAGTTACATCCACCCCAATACGCCGGCCGCCGAGCAGGTCAATCCCAAGCTGGAGAACCCGATCGCCCGGGAATACAGCCTGATGGATCTGCTCAAGCGACCGGAACTGCTCTACCGCGATGTGTGCGGCCTGAATGGCGAGGGCGTGGAGGATGCTGAAGTGGCCGAGCAGGTGGAGATTCAGGCCAAGTACTCCGGCTACATCGACCGCCAGCAGGAGGAAATCGAGCGCCTGCGCCGCTACGAGTCCGCCCGCCTGCCGGAGGATCTGGACTACAGCGGCATTGACGGGCTGTCCAACGAAATCAAGCAGAAGTTGTCGACCCAGCGGCCGGAGACCCTGGCCCAGGCCACCCGCATCCCGGGGGTGACCCCGGCGGCCATTTCCATGCTGGTGATCTTCCTGAAGAAGCGCGGGCTGTTGGGGCGCAGCGTGGCCTGAGCCGTGTCGATAGGCACCGCACCAGCGCTTGAAACTTCTCAGATATCGCCCGGACACCTGATGACGCATACATACAACCGATTCGAAGCCCCCCTGCGCAAGGGGGCCGAGGCCCTGGGCGTGAGCCTGACGGACCCGCAGGTGGCCCAGCTGCTGGACTATCTCGCCCTGCTGGACAAGTGGAACCAGGCCTACAACCTCACCGCCGTGCGCGACCCGGCGGAGATGCTGGAGCGCCACCTGCTGGACAGCCTCAGCATCGTGCCGCATGTGTCGTGTGGCCCGGTGTTGGACGTGGGCTCCGGTGGCGGCCTGCCCGGCATCCCCTTGGCCATCGTGCGCCCAGAGCTGCAGGTGATGAGCATCGACTCCAACGGCAAGAAGACCCGCTTCCAGTTCCAGGTCAAGGCCCAGTTGGGGCTGCACAACTTCCAGGTGCTGCAAACCCGGGTCGAGGCCTTCAAGCCTGCCGGCCTGTACCCGTGCATCGTCTCCCGCGCCTTCACCGAGGCGGCGGATTTTGTAGCCCTCACCGAACACCTGTTGGCCGAGGGTGGCCAATGGCTAGCGATGAAATCCGCCCGGGTGGAGGATGAGTTGAAGCAGTTGCCCGAGTGCTATAAGGTTGTGGCCTTGCACGAACTGCCCTTAGCCGGCCCCGAGCGCCGCACGCTCGCCGTGATCACCCGTACCTAGCAAGGAAGTCCACCGTGGCTCGCATCATCGCCGTCGTCAACCAGAAAGGGGGCGTGGGTAAAACCACCACCGCCATCAATCTGGCTGCCTCCCTGGCCTACTACGACAAGCGCGTGCTGCTGGTGGACCTGGACCCCCAGGGCAATGCCACCATGGGCAGCGGCCTGGATAAACACGCCCTGGATGCACAGGTCTACGACCTGTTGATGGGGGAAGTAAACTTTGATCAGGTGGTGCAGGATTGCGAGCAGTCCGGCTATCACATGCTGCCCTCAAACGCGGATCTGGCCGCAGCCGAGGTTCACCTGGTGCAGCTGCCCACCACCGATCAGCCCCAGCGGCTGCGCAACGCATTGCAGCCCGTGCGCGAGCGCTATGACTACATCATCATCGACTGTCCGCCCTCGCTGAACATGCTGACAGTGAACGCCCTGGCCGCGGCGGATGCGGTGCTGATCACCATGCAGTGCGAATACTATGCACTGGAGGGGCTGTCGGCTTTGATGAATACCGTCGACGGCATTCAGCAACACCTGAACCCGTCGCTGGAGATCGAAGGCATCCTGCGCACCATGTTTGACGGCCGCAACAACCTGGCACAGGACGTCTCCAAACAACTGCAGGAACACTTCCCCGGCAAGGTCTACGACACCGTAGTGCCGCGCAATGTGCGCCTGGCCGAAGCGCCATCCTATGGCATGCCGGCGCTGTACTACGAGAAATCGTCATCCGGCGCCCAGGCCTATCTGTCATTGGCGCGAGAAATCCTCCTCTTGCCAGCCTGAACAGCCGCGGCTGGGCCACTGGCAGCCAACGCGCGAGGACGCCTACAAGGCTTATCCACAGCGCCGCCGGCAACCTGCTAGAATCGGCACTCCACTCGTACAACACCTACAGCGGATAACCCCATGTCGGCAAAGAAACGCGGCCTCGGTCGCGGCCTGGACGCCCTGCTGGGCAAGACCACCACTGCCCCCGCCCCGGCCAGCGCCACCGAGCTGCCCACAGCCGCGGTTGAAGCAGCAGTGAGCCCTGCCCGCCATCAGGATGGTGAACTGCGCGACATGCCGGTGGAGTTCATCCAGCGCGGCAAATACCAGCCGCGCCGCGACATCGAACCTCAGGCGCTGGAAGAACTGGCCGCGTCCATCAAGGCTCAGGGCGTCATCCAGCCCATCGTGGTGCGGCCGATCGGCCCGCAGAAATACGAGATCATTGCCGGTGAGCGCCGCTGGCGTGCCTGCCAGCTGGCCGGGCTCGACAAGGTGCCGGTGCTGGTGCGGGACATCCCGGACGAAGCGGCCATCGCCTGGTCGCTGATCGAAAACATCCAGCGGGAAGATCTCAACTGCATGGAAGAAGCCCTAGCCATGGACCGGCTAGCGCGCGAGTTCAGCCTCACGCACCAGGAAGTGTCTGAAGCAGTCGGTAAGTCACGCACCACCGTGACCAATCTGCTGCGCCTGATGCATCTTCCCAATGAAGTGCAGCGCATGCTGGAGCACGGTGACCTGGAAATGGGCCACGCCCGTGCCCTGCTCGGCCTGCCGAAAGAGGATCAAGCGCGCACCGCGCAACAGGTGGTGGCACGCGGCTTGTCGGTGCGGCAGACCGAGGCGCTGGTGCGCAATCTGCTGGCGGAATCCGGCAAAAAAGCACCCGAGGCCAAGGTGGACCCGGATATCCGCCGCCTGGTGGACGACCTGGCGGAGAAGACCGGTGCACCGGTGGATATCCAGCACAGCGCCAAGGGCAAAGGCAAGCTGGTGTTCAAGTACAGCAGCCTGGATGAGCTGGAAGGCATCCTGCGCTTCTTCAAGGATTGACGCATCGCCGCCGGAGTGAGTCGTTTGCCGCCTGTGCCGACGGGGTGAAGCACGGCCTGCAAAAAATTTGTGCAGCGCAAAAAGTTCAATCTGATCTATGGCATTATTCCCGAGTAGCCAACAGCTTGAACTGAGTAGTGTCTAGCGTCGCATTCAGCTACCACACCTAGTAGCCCATTCAGGTGGTATGAGGGCAAAGCCCTTAAAACTTGATCGAGACCAACAAAAACGGTCTAAATCACTGGTAATTTGAGCGGGAATTTTCAGGTTTGGCGCGGGTTTGGAGTCCTCAACCTGCGTTGCTTTTGAGGTCCCCCAACCGTATAATGCGGGCGCGCTGCAACCGGTGGGGTCGGTTGTGGCAATTTCAAGAGGCCCATACGGCAGATTCCCAGGGTAGCGAAAGTGTCGCCACTTCCATCGAAGCGCACCGCTGCCATTCCACGACCGCCCATTCTCAAGGTGCTGGCGTGGGAGCAAGGAACCTGGGCACTACTCGCGTTGGCGATAGGCTATTTCGATCAGGCCATCGCGCTGTCCATCCTCGCGGGGAGTGTTATTTGCTGTTTGCCCAGCGCCTATGTTGCGCTGCAGGCCTTCAGATTTACAGGGGCGCGCGCTGCCGAGTTGGCCATGCGGGCGTTCTACCGGGGTGAACTGGGGAAGTTTGTTCTGGCAGCGGTGTTGTTTTTAGTGGCCTTGCATTGGGTCCCACCGCTGCGCCTGGAATACCTCGCGATCACATATATCGCTGCGACTGTATTACACGGATGGGCTACTGCTCGCTGTGTGACGCGCCGCTAGTTTTTTGGTTAGGGCTCACGCCCGGCCCAACGTGAACATTGTCTTGAGAGTTTGGCATGGCAAGCGAAGGCATAACTTCCGCCCAGTACATCCAGCACCACTTGCAGAACATGGCCTATGGCAAACTGCCTGCCGGCTATGTGCGCGAAGATGGCACCACGCTGACCGCTGAGACCTGGACCCTGGCACATACCCCTAAAGAAGCCGCCGACATGGGCTTCTGGGCAGTGCACCTGGATTCCATGGGCTGGTCGCTGGGCCTCGGTATCCTGTTCTGCTGGATGTTCTCCCGCGCCGCTAAAAAAGCCTCAGTGGGCATTCCCACCGGCTTCCAGAACTTCGTCGAAATGGTAGTTGAGTTCGTCGAAGACAACGTCAAGAACATGTTCCACTACAAGAACGCCCTGATCGCCCCACTGGCGCTCACCATCTTCGGCTGGGTGTTCCTGATGAACCTGATGGATCTCATCCCGGTTGACTGGTTGCCGATGCTGGCCGCCAAGATTTCCGGCAACGATCACCTGTTCTTCAAGGTGGTACCGAGTACCGACCCGAACATCACGCTGGGCCTGGCCCTCGGTGTGTTCATCCTGATTCTGTACTACAGCTTCAAGGAGAAAGGTCCGGTTGGCTTCTTCAAAGAACTGGCCTTCCATCCGTTCCCCAATTTCGTCATGATGCCCTTCAACCTGCTGCTTGAGCTGGTCAACCTGATCTCCAAGCCGGTTTCTCTGGGCCTGCGACTGTTCGGCAACATGTATGCCGGTGAAATGATCTTCATCCTGATTGCCATCATGTACCCCGCTGGCCTGGTGCTCAGCATGGGTGCTGGTGTGTTGCAGTGGGCCTGGGCTGTATTCCACATCCTGGTCATCAGCCTGCAAGCCTTCATCTTCATGGTGCTCACCGTGGTCTATCTGGCCCAGGCGCACCAGGTAGAAGAAGGTCACTGATAAAGCTTTAACCCTTGAAACTCAACCTTGACTAGCAACAACTAGGAGTCACCATGGAAATGTCTATCGCTCTCATCATCATCGCTGGTGGTCTGATGATCGGCCTCGGCGCACTGGGCGCCGCTGTCGGCATGGGCGTACTGGGCGGCAAGTTCCTCGAAGGCGCTGCTCGCCAGCCAGAACTGGCCCCGATGCTGATGGGCCGCATGTTCCTGATGGCCGGTCTGGTCGACGCGGTACCTATGATCTCCGTAGGTCTGGGTCTGTACCTGCTGTTCGCGAAGGCGGCTTAATCCGTCTCGTAACGCCCACAGGTGTAACGGACCATTCCACGAGCAATGAGGTGTCAAAGTGAACATTAACTTGACGCTGATCGGTCAGTCGATTTCCTTCGCGATCTTCGTGATTTTCTGCATGAAGTTCGTATGGCCCCCCATCGTTGCAGCGATGGCAGAGCGCCAGAAGAAAATTGCCGATGGCCTTGAAGCAGCCGACCGCGCCAACCGCGATCTGGATTTGGCCAAAGACAAGGTCACCCAGCAACTGCGCCAGGCGAAGGAAGAGGCCGCCGCGCTCATCGAGCAAGCCAACAAGCGCGCTAGTGCGATCGTAGACGAAGCCAAAGAACAGGCTCGCGTCGAAGCCGACCGCATCAAGCACGCCGCGCAGGCTGAGATCGAGCAGGAAGCCAATCGCGCCAAAGAAGAACTGCGCAGCAAACTGGCAGTTCTGGTGGTGGCCGGTGCCGAGAAAATTCTCGAGGCCCAGGTCAACGAACAGGCGCACAGCGCGCTGCTGGACAAGCTGGCAGCTGAGCTGTAATCGAGGTTCCCCATGGCAGAACTCTCTACTCTGGCTCGGCCCTACGCAAAAGCGGCCTTCGAACACGCCCGCGATCATCAAGCGATCGCGGCGTGGTCTGAGGCGCTAGGCGTCGCCGCGCAAGTTGCCGAGCAGCCCAAGGTACGCGCCTTCATGGCCGAACCCGGGCGCTCCGCCGCGGAGTTGGCTGACGGCATCATCGCCCTGCTGGGCGATAAGGTGACTCCCGCCGTCGCCAACTTCATCCACGTACTCGCTGAGCAGAAGCGCCTGCGCCTGCTGCCTTTCGTCGCCGTGCTGTTCGCGGAGATGAAAGAAGCATTCGAGCGCAGCGTCGACGTCGAAGTGACCAGCGCCTTCCCGCTGACTTCCGAAGTGGAAGCCAAGCTGGCGCAATCACTCGCCGCGCGACTGAACCGTCAGGTTCGCCTGCAAAGCAGCGTCGACAGCAGCCTGATCGGTGGTGTGGTGATCCGCGCCGGCGATACCGTGATCGACGCCTCCATGCGTCGCCGCCTGGCGAAGCTGGCCGAAGCCATCCAATCCTGACCTGCGAAACCGCGAGGTTTGAGGAATACACATGCAGCCACTGAATCCATCTGAAATCAGCGAAATCATCAAGAAGCGCATCGATGATCTGAAACTCACCGCACAGCCCCAGAATCAGGGCACTGTGGTATCCGTGTCCGACGGCGTGGTACGTATCCACGGCCTGGGCGACGTGATGTACGGTGAGATGATCGAGTTCGAAGGCGGCGTTTACGGCATGGCCCTCAACCTCGAGCAAGACTCCGTAGGTGCGGTGGTGCTGGGCGACTACGCCAGCATCGTCGAAGGCCAGACCTGCCGCTGCACCCAGCGCATTCTGGAAGTACCCGTTGGTCGCGAACTGCTGGGCCGCGTAGTAGACGCGCTGGGCAACCCGATCGATGGCAAAGGCCCGGTAAATGCCACCGCCACCGACGCGATCGAAAAGGTTGCGCCTGGCGTGATCTGGCGTAAGTCGGTAGACCAGCCTGTACAGACCGGTTACAAGTCTGTTGACGCCATGACCCCGGTTGGCCGCGGCCAGCGCGAGCTGATCATCGGTGACCGTCAGACCGGTAAGACCGCCATGGCGGTTGACACCATCATTGCGCAGAAAGGTTCAGGCCTGAAGTGCGTATACGTAGCGGTTGGTCAGAAGCAGTCCACCATCGCCAACGTAGTGCGCAAGCTGGAAGAGCACGGCGCCATGGAATACACCACCGTAGTTGCGGCGGGTGCTTCCGATCCGGCTTCCCTGCAGTTCCTGGCGCCCTACGCCGGCTGCACCATGGGCGAATACTTCCGCGACCGCGGTGAAGATGCCCTGATCATCTATGACGATCTGACCAAGCAAGCGTGGGCCTATCGCCAGATCTCCCTGCTGCTGAAGCGTCCTCCGGGCCGTGAAGCGTACCCTGGTGACGTGTTCTATCTCCACAGCCGTCTGCTGGAGCGCGCTTCCCGCGTTTCCGCCGAATACGTAGAGAAGTTCACCAACGGTGAAGTAAAAGGCCAGACTGGTTCTCTGACTGCTCTGCCGATCATCGAGACCCAGGCAGGTGACGTTTCCGCTTTCGTACCGACCAACGTGATCTCCATCACCGATGGTCAGATCTTCCTGGAAACCGCTCTGTTCAACGCCGGCAACCGCCCTGCGATGAACGCCGGTATCTCCGTATCCCGCGTAGGTGGTGCGGCGCAGACCAAGGTGATCAAGAAACTGTCTGGTGGTATTCGTACCTCTCTGGCGCAGTATCGCGAACTGGCGGCTTTCGCCCAGTTTGCGTCTGACCTGGACGAAGCGACCCGCAACCAGTTGGAGCACGGTCAGCGCGTTACCGAGCTGATGAAGCAGAAGCAATTCTCGCCGATGTCTGTTGGCCTGATGGCGATCTCCCTGTACGCCGTCAACGAAGGCTACCTGAAGGACGTGGAAGTGAAGAAGGTGCTGGATTTCGAAGCCGCCCTGCACGCTTTCATCGCCGCCGAACAGAAAGCCCTTCTGGACCAGCTCAACACGGGTGACTGGAACAACGACCTCGAAAGCACCCTGAAGGGCGCGATCGAGAAGTTCAAGTCCACCCAGGTCTGGTAATCGGCCGGCCGGCGGCGGAAGCCGCCGGCAATACTGAGAGCTGAGCAATGGCAGGCGCTAAAGAGATTCGTACCCAGATCGCCTCCATCACTTCCACGCAGAAGATCACGAAAGCGATGGAAATGGTGGCGGCATCCAAGATGCGCAAAACCCAGGACCGCATGGCGGCGGGTCGCCCTTACGCGAACCGCATTGCCAAGGTCGTTGGCCACGTGGCTAACGCCAATCCTGAATACAAGCACATCTTCCTGACCGAGCGCGAAGTCAAGCGCGTTGGTTATATCGTGGTGTCCAGCGATCGCGGCCTGTGCGGCGGTCTGAACATCAACTGCTTCAAGGCCGCTGTGGGCGCCATGAAGGAGTGGAATGCCAAGAACGTGCCCATCGATCTGTGTGTGATCGGTGCCAAGGGCCAGGCCTTTTTCAAAGGCGTGGGCGGCAACGTGACCGCGACGGTGCGCGACCTGGGCGACACTCCGCGCCTGGTCGACATCATCGGACCGGTCAAGGTGATGCTGGACGCGTATGTAGAAGGCAAACTGGACCGTCTGTATCTGGTGTCCAACACCTTCGTCAACACCATGACGCAGAAGCCCGAAGTGGAGCAGCTGCTGCCATTGGTGGCGTCTGAAGAAGCCAGCATGAAGCACCACTGGGACTACATCTACGAAGGTGAGCCCAAGGAGCTGCTGGAAGGTTTGCTGGCACGTTACATCGAAGCGACCGTTCACCAATCTGCGGTTGAAAACGTCGCGTGCGAAATGGCCGCTCGGATGATGGCGATGAAGAACGCCACCGATAACGCCAAAGACATCATCGGCCAACTGAAACTCGCCTACAACAAGGCGCGCCAGGCGGCCATCACCACCGAGCTGTCTGAGATCATCAGCGGCGCGGCGGCGGTGTAACAGCATTTTTGAGTATTTGATTGAGGATCCGGGACATGAGTAGCGGACGTATCGTTCAAGTTATCGGCGCGGTAATCGACGTCGAGTTTCCGCGCGAAAGCGTGCCGAAGGTCTACGACGCGCTGAGCGTTGGCAGCACTGGCCTGACGCTGGAAGTGCAACAGCAGCTGGGCGACGGCGTCGTCCGCGCCATCGCCATGGGTTCCTCCGAAGGTCTGAAGCGTGGCCTGGAAGTGAGCAACACCGGCGCAGCCGTGGCGGTACCTGTGGGTAAAGAAACCCTGGGCCGCATCATGGACGTACTGGGCAATCCGATCGACGAAAAAGGCCCGATCGGCGAGCAAGAGCGCTGGACCATCCACCGCAAGGCACCTTCCTATGCCGAGCAGGCCAGCTCCAACGAGCTGCTGGAAACCGGCATCAAGGTAATCGACCTGATCTGTCCTTTCGCCAAGGGTGGTAAGGTTGGCCTGTTCGGCGGCGCCGGCGTGGGCAAGACCGTAAACATGATGGAGCTGATCCGCAACATCGCGATCGAGCACTCAGGTTTCTCCGTATTTGCCGGCGTGGGTGAGCGTACCCGTGAAGGTAACGACTTCTACCATGAGATGCTCGAGTCCAACGTATTGGACAAAGTGTCCCTGGTTTACGGCCAGATGAATGAGCCGCCGGGCAACCGTCTGCGCGTGGCACTGACTGGTCTGACCATGGCCGAGAAGTTCCGTGACGAAGGCCGCGACGTACTGTTCTTCGTAGACAACATCTACCGATACACCCTGGCCGGTACCGAAGTATCCGCGTTGCTGGGTCGTATGCCTTCCGCCGTAGGTTATCAGCCTACCCTGGCAGAAGAGATGGGCGTTCTGCAGGAGCGCATCACCTCCACCAAGACCGGCTCCATCACCTCCATCCAGGCGGTATACGTACCGGCGGATGACTTGACTGACCCGTCGCCAGCCACCACCTTCGCCCACTTGGACGCGACCGTGGTACTGAGCCGTGACATCGCCTCTCTGGGTATCTACCCCGCCGTTGACCCGCTGGATTCCACCAGCCGTCAGCTGGACCCACTGGTGATCGGCCAGGAGCACTACGACGTTGCCCGCGGCGTGCAGTACGTACTGCAGCGCTACAAGGAACTGCAGGACATCATCGCGATTCTGGGTATGGACGAGCTGTCTGAAGAAGACAAGCAGCTGGTATCCCGCGCGCGTAAGATCCAGCGCTTCCTGTCCCAGCCCTTCTTCGTGGCGGAAGTATTCACCGGTTCTCCCGGCAAGTACGTTTCCCTGAAGGACACCATCGCGGGCTTCAAGGGCATCCTGAGCGGCGACTACGATCAGCTGCCCGAGCAGGCGTTCTACATGGTGGGCTCCATCGACGAAGCGGTCGAGAAAGCCAAGAAGATGCAGGGCTAATCCCCTGTAGCGACCCGGTATGGCGATCGCGTTCTGTTGCGATATCGTCAGCGCGGAGCACCAGGTGTTCCACGGCCGGATCGACCTGCTGGTAGCGCATTGTGAGAGCGGGGATGTGGGCATCATGCATGGCCACACTCCCCTGCTCGGTCGGCTCAAACCCGGCCCGGTGCGCTGCATCACCCCTGAGGGGGTGGAGCACATATTTTTCGTGTCGGGTGGCTTCTTAGAAGTACAACCCGATGCGGTCACGGTGTTGGCGGATACCGTTCAGCGCGCCTCGGATCTAGACGAAGCAGCTGCGCGAGAAGCACAACAAGCCGCGACAAAGATGATGAAGGGCTGCACTCCAGGGACCCTGGAATGTGCCCGGGCTGAGGCGCTGCTCGCCGAAGCCATTGCACGATTGCGAACGCTCGATTTGCTGCGCAAGACGCTGGGGCACCGAGCATAATCTCCCCGAGGGGATCAGCATGGCTATGACTGTTCATTGTGATATCGTCAGTGCAGAAGAAGAAATCTTCTCCGGCCTGGTGGAACTGTTGGTGGCGCACGGCGCCGGTGGCGACGTGGGTATCATGCCCGGTCACACCCCGCTGCTGAGCCAGCTCAAGCCAGGCCCGGTGCGCATCGTCGCCCAGGGCGGTGAAGAGCATGTGTATTACGTTTCAGGCGGCTTCCTGGAAGTTCAGCCCAATTTGGTGACGGTGCTGGCCGATACTGCACTGCGCGCGGCCGATCTGGACGAAGCGGCTGCCTTGGAAGCGCAGAAGGCTGCCGAGGCCGCACTCTCCAGTCAGGCCAGCGAGATGGATTACGCACGCGCTCAGAGCCAGCTGGCGGAATCCATCGCCCAGCTGCGTACTATCCAGGCACTGCGCAAGAAAATGGGCGTCTGACACCTGATTGTCATGCTCGATGTAGTAGAAAAAAGGGTAGCTTTTGCTACCCTTTTTCATTTAGGCGGTTGCTACGCATCAGCCCGGCCGAAAGCTGGAGTCTGAATACAACAGTATCAGCGCATCATGAACTAATTTGGCGGCAGATTGACGCAAAGCGCTGCCTGTATGCAACGGTTAATGCTCTTTTCGGGTTAAACTCAATTTAGATAAAAAACAAAAGGATCCGTACGTGACGCTCGATGTAGTCGTACTGGCCGCAGGCCAAGGCACCCGCATGCGCTCGGCCCTTCCGAAGGTACTGCACACACTGGCAGGAAAGCCCATGGTGCAGCATGTGCTCGATACCGCCAAGGCGGTGGGTTCCACCCAACTCCATCTGGTAGTGGGACATGGCGCCGAGAAGGTACAGGAAGCCATCCGGGAGGAAGCCAACTGGGTGCTACAGGCACAACAACTGGGCACCGGCCATGCCGTGCAGCAAGTACTGCCGCACCTGCCAAGGGAGGGAAAGGTACTGATCCTGTACGGTGATGTGCCTCTGACGGCGGCCGATACGCTGCGGCAGCTGGTGCAGCTGGTGGACGAAAAACGCCTGGCGCTGCTGACTACATTTCTTGATGATCCCACGGGCTATGGCCGCATCGTGCGCGATGCCACCCAGAGGGTGACATCCATTGTCGAGCACAAGGATGCCAGTGAAGAACAGCGCGGTATCCGCGAGATCAACACCGGCATTCTTTGCGTACCCGCGGCTGCCCTGCACCGCTGGCTACCGGCGTTGAAAAATGACAATGCCCAGGGCGAGTACTACCTGACCGACATCATCGGTATGGCAGTCGCCGAAGGATGCGAAGTGGCCACTGTGCATCCGCTGCGCGCCGAGGAAGTGGCAGGCGTCAACAACCGCGTGCAGCTGGCGGAGCTGGAGCGCTGGTATCAGCGCGAGCAGGCCAACCGACTGATGACGGAAGGCGCCACGGTGATCGATCCAGCGCGGGTAGAAGTGCGCGGTGAACTGATTATCGGCAAGGATGTATACATCGACATCAACGCCGTGTTTGAAGGCCGCGTGGTGTTGGGTGATAACGTGAGCATTGGCCCCAACTGCGTCATCATCGACAGCGAAATCGGAGAAGGCACGCAGATCAAGGCATTTAGCCACGTGGAAGGGGCTAAGATTGCCCGCCAAGGGGATGTGGGCCCCTACGCGCGCTTGCGTCCGGGTACCGAGTTGGCAGACAAGGCCAAGATCGGCAACTTTGTAGAGACCAAGAAGTCACGCATTGGCGTAGGTTCGAAGGTAAATCACCTGACCTATATCGGCGATGCCGAAATTGGCGAAGGCGCCAATGTAGGTGCGGGAACCATTACCTGCAACTACGATGGTGTGAACAAGTTTAAGACCACCATCGGCGATGGTGCATTTATCGGTTCCAATAGTTCACTGGTGGCACCCGTGAACATCGGTGCCATGGCAACGGTGGGTGCAGGTTCCACCATTACCGGCGACGTACCGGCCGACAGCCTGGCAGTAGCGCGCGGGAAGCAGCGCAACATTGACGGCTGGAAGCGTCCAACCAAGCAGGACAAGAAGTAGGAATTCAGGCAGGCGTGGCCGTTGTATATCTCAACATGCACGGCCATAAACACCGCTGAGAACGAATGTCTCATCGAATTTCACAAGAACCGTTTGCGTAATTGGATGGCCGATTACCGCTAGGACAGACGCGGATCAGTCTTTAGGGTCTGCGGGTCCGTAACAGCATGCTATGCCGATCCATCGCTGCGATCGGTTACAGGAGTGACAAATATGTGTGGCATTGTGGGCGCCGCGGCGCGACGTGAAGTATCGGCCATCCTGCTGGAAGGCCTGAAGCGCCTGGAATATCGCGGCTACGACTCCGCTGGCATGGCGGTGATGACGCCTGCGGGTAGTATTCATACCCACCGCCGGGTAGGCAAGGTAGCGGCGTTGGGTGAGGCCATTGCCGCCGAGCCGCTCACTGGCCACACCGGCATTGCCCACACCCGTTGGGCGACCCACGGCAAGCCCACCGAGGCCAATGCCCACCCCCACCATTCCGGCCCGCGCCTGGCGGTGGTGCACAACGGCATCATCGAAAACCATGAGCAGCTGCGCGAGCGCCTGAAGGGTGAGGGCTATGAATTCCTGTCGCAGACCGACACGGAAGTCATCGTCCACCTGTTGCATGCCAAGCTGAAGACCGGGCTTGAGCTGTTCGAGGCGCTGAAGGCCACGGTAGCAGAGTTGGAAGGCGCCTACGGTGTTGCCGCCATCAGTGCCGATCAGCCTGAGCGCATTGTGGCTGCCCGCAGTGGCAGCCCGTTGGTGATCGGCCTGGGCATCGGCGAGAATTTCCTCGCTTCCGACCAGCTGGCACTGCGCCAGGTGACGGATCGCTTCATCTACCTGGAAGAGGGTGACCTGGTCGACCTCAATCCGGACAGCTACAAGATCTTCGACCGCAGCGGCGCGCCCGTCCAGCGCGAGGCGGTGCAGATCAAGGAGGCCGCCGAGGCCGCCGAGAAGGGCAAATTCCGCCACTACATGCTGAAGGAGATCTACGAGCAGCCCAAGGTGATCCGCAACACCCTGCAGGGCCGCATCGGCCAGCACGGCGTGATGCCGGCCGCCTTCGGCGCCGCCGCCGACGAGGTGTTCTCCAAGGTTGAGGCGGTGCAGATCGTCGCCTGCGGAACCAGTTACCACGCCGGCATGGTGGCGCGCTATTGGATCGAGGATCTGGCGGGTATCCCCTGCTCGGTGGAAGTGGCCTCCGAATTCCGCTATCGCAAGGTAGCGGTGCGCCCAGGCACCTTGTTCGTCACCATCTCCCAGTCCGGTGAGACGGCAGACACCCTGGCCGCGCTGCGCATGGCCAAGGAGATCGGCTACCTGGGTAGCCTGGCGGTGTGCAACGTGGCCAACTCGTCACTGGTGCGCGAGTCGGATACCGTGATGATGACCCTGGCTGGGCCTGAAATCGGCGTGGCATCCACCAAGGCCTTCACCACCCAGCTGGTAGCCCTGCTGATGCTGACCTGCGCCCTGGGCCGCTACAAGGGCATGAGCGAGGCCAAGGAAATCGAGATCGCCAAGGCCCTGCAACAGTTGCCGGACATTCTCGAAGAAGTGCTGAAGCTGGACGCGGAAGTCGAGCAGGTGTCGCAGAATTTTGCCGACAAGCACCACGCCCTGTTCCTGGGCCGCGGTGTGCAGAACCCGGTGGCGATGGAAGGCTCCTTGAAACTGAAGGAGATCTCCTACATCCACGCCGAGGCCTACCCCGCCGGGGAGTTGAAGCACGGCCCGCTGGCACTGGTGGACGAGGACATGCCCATCGTCACCGTGGCACCCAACGACGAACTGCTGGAAAAGCTGAAGTCAAACCTGCAGGAAGTGCAGGCGCGCGGTGGCGAGCTGTTCGTGTTCGCCGACAAGGCCGCCGGTTTCGAGAACTCCAAGGGCGTGACGGTGGTTAACCTGCCGCATGTGCCGGAAATTCTGGCACCTATCGTCTACACTATTCCGCTACAACTGTTGTCCTACCACGTGGCCGTACTGAAGGGCACCGACGTGGATCAGCCACGCAACCTGGCCAAGTCGGTCACGGTGGAATAGACATACCGATCTTGTTTGAGCCGCCTTCGGGCGGCTTTTTTTATGGCGGTGTAAGCGCATATGAGCAAGCGGCATCGCATAGCGTGCGATGGGGAAGGTGTTGCTAACGAGAGTGGTTAAACGGGTGGTCACTGAGTAACAAGCGGGTAAAGTGATACCGATGAATGGGTGGTGGGGTAACAGTAACGCTGAAATAGGCGACCCAAACGGCTGCCAAAAATCGTAACACACTGATTTAAAACAATATAAAATATTGGCATGACAAATGCTATATGTTTATCGCGCACAATAATAAAAACCAGCGCCCAAGGTTCAAATAAGAATAAAAAGCGCCTTGCAACAATAACAACAGCCGCTACACGGCTCAGCATAATAAGAAAGATCCACGGCCAATAACCATAACAACAGGCCGACACAATAATAAAAACGACCCATGCCTGGGACGGGGGCCGCGAGGCCCCCGGAGGCGTGCCCACGCTTGAGCTGCCAGCCAGCGGACCAATCGCTAAACCTTCGATCTGCTACCCTGCCCGCAGCAGCGGCACAGGCCCTGCGCCTGGCGTCTGCCTGTGCCTTGGTGGTCTCGCTGGTGAGTGACGGGTACAATTGCAGCCGGTTACGCCCTTCTTATCCTTCCTCTGCCGGAGACACCGGCCAGGATTATCGTCATGATTCGCATCACCGAGCTTTCGCTGCCCCTCGACCATAGCGCCGATGCGTTGAGACAGGCCATCACCCAGCGACTTGGCATTGAGGAGGGTGATCTACTTAATTTCACCGTGTTCAAGCGCAGCTACGATGCCCGCAAGAAGAACAGTGTCATCCTGTTCATTTACATCATCGATCTGGAAGCGCGCGACGAGGCTGGCATCCTGGCGCGCTTTGCCGGCGACAACAACATCCGGCCGGCACCTGATACCCACTACTACCCTGTGGGCCAGGCGCCCGCAGAATTGAGTGAGCGGCCGCTGGTGGTGGGCTTTGGTCCTTGTGGGCTGTTTGCGGCGCTGTTGCTGGCGCAAATGGGCTTTAAGCCGATTGTGCTGGAGCGGGGTAAGGATGTGCGGCGCAGGACCAAGGATACCTGGTCACTGTGGCGCAAGAAGGTGCTCACGCCTGAGTCAAACGTGCAGTTCGGTGAGGGCGGCGCTGGCCTGTTCTCGGATGGCAAGCTCTACAGCCAGATCAAGGATCCCAAGTTCTACGCCCGCAAGGTGATGCATGAGTTTGTCCGGGCCGGTGCGCCGGAGGAAATCATGTACGTCAGCAAACCGCATATCGGCACGTTCCGCCTCACCGGGGTGGTCTCGGCCATGCGCGAAGAAATCATCGCGCTAGGTGGTGAGGTGCGATTTGAACACAAGGTGGACGACCTGCTGATCAATGATGGTCAGCTGGAAGGCGTGGTACTGGCCAGTGGCGAAAGCATTCGCAGCCGCCATGTGGTGTTGGCGTTGGGCCACAGTTCCCGTGACACGTTCAGGATGCTGCACCGTCGCGGTGTGCATATTGAGGCCAAGCCGTTTGCGGTGGGCTTCAGAATCGAACACCCGCAGAGCCTGATTGACCAGGCGCGATTGGGCAAATACGCCGGCCACCCGGAGCTGGGCGCGGCCGACTACAAGCTGGTGTATCACGCCAAGAACGGACGTGCGGTGTACAGTTTCTGCATGTGCCCTGGCGGTACCGTGGTGGCTGCGACCTCCGAGCCAGGGCGTGTGGTGACCAACGGCATGAGCCAGTACTCCCGCAATGAGCGCAATGCCAATGCGGGCATCGTTGTGGGCATTGATCCCGAGCAGGATTTTCCGGGTGGGCCGCTGGCTGGGGTGGAATTTCAGGAGCGTCTTGAAGCGCGTGCCTATGAACTGGGCGGCAGTGACTATTGCGCGCCGGCTCAGTTGGTGGGCGATTTCATTCGCGGCGTGCCGTCGACGGCATTCGGTGAGGTGGAGCCTTCCTACAAACCTGGTGTGCGGCTGGGAGACCTCGCCCCCTCGCTACCGGATTATGTGATTGAGGCGATCCGCGAGGCGCTGCCGGCATTTGGCAAGCAGATACGCGGTTTTGACCGCGACGATGCGGTGCTCACCGGCATCGAAACCCGTACCTCGTCGCCGGTGCGCATCACCCGCGATGGCGAGACCTTGCAAAGCCTCAATCTGCGGGGGCTGTATCCGGCCGGTGAAGGGGCGGGTTATGCGGGGGGTATTTTGTCGGCAGGGGTGGACGGTATCAAGGTGGCCGAGGCCGTGGCCAAATCGATGCTTGCTGAGCTGCATCAGAACGACCTGCAGTCCCGCTGAGTGGCGCCCTGATGAAAATTGATGAGATCAAAAAGCTGCAGCAGAAAAAGTATCGAAGCGCTTTTGGCCATTACCTGGTGGAAGGCGAGCATCTGTTGCTGGAGCTGGAGAAGGCGGCACGCCACAACCCGGCATTGCAGGGAAGCGAGCTGTATGTGAGCGGTGAATATCAGCATTGGCAGAGCCCGTTCAAAACCCATCTGATCAGCGAGCGCCAGATGGCGCAGATCTCAGACACAAAATCACCGCAGGGGATCGTTGCCGTGGTGCCCATGCCAGTGGCACATGCCACCGCTGCAGCGGCTTCCAGTCAGGCACGCGCCATTTACCTGCATGAAATTCAGGATCCTGGCAATCTCGGCACCATTCTGCGCACGCTGGCCTGGTTCGGCAATTTTCGCTGCCTGTTGAGCCCGGGTAGCGTTGACCCCTATAACCCCAAGGTGGTGCGTTCCAGCATGGGGGGGATTTTTCATGTGCCGATCGAGCTGGATGTGACACTGGCATCCCTGGCCACACGGTTTGAGCGCATTGCCTGCCTGGATATGAACGGCGCGAGCGTTCAATCTGCCGGCTTTAGGCATTTCGATTGCTACCTGTTTGGCAACGAGGCGCGCGGTGTGCCACGCGAGCAACTGATCGCACTCGGGGCCGAGGCATTCACCATCCCGGGCGCTGGCGCCATCGAATCGCTGAATCTGGCGACGACAGTCAATCTCTGCGTGTATGAATTAAACCGGTAACAGGACGCCGTAAGAAGTGCTTGCACGTGAGTATTTCGTTACCACCCAGCGTGTATCGGGGTAACAAAACCAGAGCGTATCGGCTTGCTTTTCGCCGCCCATAAATATAACTCATTGTTTTCTATGTATATATAAAGTTGGCATGGCGAATGCTATATGTTTATCGCGCACAATAATAAAAACCAACGCCCAAGGTTCAAATAAGAATAAAAAGCGCCTTGCAACAATAACAACAGCCGCTACACGGCTCAGCATAATAAGAAAGACCTACGGCCAATAACCATAACAACAGGCCGACACAATAATAAAAAACGACCCATGCCTGGGACGGGGGCCGCGAGGCCCCCGGAGGCGTGTTCAACTCCCAAAGTAACGCTCTGCCAGTTCACGTGCTCGCTGTAGGCCTTCTTCCGTGAGATACACCGACTCCTGCCTTCCATGCGGGTTGCTGATCATGCCGTGGGCGTGCAGGCGCTCCATCACATCGAAATCCAGCCGCTTCCAGACGCGCCCCCCTTCGAAGCTCCACGCACCCAGCAGGGCCAGCACGGCTTGGTCGATCTTGTGTTTATCGTAGGACATGTATCGCGGCTCCCGGGCTGAAGTCACATTAGATTAGACTGTTGCCCCCGTCCTTATCCAAGTACTCAGATGGATCAGCTCAGTTCAATACAGCTCGCCCTGGTGGCACTGATTTTTGCCTGGAGCGGTTTCGTGCGCTCGGGGCTTGGCTTTGGTGGCGCGGTGCTGTCGCTGCCCTTCCTGCTGTTGGTGGACAATCGCCCACTGGTCTACTTGCCGCTGATTGCGGTGCAGTTGCTGTTCTTCTCCAGCACCCTCTGGCTGCAGAACTGGTACCGGCAGCGCCGGCTGCCGCAGGGGGAAGTGCTGGTGGGCGGGGTGGACTGGCCCTATCTGAAGCGCGCGCTGGGTATCTTGATGCTACCCAAGCTGGTGGGCGTGTTGGGCTTGCTGACCCTGCCGGCGGAGGTGATGAGCAAGATCATCTTCTGCATCGTGTCGGCCTACGCGGTCTCCTATATCGTCAACCGGCCTCTCAGCTCGAACAACAAGTGGCTGGATGTGGGACTGCTGGTGCTGGGGGGGTATATCAGCGGCACCTCGCTGATCGGTGCACCGCTGATCATGATCCCCTTTGCCCGCCATGTGGCGCGGCAGCAGCTGCGGGATACGCTGTTCGCGCTCTGGTTCATCCTGGTGTGCATCAAGATGGCGGCCTTCATCTACGCCGGGGTGGATCTGCAGCTGGAGCAGCAATTGTGGCTGTTGCCCTGTGCGGCGGTGGGGCACGTGATCGGGCTGCGTTTTCATCACTATCTTATGCACGCCGACCAGCAGGTGTTTTTCCGGGTATTGGGTTGCGTATTGCTGGCGGTGAGTGTGATGGGCTTGTTGTCACAGTAACAATGGGTAGGGTTCCAGTGCGGCAGATTGCTACCTAACATGGGGAGTTTGTTACCTATGCTGGGTAAGGGGGTAACAAACTGAATGTGTTAGAACGTGTGCTTTGCGTGGCCTGATCTCTAACTCATTGTATTTATTAGCAAGCCTTTATTGGCACGGGAAGTGCTTTGTTAATTACAAAGAATAATAAAAACATAACTACAAGGCGCTAATAAGAATAAAACACGCCTTGCAACAATAAGAACTGCCGCTACACGGCACATAACAATAACAGCCGGTTCTCAAACAATAATAATGATCTTGCGCCGGATGCGGGGGCCTATGGCCCCCGCAATGCGCGTGCACCAGCTTAACTCCCCTCTGCTTCTAGACATCACCTTCGGTCGCCGACTCTGCTGACATATGGCTCGGCTTCAGCTCTCTAGGCAGCGCAATACCAATGTGGCCGCCGAGGTGCGATTCTCGACGCACAGTTTGCGGAAGATCTGCTCAAGGTGCTTGTTGACTGTGCGCGGGCTCATGTCGAGTATCTGGCCGATTTCCCGGTTGGTCTTGCCCTGGCCGATCCAAAACAGGACTTCCGCCTCCCGCTCGGTGACCTGAAAGCGCTTCCTGATCCGCTCCGCTTCGGGGGCGCGCGCCAAGTCTACAAGGCGCAACAGGTGTTCCCCTGGCCCGACTTCGCCCACATAGCGAACCTGCAGGGGGCGCTCCGCATTTACCAGCGCCAGTGCGTGGCCGACCTCTGGACGCTGGATCAGCCACTGCTGGAATTGCCTGGGAAGCTCCCGCGCCAGCCAGAGGGGCTGTGGGCTGGCCTGTTCGAGCAATTGGTGAACCTGTGGTGTGGCCCACAGCAGATGTCCGTCGTGACCGGCGGTGAAAAGGTACTGACCAGCAGTATCCAGGGCCGAGTGCGCGCGCTGGGTCTGGCGGGCATTGGCGAGGTGGACGCGCATGCGGGCGACAAGCTCTGCCGGTTTCACCGGCTTGGTGACGTAGTCGACGCCTCCTGCCTCCAGACCCTTGACCACATCCTCGGTATCGCTGAGCCCGGTCATGAAGATCACCGGCACGTTGTCGAAGCCGGGATGCTGCTTCAGCCGGCGACAGGTTTCGAAGCCATCCAGGTGGGGCATGATGGCATCCAGCAACACGATGTGCGGCACGATGCGCTGGCTGATGGTGAGGGCCTGCTGGCCATCCAACGCCACCAGCACGGTGAAGCCGGCTTGATCCAGTGCTTGATTCAGCATGCCAAGGGTCTCGGGTGAATCGTCGACCACCAGCACTACAACCTGTCCTTCAATGCCTGGGGTCACAGCTACCTCCCTGCCAGAGCGTGCCGATTTGGTCGAAGCGATACTGGGCGATCAGGCCCTGCAGATATTCGATGAACTCGGGGCTGGCCTCGCCGCTCTCGGCCAGGGCATGCGCCTTGTCGCGCAGGCCGTTCAAGTAGCCCAGCTCCGCCAGCGTCTTCAATTCAACCAGGTGGCGGGCATCGGGTAGCGCTGGCAGGGCGTTGGCTGGTTGGGGGCTGAGGGGGGGCTGTGTTTCGTGGAACCAGTCTAGCCCGAGCAATGCGGCGAGCTTGTCGAGGATTGCGTTGACGCGCACGGGTTTCACCACGTAGTCATCGTGCCAGTGTGGCGCCTGCGAATCCCGCTGCAGTTCGCGCGCATCGGCGGATACCATCACCACGGGTTGCCGCACTCCCCGTTCGCGCAGCGCCTGGGCGAGCTCCCAGCCATTCATGCCAGGCATGCTGATGTCGAGCAGGAAAATGTCCGGCGTGGCATGTTCCAGCATGGCTAGGCAGGCCGGGCCATCCTGTGCTTCCAGCACTTCGAAGCCGAGCGGGGTGAGAATGTCGCCGAGCAGGCCGCGCTGGGAGGGTTCATCATCCACCACCATCACGGTCTTGCGGGCGCCGGTGTAGCCGCGAATGCGGCGCTCGGGGGCGGCGTTGTCGCGCGGCGCGGCGATGCTTGAAAGCAAGAGTTCTACGGTGAATACCGTGCCTTCTCCGGGCCGGCTCTCCACCGTGATTTCGCCACCCATTATCTCAGTCAATAGGCGCGTGATGGTCAGCCCCAGGCCAGTGCCGGGCACCGCCGGCGCCCCCGGTTTCCGCACCCGCTCGAAGGGCTTGAAGATACGCTCCATGTCTTCCGGTGCGATGCCGATGCCAGTATCGCGGATGGTGAAATGCGCCACTTGGTTGCGGTAGCGCAGGGTCAGCGATACGCTGCCCCGGGCGGTGAACTTGATGGCATTGCCTATCAGGTTGATGAGGATTTGGCGCAGACGCTTTTCGTCGGTGGCGACATATTCCGGTAGGGGGGTCTCGCAGACATAGTCGAAGGCGATGCCCTTGGCCTGGGCTTGGAGGCGGAACATATTCACCAGCTGTGCCATCTGTGCCGGCAGATTGACTTCGTCGCGATAGATGTCGAGGCGCCCCGCCTCGATTTTTGAAATGTCGAGCAGCCCTTCGATCAGATCCGCCAGGTGTTCACCGCTGCGTCGGATGACCGTCACCGCCTCGCGCCGTTCAGCCGGGATGGAATGGTCCTGTTCGAGCAGCTGGGCGTAGCCAAGAACGGTGTTGAGCGGTGTCCGCAGTTCATGACTGATGCCCGCTAGGTAACGGCTCTTGGCATTGTTGGCGGCCTCGGCAATTTCCTTTGCCTTTTGAAGTTCGCGATCGGTGCGTTGGTGGGCTTCCACCTCATCCTGCAGCAGCAAGGTCTGGCGCAGGCTCTCCTCCTGGGCGGCGCGCCGGCTTTCGTGGGCTAGAACAAACAGCCAGGTGAAGACGCCGGCCACGATCAACAGAATGAAGAATGCCTGCCACAGCAGGTTGGCGAACACGGCCCCGACCGACGGATCATCGAAACTGGCGAGTGAGAACAGCAGCGCCAGGAAAGCACCTATGCCAAGCGAAATCACCAGCATCAGCGCGATGAAGTGCCCCAACTGAACGTTAAGCCGCTCGACCAGTTCATGCGGCAGCACACAGCGCAAAAGACTCAGAAGCTGCTGGGAAATGCGCCCGTGGGGTTTGCAGTGATCCTGGCAGCGTGCGTCCAGCGAGCAGCACAGCGAGCAGATGTGGCCGCCGTAGGCCGGACAGCGGGCGGTGTCCTCGGCTTCAAAGGCGTGTTCGCAGACCACGCACTGCACGGGTGAGGCACTGCTGGCGATCAGCTCGGGTGTGCGGGCGAGATAGAACCGGCCTCCCGTCGCCCAGGCGATCAGCGGCGCGGTGGTGAAAGCGGTCAACAGGACCAGGTAGGGCGACAGCGCCTGGGCGGTGTCGCCAAAGGCGCCAAGATGCGCGGCGATCCCTGTGCAGGAGGCAATCACCATCGCACCCACGCCGACCGGGTTGATATCGTACAGGTGCGCGCGCTTGAATTCGATGTAGGCCGGGCTGAGACCCAGTGGCTTGTTGACCACCAGATCCGCCACCAACGCCCCCACCCAGGCCACCGCGACAATGGCGTAGACGCCTAGAATCTGTTCCAGTGCCTGGTAGACGCCGAGCTCCATCAGCATCAGTGCAATGCACACATTGAATACCAGCCACACCACGCGCCCGGGGTGGCGGTGGGTGAGGCGCGAAAAAAAGTTCGACCAGGCGATGGAACCCGCATAGGCATTGGTCACGTTGATCTTGAGTTGCGAGACGATGACGAAAATGCCGGCCAGCGCCAGTGCGCGCTCGGGTGATGCGGTGAGGTAGCCGAAGGCCACGCTGTACATCAGCGTGGGATCGGCGGCCGAGGCGGGGCTAGCCCCCTGCTGGAAGGCCATGAAGGCAAGCAGGCTGCCTGCCAGGATTTTTAATGCGCCCACGACTATCCAGCCCGGCCCGCCGGCCAGCAGTGCCAGCCACCAGCGCCGCCGGGTCGCGGGTGTGCGTTCGGGCAGAAAGCGCAGGAAATCCACCTGTTCGCCAATCTGTGCAATCAGCGAGAACAGCACGGCAGAGGCTGCGCCAAACAGCAGGATGTCGATGGCACCGCCGTGACCGGGCAGCGCCTGTCGCTGGCCTTGAAACTGCGTCCAATCCTGCACCACGGCGAGATCGTGGAAGGCGATGTAGGCAAAGGGGAGTAGCTGCATGCAGATCCACAGCGGTTGTGTCCATAGCTGGAAGCGGCTGATAAAGGTGATGCCGTGGGTGACCAGCGGGATCACCAGCAGTGCGCTCACCAGATAGCCAATTTCCAGCGGTATGCCCAGCAGCGATTCCAGCGCGCGGGCCATGATGGCGGCTTCTAGGGCAAAGAAAATGAAGGTGAAGGAGGCATAGATGAGTGAGGTGATAGTGGAGCCGATATAGCCAAAGCCCGCGCCGCGCGTGAGCAGGTCGATGTCCACCCCATAGCGTGCTGCGTAGTAGGCGATGGGGACACTGGTGAGGAAAATGATCAGGCTGACCGCGCACACCGCCGCGACGGTATTGTCGAAGCCATAGCTGATGGTGACCGCACCGCCGATGGCCTCCAGCGCCAGGAAGGAGATGGCGCCCAATGCGGTGTTGGCAACCCGGGCTGAGGACCAGCGGCGTGCCCCCTTGGCAGTAAAGCGCAGCGCGTAATCCTCCAGCGTCTGGTTGGCCACCCACTGGTTGTACTTGCGTCGCACGCGAAAGATGGTTTGTGGCGCGGCCATAGAGCTCTCAGGTTTTTCCGGTGTCGAAAAACACGCTACCGGTGTGCACAACACCGGAACAGCCAGCCCCGAAACAGGGCGGAATCATCCTGACAAGGCGTGTCGGGCGCACCCCTGCCCGCGTACTGCGGCGCACGGCCCTGGTGAGTGGGCGGCGCAGCGCTCACACGCACGTTAAACAACGCAGCATTCGTACCATATGCGTCAAATGACGTAGGCGAATGCAGCGTTCGACGCATGTTCGCTTGCCGACCTTAAGGAAATACTGGAATCGAGACACATCGTGTCGAGACTCCGATTTCTGGAAGGTGAGGAATGAACATGATATTCGGTACATCGCGCACAGAAAGATCGGGAGTCCCGCTTGGGCGGCGACTGCTGAAACCCCTGCTGGCCATACCCGCCGCGCTGCTCATCAGCCACGGTGCACTGGCCTCCAACCCACCCACCACGGCCGTCAATAGCACTGGACTGGCCGTGACGGACGATGCTGTCACGGTTGGCATCCTGCACTCGGTGACCGGCACCATGGCGATCTCGGAGACAGGCTCGGTACAAGCCGAGAAACTCGCCATTGATCAGATCAATGCCTCCGGCGGCGTGCTCGGGCGCCAGATCAAGTACATCCAGGAGGATGGCGCCAGCGATTGGCCTACCTTCGCTGAAAAATCGAAAAAACTGCTGGTGAATGACAAGGTGGCGGCGGTGTTCGGCTGTTGGACATCCGCCTCGCGCAAGGCGGTGCTGCCGGTATTCGAGCAGTACAACGGCATGCTCTATTACCCGACCTTCTACGAAGGTCTGGAGCAGAGCCCTAACGTGATTTACACCGGCCAGGAGGCCACGCAACAGATCCTTGCCGGCATCGACTGGGTGGTGAAGGAGAAGGGTGCCAAGAGTTTCTACCTGCTGGGTTCCGACTATATCTGGCCTCGCACATCCAACAAGATCGCGCGCAAGCACATCGAAAAACTCGGCCTGCAGGTGGTGGGAGAGGAGTACTACCCGCTCGGCCACACCCAGTTCAACTCGGTGATCAACAAGATCAAGCTGAAGAAGCCTGACGTGATCTACGCCATTGTGGTGGGTGGGTCGAACGTGGCTTTTTACAAGCAGTTGAAGGCCGCCGGCATCGACATGACCAAGGAGAAGCCGCTGGTGCTCACCATCTCGGTAACCGAGGATGAAATTCTCGGCATCGGTGGCGAGAACATGATGGGCGCTTACGCCTCGATGAAATACTTCCAGAGCCTGGACAACGACAACAACAAGAAATTCGTTGCCGCGTTCAAGGAGAAATGGGGCCCCAACAGTGTGATCGGCGACGTGACCCAGGCAGCCTATCTCGGCCCCTGGCTGTGGAAGGCGGCGGTGGAAAAAGCTGGATCTTTCGATATCGACAAGATCAAGGCGGCATCGCCCGGCATCGAGCTCACCACCGCGCCTGAAGGCTATGTCCGCATCCACCCGAACCACCACCTGTGGTCCAAGACCCGCATTGGTCTGGCCCAGCCGGATGGCCAGTACAAGGTGGTGCACGAGACCAAGGATCTGATGGAGCCGAATCCCTTCCCCAAAGGCTACCAGTGATGCCCCGTGCGCGGCCCCTGCGGGAGGGGCCGCGCCGCTCGGCGGTATGCAGCAAAACCTGATGACCGTGTACAGCTTGTTTGAATGCTCGCTCAAGGGATGCAACGCAAGGCTGGAGCGGGCGAGCAGGCGGCGCATTTCACCAACCTGCCAAGAGCTTGCCGATATTGCGCGCCGTGAGTCATGACTGTCCACGCGCGTCCACCGAGGAGGCCTCGAGATGTTTGCAGACTACTCACTTGCCGACCTGACCTCAATCTTCGTGATGCAGGGTTTTGCCGGTCTCATCCTGTTTTCAGTATTCGTGTTGATGGCGCTTGGGCTGGCCGTGATCTTCGGCCAGATGGGCGTGATCAACATGGCCCACGGTGAATTCATGATCCTGGGTGCCTACGTCACCTTTCTTACGTCGCACCTGTTTTCCACCTACCTGCCAAATCTCTACTTCATGTATTTCTTCGTCGCGATGGCACTGGCATTCATTGCCGCCGGGGCACTTGGCGCACTGGTGGAGTGGGCATTGATACGCCATCTCTACCGGCGACCGCTGGATACGCTGCTCGCCACCTGGGGCCTCAGCCTCATCCTGCAGCAGACATACCGCAGTATCTTCGGCGCCCGCGAAGTGGGGGTCACCCTGCCCGATTGGCTGATGGGGTCGCTGCATCCCACCGAGTCCATCGAAATCCCCATCAACGGCCTGTTCGTGATGAGCCTGACACTGATCATTTCCGTGGCGGTGTATTTGCTGATGTTCCGTTCGCGCTGGGGCTGCCAGGTGCGCGCGGTGGTGCAGAACCGCACCATGGCCGGCGCCGTGGGCATCAACACCGAGAAAGTGGATCGCGTGACCTTCGCGCTGGGATGCGGCATCGCAGGCATTGCCGGGGCGGCCTTCACCATGATCGGCTCCACCGGGCCGACCTCAGGCCAGCTCTACATCGTCGACACCTTCCTGGTGGTGGTGTTCGGCGGCGCAGCCAGCCTGCTGGGCACCATCGCATCGGCCTTCACCATCTCCCAGGCCCAGTCGACCCTGGAGTTCTTTATCAGCGGCTCCATGGCCAAGGTGCTTACCCTGTTGAGTGTGGTCGGCATCCTCATGCTGCGGCCGCAGGGTCTGTTCGCCCTCAAAGTACGCCGCTGAGCAGAGGAGCATCATCATGGCGATTCAAAACTTAAAAAGCTTCATGCCTCGGCAGGACATGCTCGGTTTCGCGCTGCTGGCGGTGTTGCTGTTCGTGGTGTTTCCGCTGTCCATGGATATCTTCCGGCTGAACATGGTTGGCAAGTATCTCAGTTATGCCTTTGTCGCCGTTGGGCTGGTGCTGTGCTGGGGCTATGGCGGCATCCTCAGTCTTGGCCAGGGGGTGTTCTTCGGCCTGGGCGGCTACTGCATGGCGATGTTCCTCAAGCTGGAGGCATCGAGCCCGGAGGCGACCAAGATCCAGTCCACCCCCGGAATTCCGGACTTCATGGACTGGAACCAGCTCACCGCCCTGCCCTGGTTCTGGGAGCCCTTCCACAGCCTGGGCTTGTCGCTGCTGGCGATCCTGCTGATACCGGCCCTGATGGCCTACATCATCGGTGCGGCCATGTTCAAACGCAGGGTGGGGGGCGTCTACTTCGCGATCATCACCCAGGCGGTGGCGGCCATCCTGAGCATCCTGATTATCGGCCAGCAGGGCTACACCGGTGGCGTCAACGGCATCACCGACCTGCGCACCCTGAAGGGCTGGGACATCCGCACCGACGAGGCAAAGCTGATCCTTTACTTCGTCGGCGTCGGCATGTTGTTCCTGTGCCTGCTGGTCGCGCAGTTCGTGCGCAAGAGCAAACTCGGGCGCCTGCTGGTGGCGATGCGCGAGCGCGAGGATCGCGTGCGCTTCTCGGGCTATGACGTCTCCAACTTCAAGATCTTCGTGTTCTGCATCGCTGCGAGTTTCTCCGCCATCGGTGGCGCCATGTTCACGCTGCAGGTGGGCTTCATGTCGCCCTCCTTCGTGGGCATCGTGCCCAGCATCGAAATGGTGATCTTCTGCGCCGTGGGGGGCCGGCTTTCCCTGCTGGGCGCGGTCTATGGCGCGCTGCTGGTGAACGCCGCGAAGACCACCTTTTCCGAGACATTCCCCGAGATCTGGCTGTTCGCCATGGGGGGGCTGTTCATCGCGGTGGTGCTGGCGTTTCCGAATGGCCTGGCCGGCGTCTACCAGAGCCATCTGCTGCCCTGGCTGAAGCAGCGCCTGACGGCGCGTGCAGCGGCTGCGCCCAGGCCGGCTCCGGCGGCGGCGGTGAGTTCGGCTGCAGCAGGTAGTGACGCGATCGCCACGCCAACCCCTGGACACTGAGGAGAGACACATGTCAGCCAAGAAAGATTTCATGCTGTCGGTCGAGGGGCTCACCGTGTCCTTCGACGGCTTCAAGGCGGTGGACGATCTGTCGTTTTACGTCGATGAAGAGGAGATCCGCGTGATCATTGGCCCCAACGGCGCAGGCAAGACCACCGTGCTGGACCTGATCTGCGGTCGCACCCGAGCCACCAGCGGCTCCATCAGTTTTCGCGGCAAGGAGCTGACGAAAATGAAGGAGCACCAGATCGTACACGCGGGCGTGGGGCGCAAGTTCCAGAACCCGTCAATCTACGAAGACCTGACGGTGTTTGAAAACCTGGAGATTTCCTATCCGCGCGGGCGGGACGTGTTCGGAGCACTGTTCTTCAAGCGCGATGCCGAGGTGGTGGCCAAGGTGGAGGAAATCGCCGAGACGATCTTTTTGGCTGATCACCTGCACCGCCCGGCGGAGCTGCTCAGCCATGGGCAAAAGCAGTGGCTGGAGATCGGCATGCTGCTGATCCAGCAGCCGGATCTATTGATGCTGGACGAGCCGGTGGCCGGCATGTCGGTGGCGGAGCGCAAGCAGACGGCGGAACTCCTACACCGCATCACCAAAGGCCGCTCGGTGATCGTGATCGAGCACGACATGCAGTTCGTGGAGGACATCGCCCACAAGGTGACGGTACTCCACCAGGGCAAGCGACTGTCCGAGGGCTCCATGGAGCGCGTCAAGCACGACCCGAAGGTCGTCGAAGTTTATCTCGGGCACTGAGGAGGCAGCATGTTCACAGTCAGTGATTACCAGGTCGCCTACGGCCAGAGCGAAGTGATCCACAACCTGAATTTCAACATCAAGCCGCGCGAGATCGTTGCCGTGATGGGGCGCAACGGCATGGGCAAGACCACGCTGATGAAATCTCTGATGGGCATACAGCCCAATCGCAAGGGGTCGGTGCAGCTGGAGGGGCAGGAGCTGAGCGGGATGAAAAGCTACCAGCGGGTGGCGGCGGGGCTGGGCTTCGTGCCGCAGGGCCGCATGATCTTCTCGACCATGACGGTGAAGGAAAACATCGAGACCGGCCTCACTACGGTCAGCGACAAGCAGGTGCCGCAGGATCTCTACGACATGTTCCCTGTGCTGCTGGAGATGAAATCCCGGCGCGGAGGCAATCTCTCCGGCGGACAGCAACAGCAGCTGGCCATCGCCCGCGCCCTGGCCAGCCGCCCCAAGCTGCTGATCCTCGACGAACCCACCGAGGGCATTCAGCCATCGATCATCCGCGAGATGGCCAGAACCCTGAAGCGCATCCGGGACGAGCGCGGACTTTCCATCATCGTCTCGGAGCAGGTACTGAGTTTTGCACTGGATATCGCCGACCGGATTCTGGTGCTGGAGAAGGGCGACATCGTCGCCGAGGAGGCGCGGGAGTCCGTCGATGAAGCGAAGATCGCCGCGTACCTTTCTGTGTGATTAATGCCGTACAACCCGACATGTTGTTGCCATTGCGTGGAGAAAGACCATGACCGATACCATCATCAAGATCGACCTGAGCAAGTCACCCTACGAGCACGACAACATCCACAACCGCTGGCATCCGGACATTCCGATGGTGGCCATGGTCAAGCCGGGGGATGACTTCATCGTCGAGTGTTTCGACTGGACCGGCGGCCAGATCAAGAACAACGACTGCGCGGAAGACGTGCGCGATGTGGATCTGTCCCAGGTTCACTTCCTCTCCGGCCCGATCGGTGTTGAGGGGGCGGAGCCCGGCGACCTGCTGGTGGTCGACATCCTCGACATTGGCGCCTTTGATGAAAGCCTGTGGGGCTTCAACGGGTTTTTCTCGAAGCAGAATGGCGGGGGCTTCCTCACCGAGCACTTCCCCGAGGCGCAGAAATCTATCTGGGATTTCAACGGCATGTTCACCAAATCCCGCCACGTGCCGGGGGTGGAGTTCGCCGGGCTGATCCACCCGGGTCTGATCGGTTGCCTGCCCTCCAAGGAAATGCTCAACGAGTGGAACACCCGCGAGAAGGCACTCTACGATACCGATCCCAGCCGCGTGCCGGCGCTGGCGACACTGCCTGATGGCGGCCCCACCTGCCACCTGGGCCGCATGCCGAAGGACGATGCCAAGCTGGCCGGCGCAGAGGCCGCCCGCACCGTGCCGCCGCGCGAACACGGCGGCAACTGCGACATCAAGGACCTCTCGCGTGGCTCCAAGATCTACTTCCCGGTCTACGTGAAGGATGGAGGCCTCTCGGTAGGCGACCTGCACTTCAGCCAGGGCGATGGCGAGATCACCTTCTGCGGTGCGATCGAAATGGCGGGCTGGATTCACCTGCGGGTGAACCTGATCAAGGACGGCATGGCCAAGTACGCCATCAAGAACCCGATCTTCAAGCCGAGCCCGATCACACCGAAGTACGACGATTACCTGATCTTCGAGGGCATCTCGGTGGATGAGCAGGGCACCCAGCACTATCTGGACGTGCACGTGGCCTATCGCCAGGCCTGCCTGAACGCCATCAACTATCTCGAGAAGTTCGGTTACAGCCGCGCCCAGGCCTACGCCATTCTCGGCACGGCGCCGGTGCAGGGCCACATCTCCGGGGTGGTGGACATCCCCAATGCCTGCGCCACGCTGTGGCTGCCCACCGACATCTTCGAGTTCGATGTGAAGCCCACGGCCAGCGGCCCCACCAAGTACCTGGATGGCAGCGTGGACATCCCCCTGGCGAAGGACAAATAAGTCACGCAAGCCCCCGCGCGGCCCGCCGCGCGGGATGACCCGAGCATTCGCAGGAGCCTTCAGCATGCCTCTCTATGACTACAAGTGTCAGTCACACGGCGTGTTTCACGAGCTTGCCACCCTGGACGAGAGCGCCACTCCGTGCGCGTGTCCGGTGTGCGGTGAACTGAGCGCGCGCGTCATCATGCTCTCACCCAGCCTGATCGGCATGGACGCGGAGCGCCGTCAGGCCATGGAGCGCAACGAGCGGGCGCGCCACGAGCCGGTGTTCTCCAACAACGAGTATCGACAGGAACAGGCGGAGCGCCGCGCCTTTCATAAACGCCACCACAAGGGCTGTGGCTGCGGCGCCGAGGATGCGCCCATCGGCAAGTCCCGGCTGTTCTTCACCGCGGACGGCAAGAAGATGTTTCCCTCCATGCGGCCCTGGATGATCAGCCATTGAAACATGTGCGTTCCAGTGAAATTCCGCCACGCCCCTCCATCTGAACAGGTCCCCGGCGCGCTGCACCGGGGGGCCTGTCGAGCCTGCTGGAAAAACTTCAGATAGCGCTGCCGCTCCCACTGCGATACCTGTGTCTGCTAATCGCGCTTGTACTGCGCGAATGCATCGGGCAGTGGGCCGAACACCTCCCGGCTGAGCGGGTGCTCGACGAAGGCATCCACCGCCTCCGCCAGCACGGTGTCGCCGTGATCCATCGACTACTCCCAGCTCAGTTGATCCCAGCGGATGGTGTTCATGGCATCAGCCGTTGGCGGCGAGTTTGAGGTTGAAAGATTCGGTGCGGGCCTTCACCGAGTTGATCTCCTTCAGCGCGCCGGCAGGTTTATGGTGGTTCAGCGGCAGGTCGTAGGTGATGGTGGCGCCGAAGGCCTCCGGGGCTTGCGCATCCAGCCGCACCTTGTCGAACACCAGCAGCCGGGTGCCCAGCTCGAAGCCCTCCTGGATGTCGTGGGTGATCATGAAGATGGTCATCTTGTGGGCTTCCCACAGGCGCTTGATCAGCTTGTGCATGTCGGCAGAAATGCCGGGGTCCAGCGCGCCGAAGGGTTCATCCAGCAGCAGGATGCGCGGCTGGCAGATGATGGACTGGGCAATCGACAGGCGCTGCTGCATGCCGCCGGAGAGCTGGTTGGGGTATTTGTGGCGGGCGTTGTACAGGCCGACCTCCTCCAGCATGGCCTCGGCGCGTTCAACCGCCTCGCGGCGCTTGCCGCCAAACAGGCGGCCCAGCAGCGGGGCCCCCTGCAGCTCCAGCCCCAGCATGCAGTTCTGCAGCACGCTCAGGTGTGGGAACAGCGAGTAGCGCTGGAACACGATGCCGCGTTCGCGCCCTGGCTCGTCGCGCAGGGGCTGGCCGTCCAGCAGCAGGCTGCCCTGGCTGTGGGACTCCTCCCCCAGCAGCATGCGCAGGAAGGTGGTCTTGCCGCAGCCGGAGGCGCCGACGATGGTGACAAACTCCTGTTCATTTACGCTCAGGCTGAGGTTTTCCAGCACCACCTGCTCGCCATAACGCTTCCAGAGTTTTTTTGCTTCGATCAGCGCCATGTCAGTTACTCCGCTGATACCAGGGGAACAGGGTGCGGGATGTGCTGCGCAGCAACAGGTCCATGGCGAAGGCCAGCAGCGTGATCCAGACCACATAGGGGATGATGGTGTCCATGGCCAGGTAGCGCCGCACCAGGAAGATGCGATAGCCCAGCCCGTCGGTGGCGGCGATGGCCTCGGCGGCGATCAGGAACAGCCAGGCGGAACCCAGCACCAGCCGCAAGGCATCGATGAGCCGCGGCATCAGCTGCGGCAGGATGACCCGCAGGATCAGCAGCCAACTGGAGGCGCCCAGAGTTTGCGCCTTGATCAGTTGTTCGCGCGGCAGTTCCTCCACTCGCATGGCGAGGTCGCGGATCATCACCGGCGTGATGCCGATGACGATCAGCACCACCTTGGAGAGTTCGTCCAGGCCGAACACGATGAACAGGATGGGCAGGATCGCCAGCGGCGGAATCATCGACAGCACCGCCACGAAGGGTGACAGCAGCGCGCGCAGGTAGGGCAGCGCCCCGAGCAGCACGCCCACCACCAGGCTGACGGCCGCGCTGATGCCGAGGGCGATACCCAGCCGTTTGAGGCTGGCGAGGGTGTCTGCCCACAGGATGATCTCGCCGGTGCGCTTGTTTTCCTCCAGTGCCAGGCCGTGCAGCGCCTGGCCGAACTGGCTGAGGGAGGGCAGCAGCTTGTCATCTGGGTTCAACGCGAGTCGCGCGTCCGAGGCGATCAGGTACAGCACCAGCAGCAGCGCAAAGGGTGCCAAGCTTAGCAGCGTGCGGGTGAGGGGGTCGGGCTTGAGGTTGACCAGGCGTTTCATGCTTCCACCGGCTTTTCCTGTGGTCTTATGCGGCCCTGCACACAGGCAGGGCCATTTTTAACGGCGATTGCCGTCTTAGAGTTTGCCCTGGGCGGCCATTTCCACGTAGCTGTCGTCAAAGCGCATCTTGGTGTTGCCGCTGGCCCCCAGTTGTTTGCTACCCGGGAAGGCAATGCCGATCACATCCACGCTCTTGGCGCCTTCGCCGAGCAGACCGTGCTCGAAGGAGAAGTTGCGCACCAGATCCATGGTTTTGACCAGATCGGGGCTGCGCATAAACGTCAGGGTCTCGGCCGGGGTGTAGAACATGTAGGTGGTCTTCAGCTGGCTGTCGAAGCCGGCCAGGTCAGTGCCGGAGGCCTTGGCCATGGCGCTGCGGGCGGCTTTGCCGGCGTCACTGTTCTGCGCCATCAGGCCGATGGTTTCATACCACGCGCCGACCAACGCCTTGCCTAGGGCGGGGTTGTCCTTCAGCACCTGGCTGTTGACCACCATCAGGTCGATGATTTCGCCTGGGATCTTGCTGGAGTCGAACACCATGGTGGCACCCGGTGTGCGCAAGATCTCGCTCAACTGGGGGTTCCAGGTCACCATGGCGGTGACGCCCTCGGTGCCGTAGGCAGCGACCATGTCGGCATCGGAGGTGTTGACCACCTTCACATCCCTTTCCTTCAGGCCGATGCTGTCGAGGCCGCGCGCCAGCAGGTAGTGGGAGACGGACAGCTCGACCAGGTTGACCTTCTGGCCCTTGATGTCTGCCAGGGTCTTGGCCGGCGCCTTCAGGATCACGCCGTCGTTGCCGTTGGAGTAGTCACCCACGATCAGCGCGGTGGAGTCCACGCCACCTGCTGCGGGAATCGTCAGCATGTCCATATTGGTCATGACACAGCCATCGAACTGACCGGCGGTGTATTGATTGATGGACTCAACGTAATCGTTGATTTGCGTGAACTCGATTTCGATGCCGTATTTGTCGGCCCATTTTTTCACGATGCCGTTCTGGTAGGCGTAATCCCAGGGCATCCAGCCCACGTAGATGCTCCAGGCGAGCTTGAATTTTTGCTTGGCTTCGGCGAAGGCCGATGGGCTGAACAGCAGCACCGAGCACAGCACGGTGGCGATGAGGGTCTTCAGGTTGTTTGCGGCATGAGCACTGCGACGCATGATGGCTTCCTCAACATTCTGGGCGAATTATCCGAAGAGGCTATGCGTGCAACCGGGGGTTGGGAGCATCACTTCGATTGCGCACACGCGCCTCATCGGTGTCGGTGCACGCGCAGTGCTAGCTGCTTGTGCGCCTGCTCTCCCGGGCTTTTGTCCCGCCGTGTATCCGGTAAACCGGACTGCATCCCTCGGACCAGCACCCCCTGGGGGAGGGGTCGGAACCCTAGATGCAATTTTCAAATGGAAGTCAGCAATAGCTGTGCCGCAAATCGATATTTAGAAAATATTTTTGCGGGATCGTGTGGCTGGCAGGCGGATAAGGTGTGGCATATCGGGTTTTCGGTGCGGAAATTCTTAATCAGCTGTGGCGCGCAATGCATCATTAGGGTGCTTTCGTTATTTTTTGTGCGCCAAATGGGTGCGCACTGTCTTGCTAGAAAGTTATGAAAACAATCAAATCCGTGACGCGCGTTTTTGGCATGGCGACTGCATTTTAATCTCTGCGCGATGCGTTTTTTGATGGCATGTATGTGCTGATCAGTGCGGTTCAGCCGTTTATACAGGCTTTTCATTGGTTCGCGCAGTGCTTTATTCATCCTCATTTAGCGCGGTGCAAGACCGCGCTCTTTTTTTCCCTTGATCTGGTTGCCCAGAAGCAATGCACTGCCGAGCTGTTTTGGGTGGATATGGTGCATAACATTTCTGGTGCAAGGTGGGCTGCGCGGTATTGGCAATGATGGCACGATCTCTGCTGAACGATTCGAGCAAGCGAAATCGTCGCAGACGCTGCGCTGATTATTTGCACAAGGGAAACTAGGGTTCCGATCCTCTGCTGCAGGGGGTGCTGGTCCGAGAGTTTCCGCCTCCGGTGGAGGTACACGGCGGGACAAAAGCCCGGGAGATCGTCGAGAGCGAAACCGCTCTCCAGAGAGTCTGTTCAGAAGCTCGATCAGCGAGATTCGAACAGGCTCGGAGGATTTCCCTTGCGCCCGTGTACCACCGAGGAGTCTGCCATGCCTGACAACGTCTATAGCGAAACCCTGCCGGGCGGCCGTGCCTGGTCCATGGTGATCCGCCGCCACCACGCGGTGCGCCTTACCGCCCTGGAGGCCGGGGCCAATCTCTCCGCCCTGCTGTTCAACGCCGAGCACCCGCTTGAGCGCTACAACATGCCGGACACCCTCAAGGCGCAGTACACCTTCTTCCTTACCGCCGGGCACGTGATGTACTCGGATATGGGCCGCATCCTGATGTCCATCACCGAGGACAGCTGCGGCTGGCACGACACCGTGTGCGGCGTCTCCCACCGCGCGCTGCTGGCAGAGAAATGCGGCGAGGGCCACTACCAGCAGCTGCACAACGGTTTTCACCGCAGCGGCCGCGAGCTGTTCCTGGTGGAGCTGGGCAAGTGGGGGCTGGGCAAGCGCGACCTGGTCGCCAATGTGAACTTCTTCAGCAAGGCGGCGGTGGATGCCGAGGGCAATCTCGCGCTGGTGCCCGATCACTGCCAGGCCGGCGACAGCGTGGTACTGCGCGCCGAGATGGACACCCTGCTGGTGCTGAACACCGCGCCGCACCCACTGGCGCCCGCCGGCCCGTATGCCCCTGGGCCGGTCAAGATCGAGATCTTCCCCTGCGAGCCGGCCAGTGAGTTTGACCGCTGCCGCCTGTCGCGCCCGGAAAACGCGCGCGGTTTCGCCAATACGGCCATCCATCACTGCCAGTGCCACCATTGAGGGGAGTCGTCATGATCAAAGAGAGCACACTCAAGGCGGAAGATGCCGTCTATCGCCACACCATCCTTGCGGGCGATCCTTGGCTGCACGAAGTGAAGGTGGGCCAGACCTTGCGCATCCTCGATCTGGAGGGCAATCAGGCGGTGGACACGCTGTTCTTCAGCGCCAAAGACCCCAGCGAGCGCTACAGCGCGGTGGACACCCTGCGCGCCCAGGGCAATATCTATCTCACGGCGGGCAGCACGCTGATGTCCAGTGATAACCGCCCCATGCTGCGCATCACCGCCGACACCTGCGGCCGCCACGACACCCTCGGCGGCGCCTGCGCGGCGGAGAGCAACCAGGTGCGCTATGCGTTGGAGAAAAAGTACATGCATTCCTGCCGCGATAGCTTCCTGCTGGCGATCGCGGAATACGGCAACGGCATGAGCAAGCGCGACCTCGCCGCCAACATCAATTTCTTCATGAATGTGCCGGTGACGCCCGAGGGCGGGCTGAGCTTTGCCGACGGCATTTCCAGCCCGGGCAAATATGTGGAAATGGTGGCGGAGATGGACGTGATCGTGCTGATCTCCAACTGCCCGCAGCTGAATAATCCCTGCAATGCATACAACCCGACGCCAGTCGAAGTAATCATCTGGAACTAGCGGCTTGTTTTAACTGTCGGTGATGGACGGCCATCGCCGTAAAAGAAGAAAAGCGGGACGGCCCGCCACGGGAATACACATGTTCAAGCGCGTACTGATCGCCAACCGGGGCGCCATCGCCTGCCGCGTCATGCGCACGCTGCAGGCGATGGGCATTGAGGCCGTTGCTGTCTACTCCGAGGCGGACGCCGGCTCGCCCCACGTGGCGCTGGCCGATGCGGCCGTATGCGTCGGCCCGGCGCCGGCGGCGCAGTCCTACCTGTGCGCCGACAAAATCATCGCGGCGGCAAAAAGTACTGGCGCCGAGGCGATCCACCCGGGCTACGGCTTCCTGAGTGAGAACGCAGAATTCGCCGAGGCCTGCGCAGCCGCGGGCATCGCCTTCATCGGCCCACAACCGGCGCACCTGCGCGCCTTCGGCATGAAGCACACCGCCCGCGAGATCGCCGAGCAGAACGGCGTGCCGCTGCTGCCGGGCACGGCGCTGCTCGCATCGCTGGACGAGGCCATCAGCGCGGCGGCGCGCATTGGCTACCCGGTCATGCTGAAGACCACCGCCGGTGGTGGCGGCATCGGCATGCGCCTGTGCTGGAATGCCGAGCAACTGGCGGAGCACTTCGAGTCAGTGCGCCGCCAGGGCCAGAACAATTTCGGCAACGCCGGGCTGTTCCTGGAAAAATACGTGGAGTTCGCCCGCCACGTGGAAGTGCAGCTGTTCGGCGACGGCGCCGGCAACATCGCCGTGCTGGGCGAGCGCGATTGCTCGCTGCAGCGCCGCAACCAGAAGGTGGTGGAGGAGACCCCGGCGCCGGACCTGCCCGAGGCCGTGCGCCAGGGCATGTACGCCGCCGCGCGCCGGCTGGGCGAGGCGGTGAAATACGCCTCTGCCGGCACGGTGGAGTTCCTCTACGACACCCAGACCCGCGACTACTACTTCCTGGAGGTGAACACCCGCCTGCAGGTGGAGCACGGCGTTACCGAGGCCGTGACTGGCGTAGATCTGGTGGACTGGATGATCCGCCACGCCGCTGGCGAGGCCCTGCCACTGGCGGACTATCGCCATGCCCCCACAGGCCACGCCATCCAGGTGCGCGTCTACGCCGAGGACCCGGCCCACGACTTCCGCCCCTGCGCCGGCACCCTCAGCCACGTGCAGCTGCCCACCGGCCTGCGCTGCGACCACTGGCTCACCGCCGGCCTGGAGGTGCCCGCGCATTACGACCCGATGCTGGCGAAGATCATCAGCCACGGCGACAGCCGCGAGCACGCGCTGGAACAGCTGCGCAGCGCGCTGGACCACACCCTGCTGGCGGGCATCACCACCAACCTGGACTACCTGCGCGCGGTGATCGAGGACGACGCCTTCGTCGAGGCGCGCCACTACACCCGCTACCTCAACGAATTCGCCTTCGCCCCCCACGCCATCGAAGTGATCGAGCCCGGCACCCTCAGCACGGTGCAGGACTACCCCGGCCGCAGCGGCTACTGGGACGTGGGCGTGCCACCCTCGGGCCCGATGGACAGCCTGGCCTTCCGCCTCGCCAACCGCCTGGTGGGCAACGCCGAGCGCGCCGCCGGGCTGGAATTCACCGCCCAGGGGCCGACCCTGAAATTCCACTGCTACAGCGTGATCGCCTTCACCGGCGCCACTTGCAACGCCACCCTCGATGGCGCGCCGCTGCCCCAGTGGCAGGCGGTGGCGGTGAAGGCAGGCAGCACCCTGAGTATCGGCCACATCGCCGGCCCCGGCATCCGCAGCTATCTGGCGGTGAAACAGGGCGTGCAGGTGCCCGAGTACCTGGGCAGCCGCAGTACCTTCACCCTGGGCAAGTTCGGCGGCCACGCCGGCCGCGCCCTGCTGCCGGGTGACCTGTTGCCGATTCGCGCCACCCACTGCGATGGCAGTGAACCCGCCTTGGCCCCGATCCACCAGCCCGAGATCCACGGCCAGTGGCAGCTGCGCGTGCTCTACGGCCCCCACGGCGCGCCCGATTTCTTCACCCCGGAAGACATCGACACCTTCTTCGCCACCGACTGGGAAGTGCACTACAACTCCAGCCGCACCGGCGTGCGCCTGATCGGCCCCACGCCGACCTGGGCGCGCCCGGATGGCGGCGAAGCGGGCCTGCACCCCTCCAACATCCACGACAACGCCTATGCCATCGGCGCGGTGGACTTCACCGGCGACATGCCGGTGATCCTCGGCCCGGATGGCCCCAGCCTGGGCGGCTTCGTCTGCCCGGTGACGGTGATCAAGGCTGACCTGTGGAAGCTGGGCCAGCTGCGCCCGGGGGATCGCATCCGCTTCACACCGGTCAGCTACGCCGATGCGGTGGCCGAGGAGCGCGCCCAGCACGCCTTTGTGCACAGCCTGCAGGCCGCCGCGCCCGCCGAGGTTCCCACCCTGCGCGAAGACCCGATCCTGGCCCAGCTGCCGGCCGGCCCGGGCCACCCCGGCGCGCTCTACCGCGCCAGCGGCGAGGACAACATCCTGGTGGAATACGGCCCGATGCAGCTGGATTTCGCCCTGCGCCTGCGCGCCCAGGCGCTGCTGGAGGCGCTCGTGGCCCGCGCGCTGCCCGGCATCATCGACCTCACGCCGGGCATCCGCTCGCTGCAGGTGCACTTCGACAACCTCGCGCTGCCGCGTGAGCAGCTGCTGGCGATCCTGCTGGAGACCGAGCAGTCCCTGCCCGCCACCGAGGACATCGAAGTGCCCAGCCGGGTGGTGTACCTGCCGCTGTCCTGGGACGACCCCTCCACCCGCCTCGCCATCGAGAAGTACATGCAGGTGGTGCGCCCGGACGCCCCCTGGTGCCCCAGCAACATCGAGTTCATCCGCCGCATGAACGGGCTGGCGAGCATCGACGAGGTCAAGCGCATCGTGTACGACGCCAGTTATCTGGTGATGGGGCTGGGGGATGTCTACCTCGGCGCGCCGGTGGCCACCCCGCTGGACCCCCGCCACCGCCTGGTGACCACCAAGTACAACCCGGCCCGCACCTGGACCCCGGAGAACGCCGTGGGCATCGGCGGCGCCTATATGTGCGTGTACGGCATGGAGGGTCCGGGGGGCTACCAGTTCGTCGGCCGCACCCTGCAGATGTGGAACAGCTACCGCAGCGGCGGCGCCTTCGAGGCGGGCAAGCCCTGGCTGCTGCGATTCTTCGACCAGATCCGCTTCGTGGAAGTCAGCGGCGAGGAACTGGCACAGATACGCCGGGATTTCCCCCTCGGCCGCTACCCCATCCGCATCGAGCCATCCCGTTTCAGCCTGCGCGACTACCAGCAGATGCTGGTGGACAACCGCGCCAGTATTGAGGCCTTCCAGCAGTGCCAGCGCGCCGCCTTCAACGAGGAGCGCGAGCGCTGGGCCCAGGCCGGCATCGCCTACGCCAGCGCCGAACCCGAGGCGCTAGCCGAGGACGACGCGCCGCTGGCCGACGGCCAGAGCGCGGCCCTCAGCCCTGTAGCCGGCAGCGTGTGGAAACTGCTGGTGGCCGAGGGCGACGCGGTGGCGGCTGGGCAGCCGCTGGCCATTCTGGAGTCGATGAAGATGGAGATCCCGGTCAACGCCACCCGCGCCGGCCGCGTGCTCAAACTCAACACCCGGGAGGGCGCCCAGCTCAGCCCGGGCCAGCGCCTGCTGGTTCTGGAGGAGACCGCCTGATGAACGCCATCCCCGCCCTCGACCTGGCCAGCCTGCGCCGCTGGTACGCCGCCGGCCACCGCCCCCGCGAGCTGGTGGCCCTGCTGCGCCCACTGTGGCAGGCCAGTTGCGATATGAACGTCTGGATACACCTGCTGAGCGAGGCCGAACTCGAGCCGTTTCTGGCGACACTGGACGGCGCCCGACCCGAGCTCCCGCTCTACGGCATCCCCTTCGCCATCAAGGACAATATCGACCTGGCCGGCATCCCCACCACCGCCGCCTGCCCGGACTACGCCTACACGCCGACGGAGTCCGCCCAGGTGGTGGCGCGCTTGATCGCCCTCGGCGCGATCCCGGTGGGCAAGACCAACCTGGACCAGTTCGCCACCGGCCTGGTCGGCACCCGCTCGCCCTACGGCGCCGTGCCCAACGCGCTCAACCCCGAGTACGTTTCCGGCGGCTCCAGTTCCGGCTCCGCCGTGGCGGTGGCCGGCGGGCTGGTGAGCTTCGCACTGGGCACCGACACCGCCGGCTCCGGCCGCGTGCCGGCGGCGCTGAACAACCTGATCGGGGTGAAGCCGACGCGCGGCCTGCTCAGCAGCTGGGGCATGCTGCCCGCCTGCCGCACGCTGGACTGCCTGTCGATATTCTCCCTCAACATCGACGACGCCGACGCCCTGCTGGGCCACTGCGCCGCCTATGATGCCGCCGACCCCTACGCCCGCCCGTTGCCGGCTCACGGCCGCGCCCTGGGCGCGAGCTACCGCCTGGGGGTGCCGAAGGCCGGCCAGCTGGATTTCGACGGCGACAGCCACGCCGAGGCCCTCTACCAGCACGCGCTGAGCGCCTTCGAGACGGCGGGCGCGAGCCGGGTCGAAATCGACCTGCAGCCCTTCCTGGACGCCGCGCGGCTGCTCTACGAGGGCCCCTGGGTGGCCGAGCGCTACGCCGCCATTGAGGACTTCATCCGCGCCAAGCCGGACAGCCTGCACCCGGTCACCCGCGCCATCATCGAGCCCGCCATCCAGGCCAGCGCCGTGGCCGGCTTCAAGGCCCACTATCGCCTGGCCGAACTGCGCAGACAGGCGGAGACCCAGCTGGCGCAGGTGGACGCCCTGCTGCTGCCCACCCTGCCCACCGCCTACACCACCGCCCAGGTGCTGGCCGAGCCCATCGCCCGCAACAGCGCGCTGGGGCGCTTCACCAACTTCATGAACCTGCTGGATCTGGCCGGCCTCGCCGTGCCGGCGGGTTTCCTGCCCAGCGGCGTGGGCTATGGCGTCACCCTGGTGGGGCCGGCCTTCAGCGACCGGCGCCTGCTGCAGATGGCCCACCGCTACCTGCGCCAGTCGCCCTGGACCCAGGGCGCCACCCGGGTGGAATGGCAGCCCGCCGCGCGCGTCGCCGAGGTGCCGGAGGGTTATCTGGAAATCGCCGTGTGCGGGGCGCACCTCTCCGGCATGCCGCTCAACCCGCAGCTCACCTCACGCGGTGCACTGCTGATGGAGAGCACCACCACCGCGCCCTGCTACCGGCTCTACGCATTGGCGGGTGGCCCACCGCGCCGGCCGGGGCTGGTGCGCACGCCGGATGAGGGCGCGGCCATCCAGGTGGAAGTGTGGGCGGTGCCGCAGGACGAAGTGGGCGGCTTCCTGGCGTTGATTCCCGCTCCGCTGGGCCTGGGCAGCACCGAACTCGCCAGCGGTCGCTGGGTGAAGGGCTTCATCTGCGAGCCCTGTGGCATGGCGGGCGCCGAGGACATCTCGGACTGGGGCGGTTGGCGCGCCTATATGGCCTCGCTGGCATAGCTACCGCAACCTCTGGCATAGTCGACCCCTCACACCCCGGGAAATGGATCATGCGCGCGCACGTTTTACAGCACGTCCCCTTCGAAGACATCGGCAGCATGGCCGGCTGGCTGGCGCGTAAAAATGCGCGCCTGAGCTACACGCGGCTGTTCGAGCCCGCGGCGCAGCTGCCAGACGCGGCCAGTGTGGACCTGTTGATCATCATGGGCGGCCCCATGAGCGTCAACGACGAGGCGCAGCTGCCCTGGCTGCGGGACGAGAAGCACTTCGTGGCGCAGGTGATTGCCCTCGGCAAGCCGGTGCTGGGCATCTGCCTGGGAGCGCAGTTGATCGCCAATGCGCTGGGGGCAGAGGTGTACCCCGGCCCGCACCGGGAGATTGGCTGGTTCGATCTGGCCGGCCTGCCGGCCGGGGAGGGTCAGTTCCAGTTCCCGCCCCGTCACGCCATGTTCCACTGGCACGGCGAGACCTTCGACCTGCCCGCCAGCGCGACCCTGCTGGCGCGCAGTGCCGCCTGCGCACATCAGGCATTCCAGTACGGCGAGCGGGTCATCGGCCTGCAGTGCCACCCGGAGATGACGGCCGAGGGTGTTGCGGCACTGGTGCAGCATTGCGGTGATGAGCTGGGCGATCAGCCCTGGGTGCAGTCTGCCCAGGCGCTGCTGTCCACCCCGCAGGGCTGGTATCAGCGCGGTGCATTACTCACGGCTGACATCCTGGACTTCATCACCCGCCCGTGAACAGGTCTCGCCGTGCTGCGGTAAATGGAGTGGAGCTGGCCCATCATCTCTCGCGACGAATGCCGTACGGGGTGACGTTGGCCGTGCTGGCGCCAAGCGTTGTAATGAACAGCCGGCATCGACCGGGAGTTAGGTAGTAGAGCGACACCTGCACCTGGAGCCAAAGCCGTACTTACTGTGCGTATGTGCGCATGCCGACGCGACGATGCGGACCTTCGCGAGGAGATTCTGAATAGACCGCTATACGCACTGTCCGGAATGATGTGTTGCTAGGTTTAGGCAAATGAATCATGTGTAGCCGCAATCCAGATCAGCGCTCAGGCGCTCGTCGCATTAGCGGCTAAACTTTGATCACGACTACAGCCTACCACTCAATGGGGTACAGGGATGACATGTGTCGCCTCAATGTGCCGTAACGCGGTTCACTATGCGGGGGTCTGGTTGATCGCCCTGGTCGCCGGGTGCTGGGGGGCAAATGTTCGCGCGGCAGATCTGTACAATCTTTCACTGGAGGAGTTGGCCAGTGTAAAGATCAGTGGCGCAACGCTGAACAAGGAAAGCCTGAGCCAGGTGCCGGCGTCGGTCACCGTGTTCAACCGTGCCGAGATACGCCGTTTGGGGGTAAAAAACCTGGACGAGCTGGCCAATTATGCACCTGGCTTCCAATCGGTGCGCAACGATATCTCCAGCAGCAATTACTCCATGTCCAGCCGTGGACGGCGGGTGGGTCCCGGCCGCGAGGTGTTGGTGTTGCTGGATGGCCAGCGCATGAATGATAAATGGGATGGGGGGCTGGCCCACAACCATGCGCTGTCCCTTGGCAATGTAGAGCGAGTGGAGTTCCTGCGCGGGCCAGGCTCCGCAATCTACGGCGCCAATGCCTTTCTGGGGGTGATCAACATCATCACCGCCAGCCACCTCAACGAGCTCCAGTTGGGTGCAAGTAGCCATGGCGAAATCGCCAGCCTCAATGCATCCCACGGCACGCCCGGCACGGCTCAGCCCTCGCTGGCGGTGTTTGCGGAAAGACGCCATGACCGCGGCAGCGAATTGACCTTGTCCGATCCGGGCACGGGCCAGCTGCATAACACGGACGACCCCTACGACAGCCAGGATGTTTACCTCAAAGGTAGCTGGCAAAATTGGACTGCGATACTGCGCAGCGCCGAGCGCCGTACCCGGGATTTCTACACCGTGGGTTACTACGACGATACGTTGAACCGGCGCGATGTGGATTCGGATTTGGCCGCCCTCAAATACCAGCACAGTTTCAACGATGAACTGAGTGTGGAAGCCAATGCCAGCTATGCCAGGCGCGACCTCTATGTGCAAGGTGTGATCGAGCCCTATGGCCCGGTAAACCTGCACGGTGTGGCAGAGGAAGTGGAGCGCAGCGCCGACCTCAAGCTGTTCTGGCAGCGGGGTGCACGCAAGCTGGTGCTGGGCACGGAGTTCAGGCAACCAGAGACGGTAAATACCGATTTTACGGTGTGGGGCGCCATGAACGGCACTTTCCCCCAAGCGGCCAATGGCAGGCGGAATGCGCGAGGTGCGTTTTTTCAGTGGCAGGATGCATTGGCACCCGATTGGAGTTACATCCTCGGGGCTCGCCATGATGATGACGCGCGCAGTGGTGGCCATACCAGCCCACGCGTCGGCCTGGTATGGCACCTGGCTGAGCGTGATGACCTCAAGCTGCTGTACGGTGAAGCCTTTCGCTCTCCCAATACGGTAGAGCTGGACATTGTCAACAGCCCGGCCTATCGCGGCAACCCGGATCTGAAGCCAGAGATTTCGCGGACCTCCGAGCTGGTGTGGCTGCACAGTGGTGATACGCATTATTTCAGCACTACGCTGTTCAACACCGAGATTGTGGATGCCATTGTCGATGTCAATGAACCATCGCCAAAGCGGAGGGAGAACGCCGGGCGGCAGGTGTTCAGTGGTGCCGAGTTGGAATGGCGCTGGCAGCTAGGCGAGGGCTGGCATTTGCAGACAGCCTTCACGCAGATTTTCAACCAGGCGCTGGCAGTCAATTCAGAGGCCAGCACGCTGCTCACCAGCAGCCTGTTTTACCAACGGGGCCAATGGAGCTGGGGGGGCACGGCGATGTATCGCAGTGCGCGCTATGATGCGGAAACATCTGCTCGGGGTTATCACCGCCTGGGCGGTGTGACGGTGTTCAACCTCACCAGCCAGTACCAGCTGGCGGAGGACTGGGAGCTTTACGCCAGTGCCATCAATTTGCTGGATCGCGATTACCGGGTGCCGGCAGAGCGCACCGATAATGTGCTAGGCGTACCTGATCGTGGCCGAGAGCTTGAGCTGGGCGTGCGCTGGCGTTTCTAGCCGCCAGGTGGCCGGGCTGTTTAAGCTCAGAAAACCGTACTCAAGCCGCGCTAGCGTGGTTGCAGACAGGCTTACAAAAGCCCTGCAAGGGCGTTGAACACCGGTGGCGCTAACAAGCGCCGGCCAGTCGACCCCGTCGACGTGGCAAACTGCCCACCTCCCTGTGGGTCCTCCTGTCGGCATTGGCTGTCGCGCGCCGTCGGTTCAGCTAGTCCAGCATCGGCCTGATCGCGTGCAACGCGTCAATGTGAGGCGTGTTTTGCCTGGCGACGTGCAAGCCCCAACCCCGCCAGCCCGGACAGCATCAGCCATGCACTGGCGGGCAGCGGCACTGCTTGTACCTCATGTGCATGCATGGGCAGCTGGCTGGGGGTCAGCACATTTTGCGCCGAACCTACCGGCACGCCGGGCTCCAGGCCAAGCATGGGGCCGATCAGGCTGCGGCCACGCAGGTCGGGCAGGGCGAAGGTGTTCTGGCCGTCGCCGCCGTAGGTGGTGCCGAGCAGCGAAAACAGCGCTTCATGGCCGCTGATGGAGAGCAGTGAGCCATCGGCAAACGCCCAGCCGCCGGGCGCGTAGTTGCCAGCGAACAGGGTCACTTCGCCCAAATAGCTTTGGCTGGCCGGTGACGAACCATGGCTGGGATAAATGCCTTCGAGCGAGATCAGGTAGTTGAGCGCCAGCGAGGGCTGCATGTTGTCCACCGCCTGGCTGCCACCCGTGGCCCCGGTACTGCCGCCTTCCGGCAGGGTGTGGCTGTGGCTGGGCAGTTGGGCGCTGGTCAGCGTTTGCGCCTCGCTGCCGAGTCGTTCACCCAGTGGGTGAGCGTGATCGGCGCCGATGGCCGTCCGACCGCGCAGATCGGGCAGCGCGAAGGTGGTGCGGCCATCGCCACCGTAGGTGGTGCCCAGAATGGAGAACAGCGCGGCATTCTGATTGATGGGGAGCAGCGAGCCGTCGGCGATTCTGAAGCCGCTGGGGGCGAAGTTGCCCGCGAAAGCGCTGACCTGGCCGATGAAGTGTTCGTCGTTACCGCCACCGTCGCGTGAGGGATAGATCCCGGAAGTGGCGATCATGTAGGTGAGCGGTAGCGACGGTTGCATGTTGTCCAATGGCTGCGAGCCCTGCCCGCTGATGCCCGTAGGCTCGCCGGCTGTGCTGTGCAGGTGGGCCGGCATCTGCGCTGTGGTGAGGGTGCTGGTGGCGGAACCCACCGCATCGCCCAGCACCTGGTAGCTCAGCCCGGGGCCCTGGCCTGCACCGATGATGGTGCGCCCGCGAAGGTCAGGCAGGGCAAAGGTGATGCGGCCATCACCACCGTAGGTGGTGCCGAGCAGGGAGAACAGCGCGCTGTAGCGATTGATGGGCAACAACTGGTTTTCGGGGCGTATCCCGGGCACCACGTTGGGGCTGGCGATATGGCGCACTTCGGCCATCACATTGCCGCCGGCACTGCCGGAATCGCGGGAGGGAAAGATGCCCGAGCTCTGAATGAAACTGTTGATCGGCAGCGAGGGTTGCAGGTTGTTGATGGGGGTGCTGCTGCCAACGTAGCCGCTTTGCTCGGCCCAGGCTGGGTGGCTGGCAAAGGTGGTCAACAGGGCCAGCCCGAGAATTCGCTTCCGCATATCGCTCTCCTTTGGCGCGGTCGTGCGGCGCTCGCCGCTGAATGCAGTCGCGGATTCTAACAGGAGAAATCTGTGGTGGCTGTGAAGGATTGCCGCCGGCGCCGGATGGCCCGGCGGCAGGTATTGCGGGGGTTGCCGATCAGTGCAGGCAGCACTGCTTGTACTTGCGGCCGCTGCCACAGGGGCAGGGGTCGTTGCGGCCGATTTTGGGGCCGTTTTTCACCGGCTGGCGGGCGGCGGTGCGGGCCGGCTCCCAGTGGGCGTAGATGTCGCGCACCAGCTGCGGCAGCTGTTCCTGCAGCTGACTGGTGGTCTCGGCGTCCAGCTCTTCGGCGAAGGCAGGGTCCAGGGCGCCGGCGAACAACAGCAGTGGCATGATCAGCTCGGGCTGATCTTCCATCAGCGGGTCCCAGTCCTGCTCGCGCAGGCCGATGCCGCGCAGATAGCCGTAGCACCAGGCATCCACCTCGATCTGCTCCTGGCCTTCATCAGTCTCGACCAGCTCGAACAGTGGTTCGAACTCTTCCGGGGCTTCGGCCAGGGTGCCGGCGATGCCGTTGAGATGGCGGGTTAGCTGGGTGAACAGGTGCTCCATCTCCCGTTCGCTCTTGAACTTGGGTGTCTCGCCACCCCATATCGCTGGGAACCATTCCGAGGGCAGCACCAGACTGGGGCAGCTGATCAAGGCGGTGAAGAAGCCATCCAGCTCGGATACGCTCAGCACACAGTCGACCTCCTCACCGCGCTCTGCCTCGTAGCGTTCGGCCACGGCCAGTAGCAGTTCGTCCAGCTCCGACAGCTCGTCGTCGTTGAGTGGGGTGGCGATATCGTTCATGGTGGCTCCAGGGGCACACGGCTAAAGCCGTCACATTAGCGCAGATCGGTTGCCGGCGGCCATGTATTTTCAGGCTTTGGCGGGCGTGGGCTAAAATGGCACCATGATACCAGCGGGAGTTCCGGAGCATGCCTGTTACGCCATTCCACTTTGGTCCCGCTGCGGCCTTGCACGCACTGGCGCCACGCCACATCAGCTTCTGGGCGTTTTGTGGGGCGAATGTGTTGATTGACCTGGAGTCGGGCTACAACCTGCTGCGGCATCAGTACCCGGTGCATGCCTTTCTGCACACCTATCTGGGGGCAACACTGATCGCGTTGCTGATGCCGGCGCTCTACCTGTTGTTGCAGCTGGTGGCGGCGCGGTTTGATCTGCCGAATCTGCTTGGGTGGAAGTCGCTCACGCTGAAGGCCGTTGCCCTGGGGGCCGTGCTGGGTGCCTACAGCCATGTGCTGCTGGATAGTGTGATGCATGCCGACATCATGCCCCTGCTGCCATTCAGCCCGCACAATGCCCTGTATCAGTGGGTGTCGCTGTCCGTACTGCATTGGTTTTGTCTGGGCGCGGCTTTTTTTGCTGTATGCGTCATGCTGATCAGGCACTTGTGCCGCGCGAAGAGGTCGGATGCCAGTATCGTTATCAAGTCTGGGCGCTAGTATGGGGTGTGAGATGTACCTGCGACGCTGCTGGTCGGTGTTCAGCGTAGTCGTGATGATAAGCCTGGCGTTCATGAACAGTGCCTGGGCAGAACCCACCGTTGTCACGCTGGCGGCGGAAGACGGCTGGGCGCCCTACTCCAATGCCGACGGCAGCGGCATGAGCAATGAGCTGGTGATTGCCGCCTACCGTGCGGTGGGCATCGAGGTGAAGTTGGTGGTCAGGCCCTATGCCCGGGTGCTGGTCGAGGTGGAAGCAGGCGAGTGGATTGGCGGCTTCAATGTGTCCAGGGAGCACTCCACGGAGCAGCGCTTCCTGTGGGGGGAGCAGCCCTTGCTGATGTCGCGCTGGGTTTACTACCAGGCGGCCGCCAGGCCGTTGCAGGCGAAAAGCCAAGCCGAGCTGCGCAATGGCGAGCGCATCGGCTGCATCATCGGCTACGAATATGGCGATGGTTTTGCCAGCAATACGCGCATCCAGAAGCAGTGCGTGAACAGCCATGAACAGAATATCCAGAAACTGCTGGCCGGCCGGCTGGACGCCATGCTGTTTGCGGAGAAAACCGGGCGCAAAGTGCTGCACGAAAAAAAATTGGCTGAGCAGATAAAACCTGCCTTTATTGCCAGTGAGCTGCCGACCTATGTGGCTTTTTCACGCCAGCATGCCCAGGCGGATTATTTTCGCAAAAAACTGGATGAAGGGCTGTCGATCATTCGCGCCAATGGGGAGTATGCGCGCATCGAAAACCGTTATTGATACCGGTTGAATACGGCTTTGCCGATGCCGCTGGGCATCACTACCCCACTAAATCCACCCCGCCCGGCGAAAACGGTAAAAAAGATAGCCGCTGACACCAAAGATGACGCCCAACACGCCGAAATAACCGAATTTCCAGTGCAGCTCCGGCATTACGTCGAAATTCATGCCGTATACGCCGGCCACCGCCGTGGGCACCGCCAGAATGGCTGCCCAGCCGGCGAGTTTTTTGGTCACGTCGTTCTGCTGAAACGACACCATCATCAACTTGGCTTCCAGGGCGAAATTGACCGATTCCTTGAGCGCGTCGATGTCTTCCAGCTGGCGCAGCACGTGGTCGTGTACATCGCGGAAATAAGGGTGGATTTCCTCATCCACCACTTTCATGTCGAAGCGCACCAGGCGGTTGCAGATTTCCGTGATGGGCGCGACCATTTTCCGCAATTGCTGCATGCTGGTTTTGAGATCGTAGATGAGCTTCAGCACGCTGCGGTCGAAGCCCTCGTCGAACACGCCTGTCTCGATGATTTCAACCTGCTGTCGATAGCCGTCGATGACGGAAAAATAGTGGTCAACGATGGCATCCAGCACGGCGTAGACCACGAAATCCTCGCCCTTTTTCAACATCTCGGGCACCGCCTCGCAGCGCTCCCGCACCTCCACATAGGGGCGCGAGGCGCCGTGGCGCACGGTGATCACATAGCCCTTTCCGGCGAAGATGTGCGTCTCACCGTAGGCCACCGCCTCGCCTTCGCGCAGTGCGGTGCGCAGGGCGATGAACAGCGAGCTGCCGTAGTTGTCGATCTTGGGGCGCTGGTGGGCGCGGAAGGCATCCTCCACGGCGAGGTCGTGCAGGCTGAATTTTTTCTGAATCTTGCGCAGCAGTTCGGCATCGGGCTCCAGCAGGCCGATCCAGATGAACTGATCGCCGCCCAGCGGCCAGTGATCGATGTCCTCCAGTTTCAAGTCTGCCTGCTTGCGGCCCTTGCGATAAATCGCCGCGTTGACCACCATGCCCATGCCGCTCTCCCGCACCCTGTGTGTCGCATTGATAGCACAGTGCGCCGGCTGGCGTAAAATGCGATGGACAGGCGCGAGGCGCCGCGCCATGCTGCGCCATTGCCACAGGAGCACCCCATGCACTGCCCCGATTTCGACTTGCACCGCTACCTGGAGCGCATCGGCTTCAGCGGCCCGGCGGCTGCCGACCTGAACACCCTGCAAGGCATCATGCAAGCCCAGCTAGGCAGTGTGCCCTTCGAGAATCTGGACGTGCAGGCCGGCAAAATCGTCTCGCTGGAGCCGTCGCACATCGTCGAGAAGATCGTCGGCCGTCGGCGTGGCGGTTATTGCTACGAGGTGAATGGCCTGTTTTCCATGGCGCTGACCGCCCTCGGCATTCCGCATGTCTACGTGGCGGCGCGGCCGATGTTTTACCCGGTACGCCGGTCCAAGACCCACATGGCCATCGTCGCCGAGCTGGCCGGCGAGCAGTATCTCTGCGACCTGGGCTTCGGCAGCTATGGCATCCGTGCCCCCCTGTCGCTGGCCCGCGCAGGCCATGAGGTGGCGCAGGGCTCTGATCGCTTCAAACTCAGTCAGCGCGATGGCGAGTATCTGTTGCAGGCCTGGGTGGAGGGCGAGTGGGCGAACCAGTATGGCTTCGATCTACACCCGCAGGAGTGGATTGACTTCATGCCCGCCAACTACCTCAATTCCACCCACCCGGATGCGGTGTTCGTGCAGAAGCTGCTGGTGGTGCGCTTCACCCCGCGCGGCCGTGTGATCCTGTTTGGCGACAGCCTGAAGATCGTCGAGGAGGGCCAGGTCAGCACCCGGCCGGTGCTGCCGGAAGAGCGCGCCGCGCTGCTGCGGCAGTACTTTGACCTGCCGGCGCAGGGCTGAGCCATGCTGGCGCTGATCCCGGGCATCGCGCTGCCAGACGAGGAGATCGAGTTCAGCCAGATCCGCGCCCAGGGTGCCGGCGGCCAGAACGTCAACAAGGTCTCCGCCGCCGTGCACCTGCGTTTCGACATCCGCGCCTCCTCCTTGCCCGAGTCCTGGAAGGCGCGGCTGCTGGCGCTTTCTGATCATCGCATCAGCAAGGACGGTGTGTTGATCATCAAAAGCCAGGAACACCGCAGCCTGCCGATGAACAAGGAGGAAGCGCTGGCCCGGCTGCGGGAATTGATCCTTTCCATCGCCACCCCGCCCAAGGCGCGCAAACCCACCAAGCCCACCCGCAGCTCGCAAAAGAAGCGCATGGACAGCAAGAGCAAGCGTGGCCAGACCAAGGCCCTGCGCGGCCGCGTCACCGACTGATGGACTCATCCTTGAAAAAAATCGCCGTCTTCGTGGATGTGCAGAACATCTACTACACCACCCGCCAGGTGCACCGCTGCCACTTCAACTATGCCGCCTTCCTGGCCCGGGTGCGGCAACAGGGCGAGATCGTCCACGCCATCGCCTACGCCATCGACCGGGGCGATCGCAAACAGCAGCAGTTCCAGCAGATCCTGCGCGACATGGGCTTCGAGGTGAAGCTGAAACCCTACATCCAGCGCGCCGACGGCAGCGCCAAGGGCGACTGGGACGTGGGCATCACCCTGGACGTGGTGGACTGGGCGCCCCGGGTGGAGCAGGTGGTGCTGGCCTCCGGCGATGGCGACTTCGACCTGCTGCTGGCCAAGGTGATCGAGCGCGATGGCGTGGAGGCGGTGGCCTACGGCGTGCCCGGCCTCACCGCGCCGGCGCTGATCCGGGCGGCGAGCCACTATGTGCCGATTGAGGGCGAGCTGCTGCTGCGTGGCTGAGGGGCCGGTCAATATGCCAGAACT
>CAZYQX010000020.1:0-52482 GCA_964649985.1 uncultured Pseudomonadales bacterium | reverse complement strand
GGGTGGTGGCGACCACCAGATGGCCGGAGCCGTCCGCCAGCGGGTAGCGGAAGTGCCACATGTGGCCGTTCTCTTCCTCGGACAGCACTTCCAGGTCGGAGACGGCGGTGTTGAGCTTCGGGTCCCAGTTCACCAGGCGCTTGCCGCGGTAGATCAGGCCCTCGTCGTACAGGCGGACGAACACTTCCTTCACGGCGTTGGAGAGGCCGGGGTCCATGGTGAAGCGCTCACGGGACCAGTCCACCGAGGAGCCGAGGCGGCGAATCTGGCGGGTGATGGTGCCGCCCGATTCCTCCTTCCACTCCCACACCTTCTTCAGGAAGTCCTCGCGGCCCAAGTCGTGACGGGTGATGCCCTTGGCCGCCAGCTGGCGTTCCACCACCATCTGAGTGGCGATGCCGGCGTGGTCGGTGCCTGGCTGCCACAGGGTGTTGTGGCCCTGCATGCGGCGGTAGCGGATCAGGGTGTCCATCACCGCGTTGTTGAAGCCGTGGCCCATGTGCAGGCTGCCGGTGACATTCGGCGGCGGGATCATGATGCAGTAGGGCGTGCCCTGGCCCGAGGGGGCGAAGTAGCCCTTTTGTTCCCAGGTCTGGTACCACTGGGTTTCGATGGCGGAGGGCTGGTAGGTCTTGTCCATGCTGGCGTCGTATCGTCTGCAAAACAGAAAAGTGGACCCTGCCTGGGGGCGGGGCATAAACAAACAAGTTTAACCCCGAAGCCGGGGCAGGGGAATCGGCAAGCGCTAGCGCGACTGCTGCAGGGCGAGCAGGCGGATCAGTTCGCCCAGTTCGTCTTTTAGGCGCGTTTGCAGCTCGGCTTCGAGACGTGGCAGGTGCTCCCGCATCAGCGCCTGAAGCACGCGTTCGGCCCCCTGGTTGATTTGCGTCTCCAGTTGCTGCGCATCACCGGTTGCCGATACGTCGGTTGCCGCCGAGGGCGGGGCGTCCTGTTGTGCCATCTGAGGTGTGTCGGCGAGGGGGGTAATGCTGGCCAGCAGCTCGATGGGGGGCGTCGCCTCCACGGGCTCGGGGGCGGCGATCACATCGGTGAGCGACAGGATGGGGATTTCGTCTTGAGGCACAGGGGTAGGCGCGGCCTCAGTAGTGAGCAGCTCTTCCAGTTCGCCCAGGTCATCGCACCACTCGCTGATCTCATGCAGCAACACGTCGGGTTTGCTGGGGAGCCAGGGATAGGCCGGGGCCGGCTGATCAAAAAATTCATCGTCCTGCGAGAACACGCTTTCACCAGGCAGGTCTGCAGGTGGCGTGGCAGCTACCACATCTTCCAGCAACGGAATGGCACTCAAGGCGACTTCTGCGGCAGCCTCACCCATTTCTTCATCGAGCATGTGGCGCAGTCGCTCAAGTTCTTTCAGCAGCTGTGCGCGGGGGGCGGGGGACGACATGATCATGGGTGCTCAGCAGGGGGTACGCTTACAGCTTGTGAGTGTACAGTGGAAAGCCCCGTTCTTTGTAGAGCTTGTAGCTCAGCCGGGTCGCCTCTAGCACTTCGGGTGTGTGCACCACCACTTCGGAGATGCGGGCAAAGCGCTCGGCGAATGCGGGCACGTGTGGCGCAAGATTAATGAGCACATCCAGATGCGGTGGCATCTCGCGCTGCCAGCCTATCGCCACCGGGAGGGGTGCCTGAATATCCTTGGCGGGCCAGCAACCGTGTGGCACGAAACTGTCGGGGCGGAAGTTCCACAGCAGCTCATCAAGCAACTGGGCCTCGGCTTCGTCGGTCGCATGAATATACACCTGCCGGCCGAGTTTGAAGGCCTGCTCTGCGTGTCGGCACACAAAGCGGTAGCGCGCATCAAGCTCAGCCTGGGGCAGGATGTAGAACTTCACCTCACTCACTGTTGGCCGGCCCGATCCAGCAGGTAGCGCATCAACAATGGAACCGGGCGGCCCGTTGCCCCCTTGGCGGTGCCGCCTGAGTTCCAAGCTGTGCCTGCGATATCCAGATGAGCCCAGGGATAACTCTTGGTGAAACGCGACAAAAAGCAGGCGGCGGTTACCGGGCCGGCTTGGGGGCCGCCGATGTTGGCCATGTCGGCGAAGTTACTGTCCAGTTGCTCTTGGTAATCTTCCCACAGCGGCAGACGCCAGGCGCGGTCGCCGGTCGCCTCGCCAGCGGCGAGGAGTTGTTCCGCCAGCAAGTCGTTGTTGGCGAACAGCCCTGTTGCGTGTTTGCCGAGTGCAACAACACAGGCGCCGGTAAGGGTTGCAATGTCGACCACCGAGGCTGGCTTGAAACGCTCGGCGTAGGTGAGGGCATCGCAGAGTATGAGCCGACCTTCGGCATCGGTGTTGAGGATCTCGATGGTCTGCCCGCTCATGGAGGTCACCACGTCACCAGGCTTGGTGGCGCGGCCCGATGGCATGTTCTCGGTGGCGGGGACGATGCCGACCACGTTGATGGCGGGCAGCAGCTCGGCCAGCGCGGTGAAGACGCCCAATACGCTGGCGGCGCCGCACATGTCGAACTTCATCTCGTCCATACCTGCACCAGGCTTAAGGCTGATGCCGCCGGTGTCGAAGGTGACGCCCTTGCCGACCAGGACGTGGGGCGCGGCATTCTTGTCGCCCCCCTTGTAGTGCAACACGATCAGACGCGGGGGCTGTTCGCTGCCGGCAGCCACGGACAGGAAGGAGCCCATGTTTAGCTTGCGCAGCTCCTTCTCTTCCAGCACATCCACACTCAGGTGTTTCTGCTTATCAGCCAGCAGTTTGGCCTGGGTGGCAAGGTACTGTGGGGTGCAGATGTTGGCGGGCAGGTTGCCCAGATGCTTGGTGGCGTTCTGACCCAAACCGATGGCTTTGCCCAGATCCAGGGCTTTTTGTGTCTCGGCGGCCTGGCGGCTGGCCAGCAGTATTTTTTTCAGCTTTAGCTCGGGCTGTTTCTTGCTCTTGGTTTCATCGTAGGCGTAACAGGCGTCGGTGATGGCCTGTGCCCACTGGCTGGCTTGCCAGTGATTATCTCGGCCAATTACTTCTATGCCTGAAAAGGCAATGGTGGCATCCTTTGCGCCCAGCGCTTTAAGGCTGGTGGCGGCTTTTTGAATCAGCTTGCGGAATTGCCTGGCATCCAGCTCCTCGGCCTTGCCCAGCCCTACCAGCAGCAGGCGCTCGGCGGTGATGCCTTGAGGGCGATGGAGCAGAAGTGTGTTGCCGGGCTTCGCCTCCATATCACCCTGCTCTACAATAGCGCGCACCAAACCGTCGGTGGCTTCATTGATGGCAAGTGCATCGCCGGCCAGCTCCCGTGCGCCTTCCGGCACGCCTATCACCAGGCAGCCCGTGCGGTGTTGAGCGCAAGCGCGAATCGACTTGGCAATGAATTCCATGTGGTTCTCCATATTGGTGCCACACCCCACTAAAACGGCGGGGCGAGAAAGAATGGTAGCGTCGACGTTCCTCCGGGCGCGCGGCGGCAGGCGTTCGAAACCGGGCTCAGCGTGCCTTCTGTGTTTCGGGGCCACTTTAATCGACAACGTGATTAGTGTAGAGCCGGGCCTCGCAATTGCCTAGCTGGTGCTGCACGCAACGAGAGGCTTCAGGTGATCGTATTCCGATATCTGGCGAGGGAGGTGCTGACCACCTGGGTGGCCGTTTCCCTGGCACTGCTGGTGATTATTGTTGCTGGCCGCTTTGGCAAGTATCTCGCGGTTGCGGCCTCGGGCGAGATGGCACCATCGGTGGTCTTCGCGCTTATCTATTACAGACTGCCAGGCTTTTTGGAGCTGATCCTGCCGTTAGCTTTTTTTATTGCCGTGTTGTTGGCGTATGGGCGCATGTATGTCGACAGCGAAATGACGGTGTTGTCTGCCTGTGGCATGTCGCCCAACCGTGTGCTGGGTTATACCTTGGGGTTGGCCATGGTGGTGGCCGTCGCGGTGGCCGGGGTGTCGCTCTGGCTCACACCCGTTGCCAGCGCGCGTTTCGAGGCCGTTTCAAATGATCCGGCCAACTACAGTGGTCTCAATGCACTGGTGGAAGGCCGTTTTCAGGAGCAGGAGTCGAAAACGGGGCTCAAGATCTCCTATGTCGAGGGGCTCAATCGGCAACGCACAGAGATGCGCAATGTAGTGATCATCGATCAACGCGGCAGAGGTGAGCGCGAGTTGTCCATCATGCTGGCGGAGTCTGCCCGCGTGGTGGAAACCCCCGAAGGGCATCGCTACTTGGCATTCCAACAGGGGCGGCGCTATGAAGGGCAGCCCGGTGCAGCCTCTCTGCGTGTGACGGAATTTGACACCTTTTCGCAATGGGTAGAACAGCGCGCCCCCGCAAAAGTTGCTGAGGCGGTGGAGGCCCTGCCCACACGGGAGTTGCTGGGGCGGGAGTCGCCAGGTGAAATTGCCGCTTTGCACTGGCGCTTGGCTTTGCCGGCATTGCTGCCTGTGGTGGCGATTGTGGCCGCTGCACTGGCGCGTACAAATCCCCGACAGGGGCGTTACGCACGCATGCTGCCCGCCATCGTGTTGTACCTACTTTATCTCGTTGCGCTAAATGCGGGACGCAATGCCGTGGCGAAGAAAGGTGTCGATCCCGTGTTAGCCATCTGGGGGGTGCATGCGTTCTTCGCGGGCGTATCGCTTTTGCTATGGTCCTGGCCTGGTTTGGTCAGTCGACGTATTGGCGGGAGGGGCAAGTGATGCGTCGTCTTTCGCGCTATGTCGGGCGCACTGTGCTGGGTTCCATTCTGCTGGTGTTGGTACTGCTACTCGGGCTGCATGTGCTGGGCCAGGTGATTGATCAAGCCGGCGATGTGGATGAGCGTTACAGCTTTATAGAAATGCTGATCTTCGTAGGGTTTAACCTGCCTCGCGCCATCCCAGAATACTTGCCGTTTGCCTGCCTGATTGGGTGTCTGGCGGGGTTGGGGCTGCTTGCTTCCACTAGTGAACTTACCGTGATGAGAGCAGCCGGGCTATCTATAGGCCGTATCGTCTGGTTGGTGATGCGACCTGTGCTGCTGCTCATGGTGTTTGGTTTTTTGATTGGAGAGTATGTTGCCCCTCAAACGACACTCTATGCCGAGGTAAGACGTGCGGTTGCTTTGTCTGAGGATGGTGCCCTTCGCTCCAGAGGAGGGGTCTGGCATCGTGAGGGGCAGGAAATTATTCATATCAATGCTGTCCAGCCTTCGGGTGTTCTCTATGGGGTTGCTGTCTACCAGTTGGTTAGCCCCCAGACGCTGGGCTCTGTTCTTGTTGCCAAGCGAGCTGTGCGGGATGGTGACGGGTGGCGTCTGGAAGGTGTGAAGGCTTCAATATTTGATGATGAGCGGGTTTCAGTGCGGACCGCTGATACCATGCATTGGCCCATCAGTATGTCGGTAGAAATGTTAAACATGTTGGCGGTTGAGCCAGAAGATATGTCTATCGAGCGGCTCTGGTCTTATATCGCCTACCGCCAGCTTCAAGGCCTTAATAATGCAGAGTACTGGCTGGCATTCTGGGCCAAAGCACTATCGCCGTTAGCTACAGTAGCGTTGGTAATCGTGGCGATTTCTTTTGTCTTTGGCCCCCTGCGGCAGGTGACAATGGGTTTTCGAATTTTTTGTGGGGTGTTGGTGGGTATCGCCTTCCAGGTTGTTCAGAGCCTAATGGGGCCTTCAAGCTTGGTATTTGGCTTTTCGCCGCTGATGGCGACACTGGCGCCGATCCTACTATGTTGCTTGGTAGGCTTGGTGCTGCTCAGACGTGTGCGCTAGATGAGGTGTGGCTGGCGGCTGGCTGCTTGTGTTCAGCTTGAGCGATCTCATCCGTCTGGGTGGTTGTAATTTGGTACATATGTAGTAAAGTGTCCTTAAGTGCCCTAATAGGCCAGTTGGTTTGGCGTAAACGGCTCGCAGTTGTGCAAGGGGCTGGATAAGAGCAAAGGGCATGTGGGCAGGTTCATTTTGAGGTGCCGAGCTGGTACCTCGACCTGTCTAGCCAGGCGGTATCGCAAGAATTCAAACAATAACGTGAGAGAGTCCTCATGGCCGACAACACCCAAGTTCCAAGTATCCTCGATTCCCTTTGGTACGCCTTGCAGCAACTGCCCGCACTGGTTGAGCAGGCAGGGCCAGAAGTTTCCGTGGTTCGCTCGCTTCAGCCTACCGTTAATGCGATCTTGGCGATCAAGAATTTCGATCGGCCACGTGTTGAGCAGTCCAGCATTGACCTTGGTGCAATCGCTGAGCAATTGCCCGATGCGTTGTCAAGCCTGATAAACAATTGGGATGTACTCGAGCCTGAGTTGCGCAAAGCGCTGGCTATCATTGTTGACAACCTGCCTACCGTTATCTCCCAGCTGCCCTCTTTGCTGGTGGAGCTGCCGCTCTATCAGGCTGAGAACCCTGAAGGTATTGCTAAAGTCGATATCGCGGCGATTTTGCCTAACTTGATGGATAAGCTGCCCGAGCTGCTGCAGTATTTCAACGGCATTATGGGCAACCTGTTGGGCAATCTCGCGGCAGGCATTGATTTTATTTCGCGCACTGATATCGCTGATATGGTGGGCTATGTGCCGCCGCCAGCGCCTGTGTATGAAAATCTTGTGCTGAACGGTGGTGCAGGCAACGACTATTTGGTCGGTTTTGGCGGCGATGACACCATTATTGGTGGTGCCGGTGCCGATCAGATGTTTGGTGCGAATGGTAACGACACCTACTACGTAGATAATAGTGGTGATCAGGTGCGCGACAACGCCAATGGCGGTGGCACCGATACCGTTATTTCCAGCGTTAGCCTGGGCTTGGGTCAGAGCAATATCCAATATATTGAAAATCTGGTGTTGGTCGGCACGGCTAAAAATGGCTCAGGCAACAATTCCAACAATGTCATTACCGGTAACGACGTCGTCAACTACCTGACCGGTGGCGAGGGGCACGACACCCTGAATGGCGGCCTTGGTGCCGACACCATGAAAGGTGACAATGGCGATGACACTTACTACGTCGACAACGTAGGCGACGTTGTTCAGGAGTTTGCCCAGTCTGGTTGGGATGCGTTCTGGGGCAAGAAAGACAATACCGGTATCGACACCGTGCGTTCCACCATTGATTACACGCTGAGTGCTAATCTGGAGAACCTGAAGCTTCTGGACGGCGCTAAAAACGGTACCGGTAACGGCAAAAGCAACATCATCATTGGTAATGACGTAAACAATGTGCTTACGGGCGCAGGCGGGAACGATACCATTGATGGCGGCGCTGGCGCCGACACGATGAAAGCCGGTTCCGGTAACGATATCTTCTTCGTTGACGATCTAGGCGATGTGATCATTGATGACGGTGGCAACGACTCCGTAGTCTCCACGATCGACTACACATTGGGTTGGGGCATCGACAACCTCCATCTCCAAGGTTTCGCTGAAAAGGGTACCGGCAACGTTGACAACAACGTCATTCAGGGCAACTTCGGGGATAACACTCTGAGTGGTCTTGAGGGCAATGACACCATCTATGGTGCTGGCGGCAACGACTGGATTGGTGGCGGCTGGGGCAATGACGTGCTGTTCGGCGCTACGGGTGCTGATACTATCCGTAGTGGCCTTGGCAACGATCTGATGTCTGGTGGCGTTGGCGCAGATACCTATTTGTGGGGGCGTGGCCAAGGTCAGGATGTGATTGCTGATGGTGATGCGCTCACGGGCTTGGCCCTGGGTGAAGACCTTAACTATGATGGCACCATCGACGCTAACGATAGGCCCATGGATACGGTTAAGTTCGAGGCTGGCGTTAACAGCGATCAGCTCTGGTTCAGCCGCAGTGGTGATGACCTCCGCGTAAGCATCATTGGTACCGCTGATACACTGACTATCAAGCAATGGTATGAGCGTGATGCCTATCAGGTTGAGCGTTTTGAAGCCGCTGATGGCAAGGTGTTGCTGAACACTGATGTGCAGAAGCTGGTGGATGCAATGGCGAGCTTTGCGCCTGTCGCTTCTGGTCAGACTTCGCTGCCTGATTACTATCAGAGCGCACTGGCTCCGACTCTGGCGGCATCTTGGAAAACCGCCTGAGTTGCTGCGTAGGAAAAACACCGGCCTAGGCCGGTGTTTTTTTTTGCGACGCTGTTACTTTTTTGCGGTCGTGCTAAATGGCAGTGGGCGTGACATGGCCATCGCTGGATTTTTCTCGCATTCACTTCGAAGAGGTGGTGGGAATTTTATGCCGCCAGGATCTGTATAGACTCTATGATTTGGTCGTAGCGCTGGGGCTGGTGTACTTATATGCGTGCAATTCATTTTGCGCATTGACCCGGGCCTGAAGCGAAGCGGATCCGAAGGGATCGGCTAAACTCTAAGGTCTAAAATCTGGTCAATTCGGATCGATGTCCTTGATGAGTTGTTTCGCTCTTCGGATTTTTAAACCCATCTTCAATTGATCGCTGACCCTGCGTTGTCAGCCATATCCGGACGTATAAAAGCAAAATGGATCAGACTTCTTCTGGGAAAACCACCCCTGAGGTTGAGGTGGAGAACGCTGGCAAGGAGCGCAGCATTGACTCTGGGCTGCATTCCTTGGCCATGCTGGCCCGTTACCATGCGTTGGCGGTTGATCCCGCTCAACTCGCGCATGAGTTCAGTGGCTCGGGGCGGGTGTTTGGCGAGACCGAAATCTTGCTGGCCGCCAAAAAACTCGACCTGAAGGCAAAGGCGGTTCAATCTGAGTGGGCGCGGCTACCCAAACTAGCTTTGCCGGCGATTGGCTTTGATGTCAATGGGGGCTTCTTCATCATCGCGCGTGTTGAGGGCGACAAGGCGCTCATCCATGATCCGCGTGTCGAGCGCCCTCAGACTGTAACCGCTGCGGAGTTGCAGACGCGCTGGTCGGGGCGACTTATTCTGCTCACTTCTCGCGCGTCTATCGCCGGTGAACTGGCCAAATTCGATTTCAGCTGGTTCATTCCGGCCGTTGTGAAGTACCGCAAGCTGTTGGCTGAGATCTTTGTGGTCTCGTTTGTGCTGCAGCTATTTGCTTTGGTGACACCCTTATTCTTTCAAGTGGTGATGGACAAGGTGCTCGTGCATCGCGGCTTGACCACGCTGGAAGTGATCGCCGTGGGCTTGCTGGTGGTTTCCGTTTTTGAAGTGACCCTGAGTGGGCTTCGCACCTATGTGTTTTCGCATACCACCAGCCGCATCGACGTCGAGCTAGGCTCTCGTCTTTTCAGGCACTTGCTTCACTTGCCCTTGGCATATTTTCAAGCCCGAAGAGTGGGGGACTCTGTCGCCCGGGTACGCGAACTGGAAAGCATCAGAAGTTTCCTCACAGGCAATGCCATCACGGTCGTACTGGACTTGTTTTTCTCGATAGTCTTTATCGCGGTCATGCTTTATTACAGTACGTCCCTGACGATGGTGGTGCTGGCTTCCCTGCCATGCTACATCCTGATTTCAGTGTTTATTACGCCTTTGTTGCGTGCCAGGTTGCACGAGAAGTTTAACCGGGGGGCCGAAAACCAATCCTTTTTGGTGGAGTCAATTACGGGTATTGATACCCTGAAAGCGATGGCCGTTGAGCCACAAATGGTGCGGCATTGGGACAATCAGTTAGCGGGCTATGTGTCTGCCAGCTTCAGGGCCAATAACCTGGCCACCGTTGCGCATGAAGGCGTGTCCCTGGTGGGCAAGCTCGTGACGGTCGTAACCCTGTGGTTGGGTGCCAGATTGGTGATCGAGGGTGACCTGTCTGTAGGGCAGCTGGTGGCGTTCAACATGTTGGCGGGCCGGGTGGCCATGCCGGTAATGCGTCTGGCCAATTTGTGGACTGACTTCCAGCAGGTGGGGATCTCGGTACAGCGTTTGGGGGACATCCTCAATACGCGCACGGAACTCCCGCCCACCAATCGTTCGCCATTGCCCCGTTTGGCGGGTAAGGTTGACCTGGAGCGCGTGAGCTTCCGATATCGCCCTGATGGCACTGAGGTGTTGCGTGATGTGAGCCTGAGCATCCAGCCGGGGGAGGTGATCGGTATTGTAGGGCGTTCGGGTTCTGGCAAGAGTACCCTGACCAAGCTCATTCAGCGTCTGTATTTGCCGGAGCGGGGCCGCGTTTCTGTCGATGGGGCTGATCTTGCAGTTGTGGACGTCACCTCCCTGCGACGCCAGATCGGTGTGGTGCTTCAGGACAATATGCTGTTCAACCGCTCCGTGCGAGAGAATATTGCCCTGGCCGACCCAGGGGCACCATTGGATCTGGTGATGCGCGTAGCCAAGCTGGCGGGCGCTCATGAGTTCATTCTCGAGTTGCCCGAAGGCTATGACACCATGGTGGGTGAGCATGGTTCAACCTTGTCTGGGGGGCAGCGTCAGCGCATTGCCATCGCCAGAGCCTTGCTGACCAATCCGCGCATACTTATTTTCGATGAGGCAACCAGTGCGCTTGATTATGAATCTGAGCGCATCATCCAGCAGAACATGAAGGCCATCTGCCAAGGGCGAACCGTGATCATTATTGCTCACAGGCTTTCTGCCGTGCGGGATGCCAACCGGATCGTCGTGATGGATCGGGGCCAGATCGTCGAGCAGGGTCCACACGATGTGCTGCTGAGCAAGCCCGATGGTTTCTATACCCGTTTATACAAACTGCAGCAGGGTTGATCATGCGTATTCATTTGCAAGCTACCTTTGACCTGCTGCGTCGCTATGGCCGTGTTTTTGCTCATGCCTGGAAACATCGCCAGGAAATGGAGCCGGAGGCACGGCTGCGCCACGAAGCCGAGTTTTTGCCTGCCGCATTGGCGCTGCAAGATTCGCCGGTATCGCCAGCACCTCGCGTGGCCATGTGGTTGATTATGCTGTTTGTGTTAATCGCGTTGGTGTGGGCTTTTGTTGGCAAAATCGATGTGGTGGCGACGGCTAACGGCAAACTCATTCCTGATGATCGCATCAAGACCATTCAACCTCTGGAGCCGGCTAAGGTGACGGCGATCCATGTGGTTGATGGGCAACAGGTAAAGCAGGGTGACCTCCTGATCGAGCTTGATGGCACGATAGCCGAGGCCGATGTGCAGCGGCTCAATTCTGAACTCACCACCTCGCGGCTACAGTCCATCAGAGCATCGATGTTTCTGGATGTGCTGAGTGATCCAGGTGCACCCCGCACACTCAGCTCGCTGGTGCCTGATGCGGATCAGTACAAACTTGCCGCCGAGCAGGCCTTGTTCGAGGGGCAGCTGGCGGAATATTTCTCGAAAGAATCCCAATTACAATCCGATATCTTGCGAAAAGAAGCGGATTTGCGCGCTATTGGAGAGCAGGTCAAGAAGCTTGAGGAGACCGTGCCCATTGATCGCAAGCGTATGGAGGATCTCAAGGAACTGCTTGAGAAGAAGTACATTGCCAAGCATGAATACTTGCAGCGTGAGAAGGAGCGTATCTCCGGCGAACGCGATCTGGCGGCGCAGCGCAATCGTGCAGAAGAAATTGCTTCATCCTTGGCCCAGGCCAAACAGCAGAAAGAGTCCCTATTGGCAGAAACTCGCCGTAGCATTCTCGACGAACGCAATCAGGCCGAATTGAAGATTGCTGAACTGGAGCAGGAGCTGATCAAAGCCACCCGTCGGGGCACCTTTACCCGGTTGACAGCTCCGGTGGCGGGGACTGTCCAGCAGTTGGCCGTGCATACGGTGGGCGGGGTGGTGACCGAGGCGCAGGCCTTGATGGTGATCGTGCCCAGTGATAACCCGGTCGTAGTAGAGGCATTTGTCGAGAACAAGGATATCGGCTTTGTTTTTGCTGGCCAAGAGGTGGTGGTGAAGGTGGAAACCTTTCCGTTCACCAAGTACGGCACCATTCCTGGAGAAGTAGTGACGGTGTCCAACGATGCCATCAATGATGAAAAGCGTGGCTTGGTTTACCCCGCGCGCATCAAGTTGGGGCGCACCACCATGCAAATCGAACAAAAACTGATTAACCTCACGCCTGGTATGGCTGTGGTGGCTGAGGTGAAAATCGGCAAGCGCAAGGTGATTGAGTACTTCCTCAGCCCTTTGATGCAATACAAGGACGAGAGCCTGCGGGAGCGCTAGTGAGTTAAACGAGCGAGATCGGCAAAGCGACTCGCTCGTTTTGTTCAAGGCTTGGGCAGGCGTATCACACGTGAGCGCGAGGCTCGGTCGTGCCATGTAGCCTTTGCGGGATCAACCAAGGCCCAAAAATAGCCCAGGCCTAGGCAACTCAGCGAGAGTGTGGCAACGGCCAGGCGAATTGCACTTTGCAGCCAATTCAGTGGCCTGCCATCGTCAGAAATTACTCTGATGTGCCATGTTTTCATGCCCAGTGTCTGACCAGAGCGCGTCCAGCAGAGGCCGAGAAAGAGGTACGTGACCAAGATCAGGGGTAGCAGAACAAGGGGGCCCTCCAAGGCGGCCTTGTGCGATGCACGGATTGTTTCGGCACCGACTAAGTTCGCTTTTATAGCCACTGCAGCAGCTCCCACTGCGAACCAGATGGCGAGCAGCAATAGCCCGTCATAAACCATTGCGGCTAGTCTTCGCCATAAGCTGGCAACGGGTAATTCAGGGGTGGGCGTCATGATGGGCTCCAAGAATCAGCCCACCATTCTAGCGTAGAGGATGGCTCTGTTGCAGGGCTTGTCGTGCAACCTCCTGCGGGCTGTACTGGGTAGTCTTCTTGGAAGTCATTAAAATTCGTACGAAAGTCGCAAGCTGAGAGTATCTCGCGACAGACGTAGGTTGTAGTCGAAGCCACTAACGTAGCCATTACCTTCACCATCTGGAATGAACTGGTACTGGGCAAGGTTGCGATTGCGATACTGCGTCCACCCACGCTTGAAGGCTGTCTGAACCATTTTGAAGGCAGCATACGGGCCTTCCCACTGATCGTAATCCTGATCAAACTGCCTCATCCATAAGTAGTTATACACGCCATTCGGGTTCGCTTCGTAGCTGATGGGGTTCTGCAGCATGTTGAGTAATGCACTCTCTTCGGCTCCCGTGTGAGCGTAACTCTTTCGACCTTCGTTCTGCGGAGCGGTGTAATCGAGTGATATACCTATTTCAAGATTTAGCGGTGGGCTAATGTTCTCTGCGTTTGCTAGGCATGCATGAGTAAAAAGTGCCAAGCTGATTAGCACTTCTGAGAGCATGATGCTTTTCATGGCGCCTCCTACAGATACTACAAGCGGCTTATTCTTCTTATTGATAAGTGTGGTGCTTAATTTCGGTATTGGCTGGTTTAATAGCCGTGTATCGTTAGAGTATTTTTCGATATCACGTAGATGGTTATAGCCGTTGGCTATTAAATAAACGGTAATGCCATCAGGCCTACAGAAAGCGGCCTATAATGGCGAAATATGTCGGTTGTGGTGGGCTCTCATGCGCATACTTCTCATTGAGGATGATGTAACAGTTGCGGACTTTGTCTGCAAATCTCTGGCTGAGAGAGGCTATGAGGTACAACATGCCTCTGATGGTCTGAAAGGGGTCAGTGCTGCAGAATCTGGGCGCTTCGATGTGCTGGTGGTAGACCGCATGTTGCCGCGCCTTGATGGTTTGGCTTTGGTCAAACAGTTACGTGCGCAGGGCGATCACACGCCGGTGCTCATTTTGAGCGCACTGGGGGCGGTTGATGACCGCGTCAAGGGGCTCAAGAGTGGAGGGGATGACTATCTGGTCAAACCGTTTGCCATCGAAGAACTCGTGGCCAGGATAGATGCGCTGGTGCGTCGCAGTGAGGCAGCGATGCCGCCCACGCGGTTGAAAGTGGGGGACTTGGAAATTGATCTCCTTACCCACAAGGTGACACGCGCCGGGGTCGCTATAAATCTTCAGCCCCGAGAGTTTCGACTGCTTGAATTCCTCATGAAGCACGCTGGGCAAGTGGTGACGCGCACCATGTTGCTGGAAAACGTCTGGGATTACCACTTTGATCCACAGACCAATGTGATCGATGTGCATGTCAGCCGGTTAAGGCAAAAAATCGACAAGGACTTCGAGGTGCAGCTGATTGCTACTGTGCGTGGGGTAGGGTACACCTTACATGCTGCGTAGCCTGCTGAGCAGTTTTACCTTCAGGTTTTATCTGGTTTTTGCCGCTGCGCTCAGTGGGTTGGCCTTCGTTCTGCTTAGCCTGATTTATGCCTGGTTGGCTTATGGTTACTTTGAGAATGTCAATCGCTCCATTCTTGAAGAGCTGGAGGCATTTAGCGCCCGCTATCATGCGGAGGGTGTCGCGGGGGCTAGGGCTCAGGTTGATAATCGTGGCCACGATCGGCGGTTTGATCGCTTTTACTACCTAGTCGTGGATCACAACAATCAGAAGCTTGCTGGCAATCTCGATAGCTGGCCTGATTTCAAGAACTACGGCGACGGTTGGTTGGGATTCCGGGAGGAATTACTTCAGCTCAATGGCGCGCGTACCAGCCATGAGTTTGTTGCCCGTACGGCCGATGCAGAAAGTGGGGCGCGCTTGCTGGTGGCCCGCAATTACAACGATGTCATTGACGATATCGAGTTGGTGTCAGGTGCTTTGCTGCAGGGCATGCTGGTCACTTTTTTGGTCGGTGTGTTGGGTGGCTTCTGGGTGAGTCTGATCTTTCTCCGCCAGGTTGAAGGCATCAATCACAGTATTCGTCGAATCATGGCGGGTGATTTATCTGAACGTTTGCCCGACAGTACGCGCAACACCGATTTCGATCAGCTTACGATCAATTTGAATCTGATGCTTGATCGTATCCAGGATCTCATGGTCGGCATGCGTCAGGTGTCAGACAACATTGCCCACGATTTGCGTACACCGCTGACGCGTCTTCGCAATCATCTGGCAATGTTGCCCAGTGTTCCTCCCGATCAGTTAGAGCAAACAGTGCCTCGCTTGTTGGAAGAAGCAGATGGGTTGCTGGCAACGTTTAGCGCCTTGCTGCGCATTGCGGAAATTGAGGCTGGCCAGCAGCGTGCGGGCTTTCAGATGGTGGACATTTCTGTTTTGTTAGCAGATGTTGTCGAACTGTATGAGCCTTTGGCATGGGATAAGCAGATAGCTTTTCACGCCTCACTAGCGGCAGATGTGCCTCTAATTCATGGAGATCGCGACTTGCTTTTTCAGGCGCTGGCCAATGTGCTTGATAATGCAATCAAATATACACCTGAAGGTGGGCATGTCAGCGTACAGTTGGTTTCTGAGGGGCAGTGTGTTTCTGTCGTGGTGGCTGACTCTGGCCTGGGTATTCCTGCCGAGGAGCGCGATAAGGTGTTTCGTCGCTTCTACCGGGTGGAGAGTAGTAGGGGCATGCAGCCGGGTAACGGATTGGGGTTGAGTTTGGTGGCGGCAGTGGTGCGCATGCATCAAGGCACCACACGTTTAGATGATAACCAGCCCGGTCTTCGTGTGACACTTCAACTGCCTGCCCAGCGTGCTGAGTAATCGCCTATTGCACGCGATTGCGTAGCTTGATCGCCGAACAATCCCCTGGTCGGCTGATTTAAGCCTGCACGCGAAAGTTTTGTGCCAGCAAGGCGTGGAGCCTTACTGCAAGCTGAGGTATGAGATGTCTGGCGTTTCCGCAGTGACATGCTTGCGCTCTTCGTCTCGCAATAGGTCACTGCCGGGTGGCAAGATGTCTAAGTGGCTGAGGTCGCCAATGTTTGCGCGTTTTACCAGCGGCTTGAGAACAAGTAGATCTTCCCCGGGGGCGGCCACACTCAGGTGTTCTGTTGCCGGTGGTGGGGGGACTACAGCTGGCTTGCTTTCCAGTGGGGAGGGTGGCAACAGCTGAAGATGCTCCGTGTTAACCTGAGTAGGAGTAACCTGCTTGCGCTCCTCTGGTTTAAGAAGATCAGTGCCGGGAGCAGAGAGAGACCAACTGTTTTCCGCCGTGTTTACATGGTTGGGGGCTGGGGGGGGCGTTGGCGGTGATTCAATTTGAGGCGGTGTTTCTGTAGCGCGCTTCTCTTCAGTCGCCGTTTTACACTCGAGTTCCGCTTGGGCACCACAACGGCGAATGGCATCCACATACCGCTCTGCCACGCTTTGTGCGACCCCTCGGCGAATAACTTGGGGTGCATTGGCAAGTACGCTGGCAATTTTCTCTGGTTCGACCTTGAACAAATCGGCCAATTGAAATCGTACCTCAGCTTGGCTAAAACCTGGCTCCAGCTTGCCGGTAAGAATGATGTCGTAGAGTGCTTCGTTGCTCATGTGCGGCTCGGGCGTCGGCATGTGCTTCAAGTTTAGTCGGTTATTCTCTTTGGTGAAGTACGTTAAGACGAGGTGGCTAGCGTCAAGGAGGGCATCTTGCTAGCATGTTACTGATACGGCAGTAGGGAAGGGGCACCTTCAGTGGGTGAGATTGATCGCGAGGAAACGGTACCGAGTAAATTCGCACGCTCACTGTTGGCAATGGTGGCAGAGCGTGGTTTTGACCCGTTGCGGATCGTTGAGGCGGTGGGCCTGGATTTCAATCCCCTCGATGAGCGCTCAACCGCTTATCGTGAGCGCATATCGTTGATGACATATGGCGCTCTCTATCGCCATGTGCTCACGGTGTTGCAGGATCAGACCTTTGGTATGTCCACGGGGCGTGGCGTATCCTCGGGTGCTTTCCGAATGTTGTGTTACTGCATTTTGCACTGTGAGAACCTTGGGCGGGCATTGCGCCGAGCCTCTCAGTTTTTGCAGATCTTTCTTACCGACACAATGGATCTTCAACTCCAGCGTGAGAATGATCTTGCTGTGTTGGTGGTTCGCGCAGCGGTGCGTCCTGAGCAACATGGCCAAGTCGGTGCTGGTGAAATCTACTCCCTATCGATTTGGCATCGTTTTTTTGGTTGGTTAATTGGCCGGCCAATCGAGCTGACCGAGGTGCGTTTTCGCGGCCTCAAACCAACCAATACGCGTAAGTATGAGAATTTTTTTGGCTGCCCACTGGTGTTTGGCCAGGAGTGTGACGCGCTGGTGTTTCCTGCTCACTACCTCTCCTGCAAATTGGTGCACACGGAGTCTTCACTGAAGGAGTTTTTGCGCACAGCACCTTATCAGTTGATGACACTGACGCCTGAGTTTGACGAAGGGCGCTTGCTCAATCAGGTGCGGCGTATGATTGGGCATGATTACAGCCAGGGTTTCCCTAGTTTTGAGCAAATTGCCAAATCGCTCAATATGTCTGCCCCGACCTTGCGCCGGCGCTTGAAACGAGAAGGAACTACATACCAGCAGTTGAAGGATGAACTACGTGAGGAAGCGGCGATCAACTACCTTACGCGCCCCGATCTCTCCATCAATGATGTTGCCGCCCTGATGGGTTTCACAGATCCCAGTGCTTTCCATCGATCCTTCAAAAAATGGACAGGATTGCCTCCTGGAGAGTTCAGGACCCGCGAATTAAGCGGAAAAGTTTGATTCGGCAAACGTTTTTGACCGATTTTGTTATTGGCGTTTTGCTGCGCGCTGATTAACCTTTCCCAGTTATGCTGGGCCCTCCCTTGTGCCTTTGCGTGTTTAGCCCTTTCGGCCGCCCGATGCTGCGCCAAGACGCACCGCGGGTGAGGAACCGGTGTTTATTACAAGCTCTAAAGCAGGAAACGCCATGACGACAGAAGCCTATATCTTCGATGCAATTCGTACCCCGCGCGGCCGGGGCAAGCAGGGCGGTGGTTTGTATGAGGTCAAGCCCATCGACCTGGTGGCAAACCTGCTCAACGCTATCAAAGAGCGCAACAACCTGAACCCAGACTTGGTTGAAGACATGATTTTGGCCACCGGCGAGCCGGTCAATGAGCAAGGCCAAAACATCGCTAAGACCGCACTGGTATACGCTGGCTGGTCCAATCTGACCACCGGCGCCCAATTGCACCGCTACTGCGCGGGCGCTCTTGATGCGGTTAATAACGCCGCCGCCAAGGTACGTGCCGGCTTTGAGGATCTGGTACTGGCCGGCGGTGTGGAATCCATGTCCCGTCTGGGTATCGGTGCGGGTGGTGCGGCGCAGGGCGACCCCTGGGTGGCTATGAACACCTATGGCATTTCTCAGGGTCTGGGTGCCGATCTGATTGCCACCATGGATGGCTTCAGCCGCGAAGCCTGCGACCGCTATGCTTGCATGAGCCAAGAGCGCGCGGCTAAGGCCTGGGCCGAGGGCTATTTCACGAAGTCCATCGTGCCTGTTCGCGACATGAACGGCGTGGTGATCTGCGATCGCGATGAACTGGTGCGTCCCACCACCATGGAAGGCCTGGCCAAACTGAAGCCTTCCTTCCAGATGTTCAACGACTTCGGCCACGGCGACTTCCTCAAGTTCAAGTACCCCGAAGTTGAAAACGTGACCTGTGTTCACACCCCGGGTAACTCCTCTGGTGTGGTGGACGGCGCTTCTCTGGTGCTGATCGGCAACGAGACCGCCGCCAAGAAAACTGGTCTGAAGCCGCGTGCTCGCATTGTTGCCACGGCGCTGACCGGCACCGAACCGACCATCATGCTGACGGGGCCTGCCCCTGCCACCTTGAAGGCGCTGGCCAAAGCGGGTCTGAAGGTTGAAGACATCGACCTGTTCGAACTCAACGAAGCCTTTGCCTCTGTTGTGCTGCGCTACCAGAAAGTGCTGGGCATTCCCGATGAGAAGATCAACGTCAACGGCGGTGCCATCGCCATGGGCCACCCGATTGGTGCGACCGGCGCCATGATTCTGGGCACTCTGGTGGATGAGCTGGAGCGTCGCGGCCTGAAGCGTGGCGTGGCCACCCTGTGCGCCGGTGGCGGTATTGGTATTGCCACCGTGGTTGAGCTGGTTTAAGAGGACATAACAATGGGTTACATCCGTTTAGAAAAAGACGCCAACGGCATTGTTGAACTGATCTTCGACCAGCCCGGCGAAAAAGTGAACAAGATGGGCGACGAATACGTTGAGGCCATGACCAAGGCCGTCAACGAGCTCGAAGCCATGAAGGCCGATATCAAGGGCGTGTATGTGCGCTCTGGCAAGCCCACCTTCTTTGGTGGTGGCGACCTGACCAAGCTGGTTGAGATGCCGAACAAGCTGGAAGGCCAAGCGGCCACCGACATGTTTAACGGTATCCTGTCCGCCAAGGCGCCGCTGCGCAAGCTGGAGACCCTGGGTGTGCCGGTGGCCGTGGGCATGAATGGTGCAGCCCTGGGTGGCGGCTATGAAATCGCGCTGGCCTGCCACTACCGCGTGGCGGTCGATGGTGCCAAGATGGGGCTGCCCGAGGCGCAACTGGGCCTGATGCCCGGCGCTGGTGGCGTAGTGCGTATGGTGCGTTTGCACGGCCTGCAGAACGCTGTGACATATGTGAGCCAAGGCAAGCAGTTCAGTGGTGAGAAAGCCGTGCAGACGGGTTTCTGCCATGCTATCGCCAAAGATGAAGCCGAAATGCACAAGCTGGCCAAGGATTGGATCCTGGCCAACCCTGAGGCCAAGCAGCCTTGGGATCAGCCTGGCTTCAAGATCCCTGGTGGTGCGCCAAACGACAAACAAGTCGACCAGGGCCTGGAGGGGCTGCTGTATTTTGGCCCCGTCAGCGTGATGAACAGCACCAACGGCAACTTCCCGGCGCCAAAGGCCATCTTCGCCTGTATCTCCGATGTGGCCCGTGTCGATTTCGACACCGCTGAGAAGATCGAAGCCCGCTACTTCATGAGCCTGATGCTCTCGCAAGTGGCGAAAAACATGATCCGCACCTTCTTCTTCCAGATGAACGCCTTGAACGGTGGCGCCAGCCGTCCTTCCGGTATTGAGCGTTCCTCCGTCAAGAAACTCGGCATTCTCGGTGCTGGGCAAATGGGTGCCGGCATCGCACTGCTGGCGGCCAAGAAGGGCATCCAGGTGGTGCTGAAGGACATCAGCCAGGAAAACGCCGAGAAAGGTCTGGCCTATGCTCAGAAAGCCCTGGAGAAGGACAAGCGCCAAGATCAGAGCAAGGTGCCTGGCATCCTGGCCCTGATCAAGCCGACCGCCGCTGCCGCCGACCTGGAAGGCTGTGATTTCGTCATCGAGGCGGTGTTCGAAGATCGCGGCATCAAGGCGGCTGTGACCAAGGAAGCCGAGGCGGTTATGCTGGCCTCCGGCGTGTTTGCATCCAACACTTCTTCGCTGCCGATCACCGAACTGGCTCAGGCCAGTGCGCGCCCGGCCAATTTCATCGGCATGCACTTCTTCTCACCCGCTGAGAAGATGCCGCTGGTTGAAATCATTTGTGGCAAGGAAACCTCCCAGGAAGCTCTGGCCAAGACCTTCGACCTGGCCCAGCAGCTGGGCAAGACCCCGATCGTGGTCAACGACGGCCCAGGCTTCTTCACTACCCGCGTGATTGGCACTACCGTGAGCCAGGGTGCCACCATGGTGATGGAAGGCGTGAACCCGGTGCTGATCGAGAGCGCTGCCAAGTTCAACGGCTCGCCTGTTGGTCCGCTGGCGGCTATCGACGAAATCAGCCAGGCCACGGCCTACAAGAACGGCCAGCAGATGAAGGCTGATGTTCTTGCTCGCGGCGAGAAGTGGGAAGACAAGCCCGCCGGCCTGCTGGTTGAGAAGATGGTCAACGAGTTCGGCCGCAAGGGCAAGGTGTTTGGTGCCGGTTACTACGAGTATCCGGAGGGCGGTAAAAAGTACATTTGGCCTGGTCTGAAGCAGCAGTTTGCCCCCAACGGCTTCAAGGAAATTCCGTTCCAGGACATCAAAGACCGTCTGACCTTCTGTCAGGCCATTGAAGCTGTGCGTGCTATGCAGGAAGGTGTGATCACCTCTGTGGGCGATGGCAACATCGGCTCCATTATGGGGATCGGCTTCCCAGCGCACACTGGTGGCGTTTATCAGTTCATCAACGCCTACGGCCTGAAAGAATTCGTGGCGCGTGCGAAGGAACTGGCCCAGAAGTACGGTGCTGAGTTCGAGCCACCGGCACTGCTGGTTGAGAAGGCAGAGAAGGGCGAACAGTTCGTCTAATGTCCTTGCTCACTGTGAGTGCGGCGCGCTAGCGGCGCACTCCAGCTTATATAAAACCCTGAGGATCCCCTCGGGGTTTTATTTTTTGGGCTGTACGATAATCGTTATAGAGGCTTATAGCGCTGTTGCTTCGGGGGCATGATGAAGCTCTTTGTTTACATCGGGCCTTCAGTGCAGGCACATAAGCCGTAGAGCCAGGTGTGAGATGGGGCTCGATGCTGCTTGGTAGCGGCCCAGGGCCTCGACGCAGGGCGCGTGCTGCATTTGTCTGGGGGTAGATGCTGTCAGGGGTGTTTGTTGAAAGGTTACAACAATGGCGTAATCTGAGTGAGCAAAATCTCAGCATTGTGCTTGCGATGCAGCGGTAAAGAAGGGCAGAGCATGCCGTAGTCTGAGGCGCTCACACCGATCGCGAGTGTTGGCGCCAGCGCCGTGCGGTTAATTCAAAAAGGTTTCAACGATGTCATTACCGGGGAGCGCGATTTTGTTGTGTCAAACGCCCCCCCAGGACTGAGGCAGGGGGTGCCTACTGGCGCCGACGTGCAACGCCAAGGGCTATCAAACCTGAGGCCAACAAACTCAACAACCCGGGCTCCGTTACATCTGTGGTCACCTTGCCCATGAGGTTGTCATTGCCACAACCCATGGTGGTATGAAATGTCAGCTCGGTGCCTTCATAGTTGTTATAGAAATAACTCAGATCGAAATCACCGATGGTGTAATGCAACCCCTGCGTGTCGGAGAAGGTGCTGAAAGTAAACTTGCCGCTGGCCACCAACGGGTCATTCAGATTGCCTTTTAGGCTGTGATAGTACTGAAATGGATTGGATAATTCATTGTTGTTATAAGCCACCGTGCGGGATGTTGATGACTCGCCATTGGTGTTCAGTGCATAAATAAAATAGTCATGCTGGGAACCGGTGCGGAATTGCAGGTCGATAACGTAATCGTAGCCAAAGGTCGTGTTGACCTCAACCCGATTGCCGTAGGGCGAATTGTCGAAGGCGCTAATATCGCCGTTGACGTCAATAAAGATGTCCCCAGCGGTGAAGCCGCCATAACCGTCGCGGAAGTTGAAACCTCCGGTCGCATAGAGTTTTTTAGCATCGAGCGTGAAGCTTTCTAGATCCCATTTTTGGGACTCAATATTGCCTATTTCAACTTCATTGTCTTCTTTTGCGCCGTTCCAACCCGTGCCACGACTTTCACCATCATAAATGGTGATGTTCTGGGGAAGTGCAGACACTGCATTAGCAAAAAATGAGCTAAGAACCAAAGCCAGCAAAGATAGTTTAGTGGGCATGGAATGTTCTCACTTAGTCCGTTAGTTTTATCTGTTTGTTATTTAGCACTGTTCATGCCAAAAAAAAAATTTGCCATAGTTTGTGAGTGCTTACGCATGTGTCGGGTGGCGCATGCACGAGCGTGTGTTAAAAAATTCGACATCTTCACACCGCCTTGGACCGCTGTCGCGGGAGCGGATCGCCTAGCTTGAACGCTTAGCGGACTGCTTGAAGTCGCATTGCTTCATCATGCTACTTATCCAGAGGGAGACGTTGTGGTGCTGAGAGCAAAAAACGAGTGAGCTTAGTCAGCGGAGTGGGCCCTAGGGGGGGCATAGTGAGCGGAGCGTAGTCATTGTTCAGCCCATGCAGACAGGGTGTTGACTCAGGTGGTCGGTCGACCCAGTACCCTCAAGCTGTGGGCGCTCGTTCAATGCGCCAGACACAACCAATATGGCCGATGGCCCAGCCGCAATCCTCTCCACGTCCATATGCAACTGTGAGGGAGCGCTCCGTCAATGATCATCCTGGAAGCTATCGGATTGGATGCCTTGAGGGAGTCCCCTGCAGAGGCTCTCAGGAAACGATGCGAAGCTTAAGGAAGCTCTGAAAAGCCACTGAGGCCATCGCCCTGGCAAACTTCCCACATGCCAGTCGATCCAGTCGACTCGGCAAACTTCCCACATCCCTGTGGGTCGTCCCTGTGGGGCGTCCTTGTGGGCGTCCGCTTTTTAAGCTGGCGCCATGCACAGCGTACCTTCGGGCGTGTCCTCTGCTGCGCTCCGGCTCGCATGGTTTTGCCTGGCCATCATCGGCTTGATCGACTTTTTCAGTGGTTCCTTAAGCCGCTCAATTAAGTTTACAGTTGCTCCAACTGCATACCTGACTCGCTGATCCAGCTAGAGAAGGTCTCGGTGGTTGCGCGGTTGCTGATCACCGATACGCTTGCTTTTTCAGGCGTCAGGTAGTGGGCTGTTACGCGTTTTAGGTCTGCGATGCTCACGCCGAGCACGGCGGTGCGGAAGCGCTGCCGCTGCTCGGGTGTCCGGCCATATAAGCGATTGTGGAAGTCCTGTTTCGCCTCGCCAGCAGGGGAACTGGGTTTATCGAGGCTGGCGATGACACCCAAGATGGCTTCTTCCAGTGCCTGTTCATTATGATCTTCCTCCAGGCACCAACGGATGGAAGCATCGAAATCGGCCAGAGTATCTTGCAAGCGCGGGTCGCGATAGGAATAAAAACGGAATGCGGCGGTGTTTGAATCTTGTCCTGCGCCCCCGCCATAGGCCCCACCTTGTTCACGTATGGCGCGATGGAGAAAGCCATTTTTAAGAAAGCCCCCCAGAACGGTAAGTGTGGGTGCATCAATGTGGCCAACGGGAACGGTGGGATAGGCTTTCGCACAGAAATTCACCTGAGTATTGGCGACCCACACGTCCTTTACTTGTTCACGCACGGGGGGGAGTGTTAGGGCATTGAAGTGCTCAGCTGGCGGGTGAGTTGCCCAGCGAACAGAAAGTTGTTGTTCGAGCTCCGCCTGCCGCTCCTCTTCACCTACCAACAATAGCGTTCTGGGGGCTGCTAGCACCTTGCTATGCAGTTGCTGGAGGCTCTTGGCGAGTGATTCCAACGCGCTTGTTTGGGCAAGCGCCTCGTCCAATTGTTTGCTGTGCCGAATACCGGCCAAGCCAGTAAGTTTGTGAGAGATGGCTGCGGCGGGGCTCATTCCACGGCTGGCGGCCATCATGGCCAGGGAGTGGCCGCTCCCGGTTACCGCGTTTTGTCGGCGCATGCGAATTTGGGAGATGAGTTCTCGCAAGCGGTTAAGTTCGTCAAAGCGCGCGCCTTCCAGGGTTCGCTTGAGCAAGTCGCCCATGGCATCGCTATTGCGAACGAGGGATTTGGAGCTGAGGGTCAGGTAGCTGGTGACCGCTTGTTCGTCCTGAACGTTACCTCTTGCGCTGCTATAAGCGACGAGCCCCCCACAGACAGCTGCTTGCCAGGCTTGCGCTTGCATGTAGTCCATGTGTTCTACACCCACTTCAGTGAGCAGCTGGGTGTAGTATGGCAATAGCATCAGTTCTTCATCCAGCAACTGAGGCATGGGCATGACGATCTGCTGGTAGACAATACCATTGGTGCCCTGAGGGTATGTGCAAAGCGGGACGTGGCCAATTGCGCGCTGCTCAAAGGGGAGTGCGGGCTGTTCTGCTGGCACATCAGCGATGCTGACCTTGGGTAACAGCGAGCTGTCAGGCTCAGCTAGTTGCCGAGCTTCCAGTGCTGTCGCCTGCTGGATGATCTGTTGCTTCTGCTGGTCACTCAGTGAGCGCTGGATTTCGTCCAACCGTGCACGCTCAGCTGTATCGCGACGAGCGGCAAGCTCTGTATCTGGGCGCAAGCTCAGCCTTACCCGGTGGCTATTTTCCAGTAACAACTCTTTTACGAGTTTGGGGATGAAGCCGTCATCCTGAATGTCGCGTCGCAGCTGCTCCAGTACGGGCTCTATGTCGAGCAGGGCCACTGGATCGCCGCGGTGGGTGGCCGCGGGCAGTGCGGCCAGAATCAGTTGCAGGCCATAGGGATAAGAGTCGCCGGTGATCTCGCGCTGGTGTAGTTCCAATTGATGTAGCATGGCTTCCACGTGTTCGCGTGGAATACCGTTCTCGGCCACCTGATGTAGGGTATTCAGAATTAATTGTTCAACGGCTTCTGCCTGTTCGGGCTCACTCCCTTCCAAACCGCATACGAAGGCCAGCTCAAGATGTGAGTCTTCCAGGCCACACAGGGCCGAAGGTGCTTTCCCCAGCTCGGTGGTTTCGAGTGCATTGCGGAGTGGCGAGGCGCTGTTGTCAAGCAGCACCATGTTGAGAAGTTGGGCGCGCAGATGCTGCAGCAGGTTGGTAGAGGTGCCGAGTAACCAGCCGAGTACGACATGGGTCTTGGCGTGTGTAGTGCCTTCTTCCGTGTAGGCATAAGCCTCTTCTACCCGTATTGGGGCATGGTAGCGTTTTTCTTTGGCAACGCTGATGGTTTCATCAAGTGGTTCAAAACGCGCTAGTGCCAATGCCTCGAAACGGGATTGATGCTCGCTGGCGGGGATGTCGCCATAGGTCATGAAAATGGCATTGGAGGGATGATAGTGGCTGCGGTAAAAGGCGACCAATTGGTCGTAGCTGAGATCGGGAATGTGTTCAGGATCACCACCGCTGTTGTAGTGATAGGTGGTGGTTGGGAATAGGTATTTGGTCAGTGTTTGCCAAAGCGTACTATTAACCGAGCTCATCGCTCCTTTCATTTCATTGAATACCACGCCTTTAAATTGCAGGGGGCTGGCGGGGTCCTTGGGGTTGTCGAATTCCAGCCGGTGGCCTTCCTGGGCAAAATCGAGGGGGTCTAGGCGGGAGAAAAACACCGCATCCAGATAAACCTGCAGCAGATTGTCGAAATCCTGCCTGTTTTGGCTTGCAAATGGGTAAGCAGTCCAGTCGCTAGACGTGAATGCGTTCATGAAGGTGTTGAGGGACCGCCGCGTCATCATGAAGAACGGGTCGCGCACGGGGAAGCACTCACTCCCACACAGCGCGGTGTGTTCCAGTATGTGGGCCACGCCAGTGGAGTCGTCAGGTACTGTGCGCAAGGCGACAAGAAAGACGTTTTCGGCATTGTCCGCTGCCAAATGGTAGTGCTGCGCTCCCGTTGTTTTGTGGCGATATTCCTCCACTGTTACGTGGAGGGAGGGAATGTAATGGCTGCGGATATGTTCAAAAGTGGGATAAGACATATGATGAGTCCGTTGAAAATCTGGTCGTGGCTCGGCGATCGCGTCGGCAGTCCGCGTACGGTAATTCAGTGGCTTACAGATGATGGGGTGGGAGAAACCAAATCCTTGAGTCTGATGGCTGGCCAGATCGCGTGATTGCTGTCGATAGCATGGTGGATAGCCTTGGGCATCATGGGTCTCTCGATAGTTTAACTGCTATCTGTGGTTTCAGAAGTCAGCATCTTGCTTGGCGTCGAACAGGATGTCGATTTCGTGCTCATCATGCCACTGTAAAAGACGATCCATTTCCAGCTTCAGTGTTTCATAAGCGCTATCAGTGTGCTCGTTGTCGTGACGCTTAAGACACGTTTCTAACTGATGGGCTGCGGCGCGAAGAAGCGGCACTCCGGTGTAGCAAGCAGCACCATGCAGCTTATGTACGTGATCGAGTAAGCCGGCGTAGTCCATCTGAGAATAGGCATGAGCGATAGCCTGCTCTGTGGCCGGCAGTCGCTCCAACAAGCCCCGCAGCATATCCCGCGCAAGTTTGCTTTTGTTGTTGGCAAGTGTAAGGCACATGCCGACATCTACTGGGCGGTTGCTGGGCAGAGGTGCCTCCAGGGCTCCCAATGGCGGGTGAATACCTTCGTAGCTTGGGAGCCATGTTGACAGCGCTTTGCCTAGGGTGCGCTCGTCGATAGGCTTGCTGAGATGTTCATTGAAGCCTGCCGCAAGCAGTTTTCGCCGTTCTTCCGCCAGGGCGTGTGCGGTAAGCGCGAGTATTGGGACGCTGGCATTGTGGTGGGCCATGGCTCGGATGTGCTTGGCTGCGGTTACCCCATCAATGCCAGGCATCTGAATGTCCATGAAAATAAGATCAAACACGCGTTGCTTGCAAAAATTGATGGCCTCTTCGCCGGACCGCGCACGCGTGACTTGGCAGCCTAAATCCAACAGCAGTTCTGTGAGCAGTTCCAGGTTGGTTGGGTTGTCGTCCACCGCCAAAATGTGCGGACCCCGCCGTTCTGCGCTGATGCTGCCGGGGGTACCGGTTGTGGCAGGCAGGACGGGGTTGATGAGTTTGTCGATTGATGTGAACAGCTTGCGTTGCGCAGCCGGCTTGTGAAGAAAAGCGAGGCTAGGGCCCTCTTCAATGTCGAAATGTTGGCTGTCCGTGGTGGGGGCGAGTAGCAGCAGTGGACAGCCTAGTTTGCGGTGCAGGCGCCTTATGCGCGTGTCAGTCAAGCCCTCCATATTTTCGCTGTCGAAGCCTATGATGGCGGCGTCGAGAGAGGCAAATTGAAGGGCATCGTCTTGACCGGGAAGGGCTTCGAGTGTCTCGATGGTGACATCAAAACTTTCCAGCAGCATCCGCAAACCCAACAGGGTTGTTGGGTTAGGGTCATAGATGGCAATGTGCTTGCCGTTTAGGGCGGTAAAGTTCTGATGTGAGGTCTCCAGGTCTGCCAGCTTGGTTTTTAGGGAGAACCAGAACGTAGAGCCTTTGCCGATCTCGCTCTCGAGACCTATTTCTCCCCCCATCTGTTCAACCAAGTGACGTGAAATGGCTAGCCCCAGGCCTGTGCCGCCATGCACGCGTGTTACGGTATTGCTGATTTGGGTGAACGCTTTAAATATGTCGCGTTGTTGCTCTTGACTTAGGCCAACGCCCGTGTCGCTGACACTGAGCATCAACTGAACTTGCTGCCCTTGTTGTTGCTCAACGCGCACTTTGACGAGTACATATCCTTTGTTTGTGAACTTGATGGCGTTAGATACCAAGTTCGTGACCACCTGTTTGATGCGTAATGGATCACCCATCAAATGTGTGGGGAGATCGGGGTAAACCATCGGGATGAGATCCAACCCTTTTTCGTGTGCTGCAGGCGCCAGCATGGTCAGGGTATCGTCGACGATTTCCCTGATATCCACCAAGGTATTGTCTAGGACTAATTTGCCAGCCTCAATGCGGGAAAAGTCCAGAATATCGTTAATGATGGTCAACAGGTTTTCTGATGATTGCCGTATGGTGTCGAGATATTCGCGCTGTCTTGGAAGCAAGGATGTTTTCGTTAAAAGATTTGTGAAGCCAATGATGCCATTCAGCGGTGTGCGAATTTCATGACTGGTGTTAGCAAGAAATTCCGATTTTATTCTGCTGGCTTCAAGCGCTTCCTTGCGCGCAAGATCCAGCTCAATATTCTGTATTTCCAGCGTTTCCAGTGTTTCGCGTAGATCACTGGTCGTTTGCTCAACGTTTTGCCTCATTTCCTGAAAGCGACGCTGAATGCCACTCGACATTTCATTAACGTGAGCAACCAGACCCGCAACATCGCTGCCATCATCAACAGTGATTTGCGAGCCATAATCGCCGCTTTTAATCCTATCCATGCCCAAGTGAAGGCGGCCCACCACATTCATGACGCGGTGGCTGATGCGGAGGGAGACCATCGCACTCACCAGAAGTGCGATCAGTAACAGAAGACTGGAGACAAGAAACGTTTTGTATTTGCGAAGCGTAAGCCGGTTAACGTCGTACTCGACTTCTATCCAGCCCAGTCGTTGCGTGCCAGCAGAACTTTGGGGGTGAAGTGTCGAGTCGAGATCACTTGTGAGGTGGCTGGCATGAATCGGATACTGAAAGCGATAAGTATCTTCACTGTTGCGAATCACCAAGCCATCTGACCACGGGGCATCGTTTGAATCTGACGCCGGGCGCATTTTGGGGCCCGCGTGGGCGATGGGGGTTCTGTTGTTGTCATAGATGGTGACTGCGCGTACACCATTCTCTTCAAGACTTGCGGCACTTAAGCGATCCAGCTCTGCGCGGTTGCCATGTTCGATAGCAAAGCGGGCCACTGTGGCCAGTTGCAAGGCACATGCCTTGCCGCGGTCTTTCATCAATTGTTGTAGGTCGAGCGCATGGTTGATGCTGAAGGATAATCCCAGCAGAACGGCAATGGACAGGGAAGGAACCAGCGCTACGATCAGTAGCCTGTGACGGGTTTTCCAGCTGTCGGAACCATTCATAGGGTGAATCCTTCAGGTGTTATCAGGGCCAGGATAACAAGGGGGGCTGGACCTGGTTTGGGCCTTTATATATGGCTGCTGTGCAATTTGAAGTCGGCCGAAAAGGCTAAGGAACCTCTGACTAACCCCCTGAAGGCGCGCTGACGTCCTTAGAATCATCGCCTTGATGGACTTATTCAGAGGCCCCCTAAGCAAACGAAGCATATGGGAACATATCCACACTGAGAGTAATACCTCTCGATACCTCGTTGAGAATCTTGTGCTGGTCCTTAAGGCGATATGGCCATTTCATGGTGATGCGAAGCTTTGCATTTTGGGGCCTGTTGGGGGGGAGGGCAAGTACTGGGCTGCAGGGGGAGTGATTAAGGAATGGCACTCAATGTGTTATCGCTGGGCAGGCCGCTTTTATTGAGTTATGGCGCGAGCCTGCATGATAGAATGCAGCCCCTTTTGGGCAGCATCACTACGGATGCCCTATCGGTTGGCGTGCTGCCAAGTGAAGGTTATTGTCGGAGCCTTTGATCATGGAATATCCAACGATCGAATCCTGTATCGGCTGGACGCCGCTGGTGCGCTTGCAGCGCCTGCCTGGCCAGACCTCGAATACTGTGTTGGTTAAGCTGGAGGGCAACAATCCCGCAGGCTCGGTCAAGGATCGTCCTGCACTCAGCATGATCCGGCGTGCCGAAGCACGTGGTGATATCAAGCCAGGTGACACGCTTATTGAGGCCACCAGTGGCAACACCGGTATCGCGTTGGCCATGGCGGCCGCCATTCGAGGCTACCGTATGGTGTTGATCATGCCTTCGCACATGAGTGAGGAGCGCAAGGCTGCCATGCTGGCCTATGGTGCCCAGCTGGTTGAGGTGAGCAAGGAAGAGGGCATGGAAGGTGCGCGGGATCTCGCTCTCAAGATGCAGGCGGAGGGACGTGGCAAAGTGCTCAACCAGTTCGCCAACCCGGACAACCCTGAAGCCCACTATGAGGGCACCGGGCCTGAAATCTGGCAGCAGACCGGGGGGCGCGTCACCCACTTTGTCAGCTCCATGGGCACCACGGGCACCATCATGGGGGTGTCCCGCTATCTCAAGGAACGTAACCCGGCCATAGATATCGTTGGTCTGCAGCCCGCTGAAGGCTCACAGATTCCTGGCATACGTCGCTGGCCGCAGGAATACCTGCCGGAGATTTTCGATCGCAGTCGGGTAGACCTTGTGATGGATGTTAGCCAGGAAGAGTCCGAGCACACCATGCGCCAGTTGGCGGCGGTGGAAGGCATCTTTTGTGGCGTTTCTTCAGGCGGAGCGGTCGCGGCCGCACTAAAATTAAGCCAGCAGGTGGAAAATGCGGTCATCGTCGCCATTATTTGCGATCGAGGAGACCGCTATTTGTCCACTGGGTTGTTCAATCAACCCGCTTAACCCGGATCTCGATGGCGCAAGGATGGGGCGCAGCCTCTCCGAGATGTATTGGTACCGCTGATGGTTCAAGTTCGCGAAGCTTATCCCCGTAACCCTGATGGCTCGGTCAATGTCGATCAGTGGCTGGCACGCCTGCCCATCGATCACAGTCAGTTCGACCTCGAGGTGCTCAAGCGCGCCTGTCGCACCAGTGAAGAGGCGGAACGCAGTGCCCGGGAGAACTCGGATACGCCCGATAATGCCTGGGCGGCTCACGCCAGCAGTTTCATTACCGGCTTGGAAATGGCCGAAATCCTGGCCGATTTCAAGCTGGACCAAGACTCACTGGTATGTGCCGTGCTCTATCGCGCGGTGCGCGAGAAAAAGCTGCTGATCGAGGTGGTAGAGAAAAATTTTGGCCCGGTGGTGGCCAAGCTGATTGATGGCGTGCAGCAGATGGCCGTGATCAGTGGCGCGCATTTTGGCAGTGATAACGTCGTGCTGGGGCAAAACCAGGCCCAGGGCGAGAAAGTCCGCAAGATGTTGGTGGCGCTGATCGACGACGTCCGCGTGGCTTTGATCAAGCTGGCGGAGCGCACCTGCGCCATCCGCGCGGTGAAGGATCGCCCGGAAAAACAGCAGCGGGTGGCCCGGGAAATCTTCGATATTTACGCCCCCTTGGCGCACCGCTTGGGTATCGGTCACATCAAGTGGGAGCTGGAAGATCTTTCCTTCCGCTATTTATATCCCGACGATTACAAGCAGATCGCCAAGCTGCTGGACGAGCGACGCCTCGACCGCCAGCAATACATCGCCCGGGTGCTGGACATGTTGCGCAACTCGCTGGAGAAAGCGGGCATCAAAGCCGATCTGGCGGGGCGCGCCAAGCATATCTACAGCATCTGGCGAAAGATGCAGCGCAAGAGCATCGGTTTCTCGCAAGTTTACGACATTCGCGCGGTGCGCATCCTGGTGCCGGAGCTGAAGGACTGCTATGCCGCGCTGGGTATTGTCCACACCATGTGGCGCAATATCCCGCACGAGTTTGACGATTACATCGCCATCCCCAAGGAAAATGGCTACCGCTCCCTGCACACGGCGGTGATCGGGCCGGAGGGCAAGGTACTTGAGGTGCAGATCCGCACCTTCCAGATGCATGAAGAAGCTGAATACGGCGTTTGTGCACATTGGCGTTACAAGGGCCACGATGCCAGCGCGAAGAATGTCAGCAGCTATGAGGAAAAAATCGCCTGGCTGCGGCAGGTGCTTGAGTGGCAGGAAGAGATGGGGTCTGCCGGTGGCCTGCATGCCGAGCTGAAGGAAATCGGTCAAGACCGGGTCTACGTGTTCACCCCGGATGGGCACGTGGTCGATCTGGCTCTGGGCGCCACGCCACTGGATTTTGCCTACCACATCCATACCGAAGTGGGGCACCGCTGCCGGGGGGCCAAGGTCAATGGCCGTATCGTGCCGCTCAACTACCCGCTCAAGACTGGCGAGCAGGTGGAGATCATCACCGGGCGGGAGTCTGCGCCCAGCCGCGACTGGTTGCTGCCTGGTCTAGGCTACCTGCGCACCCCGCGCGCCCGGGCCAAGGTGCAAGCCTGGTTCAAGTTCCAGGCGCGGGATCAGAATGTGGCCGCAGGGCGCGCCCTGCTGGAGAAGGAATACCGCCGTTTGGCGCTGACCAGCGTCGACTATCGGGCCGTGGCGGATCGCATGGGCTGTGGCAGCGTGGAAGATCTCTACGCCATGGTGGGCGCGGGCGACCTGAGTGTCACTCAAGCCATCAGTGCTGCCCAGTCCATGATCGAGCGCAGTCAGCAGCACGAGCATGAGCAGCTACCATTGCTCAGTGAGCCCCGGCCGCAAACCGGTTCCGGGGTGGATATTGTCGGCGTGGGCAACATCTTCACGGTGATTGCCCGCTGCTGCCAGCCTGTGCCCGGCGATGCCATCATCGGTTTTATCGCCAAGGGCAGGGGTGTGCGCATTCACCGCCAGGATTGTCCGAAGATCCTGGCCCTGCAGCAGAGCATGCCCGAGCGCATCATCGAGGTCAGTTGGGGGCAACAGCCTGAGCAGACCTATCCGGTGGATATTCAGATCGAGGCCTTTGACCGCCGAGGCCTGTTGCGCGACATCACCAACTTGCTGGCCAACGCGCGCATCAACGTGATCGCGGTAAACACTCGCTCGGATGTGCGTCGCAATACCGCACGCATGCGGCTCACGGTGGAAATTACCGGCTTCAATGCCTTGGCCCGGGTGCTGGAGAAGCTCAATCGCCTGCCCAATGTGATCAGTGCCTCGCGCTCGGTGGAGAGTGGCGCATGAATCGGCCCGATCTTGCTGCCTTATTGGAGGTGATGGCCACGCTGCGCGATCCCGAGCGCGGTTGCCCTTGGGATCGCGCCCAGACCTTTGCCAGCATTGCCCCTTATACGTTGGAAGAGGTCTATGAGCTGGTGGATGCGCTGGAGCGGGGCGATTTCTCCCATTTGAAGGAGGAATTGGGCGATCTGCTGTTTCAGGTGGTGTTCTATGCGCAGATGGCGCAGGAGCAATCGCTGTTCGACTTCCACGATGTGGTGGCGGTGTTGGTCGACAAACTGCGCAGGCGCCACCCGCATGTCTTCCCCGTAGCGGGTGCAGAGAGTGATGCCACCTCGACTGAACAGGTCAAGCAGCAGTGGGAGCGCATCAAGCAGGAGGAGCGCCAGCGCAAGCAGCAGCGCGGTTTGATGGCGGATGTCCCCCAGGCGCTGCCGTCACTGAGCCGGGCCGCCAAGCTGCAGCGTCGCGCCTCAGGTGTCGGTTTTGACTGGCCGGATGTCACTGGCGTGCTCGGCAAGCTGCACGAGGAACTGGCTGAGCTGGCCCAGGCGCGCGAACAGGGCGATGCAGGTGAGATTGAGGAGGAGCTGGGTGACGTGCTGTTCAGCGTGGTCAACCTGGCCCGCCATCTCAAGGTGGACCCGGAACAGGCCTTGCGCAGGGCGAACAGCAAATTCGAATTGCGCTGGGCGTATATCGAATCACAACTCCTGGCCCAGGGGCGCACGCTAGAGCAGGCCAGCCTGCAGGAAATGGACGCCCTCTGGGATCAGGCCAAGCGCGATCAGCGCCTGGCCTGAGCAGGGCTCAGTGGGTGTTGGGATTGCTCTGACGGTAGCGGTGCATGTGCTTCTTGGTCAGATCCAGATAGCGCGGAGTGGGGCCCACATCCTCATATAGTGGATCGCCTTGCTCGTCGTTGCCAACCACACGGCTTCCTTTTATATAGGGGAAGCTGGATTCAAGGTCTCGCAGCGCGGCTGAGATGAGGTCGGTGAGGAGATTCTCTACCGGCAGGCGTGGAAACATTTCCGCCAATGCGGCGATCTTGGCGGCATCTTCCAGCGGGAGGCGGATCTCGAAGTGCTCATCGGTCAGCTGTCCACCACCGGTCTTTTCCCATTTCTGCAGAAGGTCACTGGCTTTCATGGTGTTCGATTCCGTGCTGCTAATTGATTTAGATCACCTGTCTTAATCCTAGACCCCATTGCCATGTCCCGCCTGTGAGTTATACGCAAAGCTGTGATGCAGTTCTCCGCCAGGTGGGTGGGGTTATTGGTCTTGTGTCTTGAGGGGGCGGCGGTGTAATCTTTCGCGTTTGTGCCCGAAGCCGGGCAGTGTTAGAGCGCGGTTGATCGCGCTCTGGGTGTGGCAGGTCGATTTTCCTGCCCAGGTCTATGTTGAGGAGCATTCCACGATGCGCGTGATTCTGTTGGGCGCCCCTGGTGCGGGTAAAGGCACTCAGGCTAAGTACATCATGGAGCGCTACGGTATTCCCCAGATTTCCACGGGGGACATGTTGCGCGCGGCCATCAAGGCGGAGAGCCCATTGGGCCTGCAGGTTAAAGAAGTCATGGCCTCTGGTGGTCTGGTGTCCGACGACATCATCATCGCCCTGGTGAAAGAGCGCATCCAGCAAGCTGACTGTGCCAAAGGTTTCCTGTTTGACGGCTTCCCCCGCACGCTGCCACAAGCAGAAGCCATGCGCGAGGCCGGTATTGATATCGATCACGTGCTTGAAATCGCAGTAGAAGATGCTGAGATCATCCAACGCCTGAGTGGCCGTCGGGTGCATGAGGCCTCTGGACGCGTATATCACGTCATTTACAACCCGCCCAAAAGCGAAGGCGTTGATGACGTAACTGGCGAACCCCTGGTGCAGCGTGCAGACGATTCCGAGGAAACGGTGCGCAAGCGTCTGGATATCTACCATGACCAAACTGAAGTGCTGGTGGATTACTACAGCAAGCTGGCGGCTACTGGTGGCAAGGCGACTGTGTATACGCGTGTGCCTGGCGTGGGTGCGGTAGAAGAAATCCGTGATCGCGTTTTTGCAGCACTTGGCTGAAAGCGCAATGTGTGAGGACAACGGCGGCCATGGGCCGCCGTTTTTCGTTGTGGCCCTTATAATGCCTATACGCTCCCCAAAGGGCACTAGCCCGAGCAGAATGCACTGACAGGAGAAACGCATGCCAGCTGGAAAAACCAATGCCGTAGTGCTGATGAATCTCGGCACACCCGCCGCGCCCACTGCGGGGGCTGTGCGCACTTTTTTGCGTGAGTTCCTCAGTGATAAGCGCGTGGTTGAGATTCCTCGCCCTATTTGGTGGTGCATTCTGAACGCTTTTATCCTGCCTTTCAGGCCGCGTGTGGTGGCAGAGAACTATGCCAAGATCTGGACGGCTGAGGGATCCCCTCTGAGGGTAATCAGTGAGGCGCAGGCTCAGGCGCTGGGCGTACGACTGCGCATGCTGATGGGCTCGAAGGCGCCGGATGTGCGTCTCGCCATGACCTATGGTGAGCCGCGTCTGGCAAATGTAGTGCGAGAGCTTCAGGCGCAGGGCGTTGAAAGAATTATCGTGTTGCCGCTTTATCCGCAGTACTCGGCGACTACTAGCGGCGCGATTTACGATCAGATAGCGGATATCACCAAGGCTGCGCGCGACATTCCCGACATTTCCGTAGTCAAGCATTATCATGCTAGACCGGACTATATTGCTGCGTTGGCCGCTTCAGTGCGTGAAAGCTGGGCGCAGCATGGCGAGACACAGCGTCTGCTGCTCTCTTTTCACGGTATACCCAAACGCAATGTGGATCTGGGCGATCCCTATTTTAGCCATTGTATTGAGACCACTCAGTTGCTTGCTGCGGAACTGGGCATGGCGGAAGAGCGCGTTGTATGCAGTTTCCAGTCGCGCTTTGGCAAGGCTGAATGGTTGCAGCCATATACCGTTGATCTCTTGCGTCAATGGGGGGGTGAGGGGGTGGAGAGTATTGGTGTTTTGTGCCCGGCCTTTGCCGCTGATTGTCTAGAAACCCTCGAAGAAATTGATCAGGAAAATCGGCACGTCTTTGTTTCTGCCGGGGGGGGGCGCTTTCAATATATTCCTTGTTTAAATGATCGTGAGGATCATATTGATATGTTGGCGAGCATTGTTGCGGAGCGTTTAGGCATTTGCATTGGTACGTCGGATTTAAGTTGAGCTATCCGTAGCGCGTGTTAGCCGCCGGCGTGCTGGGGTTGATGGCTGGCCTGAGGGCTATCACTTCAGCGCAGGTAGCGTCGCGCTAGTGGCTGCGTGGGCGGTGGCTTTCCACCGGCCTCAATAGGGGGCTGGCTATTAGCCTTCTATCGTCGCCTCTGCAAAGAGGCATAAGACCGCCTAAATGGCGTATTCGCTTGTTTTGTCCTGGTTCAAGCCGCTGGCATTTGAGCGGCGTGAATCGCCCCTATACGCGCTACAGCGCCATTGCGGCAGGGGTGGCGTGGAAGAGCTAAACGCCTGTTGTGGCCGTTATGCGCTACGAGATTTCTCTAGCCGGCAGTTTAGCGACGCTCCCGCCGTTGAATCCTCTCTGAACGGTGGCGCTTTCTCTTGAGGATTGCCGGCCATCTTGTTGTGTGTACCTGATCCTGAGTTCACTTTGCTTTATATCCTGGCAACGTAGACCTAGCTATTTTTACGAATTGCCGTGGTCCTGTTAGATTTGCCAGGGGATACCGGCCTAGCGAAGAACGCCATGCCCCTACGCAACCATGGCTCATCATGTTGACCGCAATGTCTGAAAGGGTGAATGCATAGTACCCTAGGTAGCGAGCCGGCTAAGGAACCTCCTACCGCCCACATGCCTACGCGATCCTGTCGCTCCGGAAAACTTCCCACATGCCAGTCGATCCCGTCGACTAGGCAAACTTCCCACATCCATGTGGGTCGTCGTTGTGGGCGTCCGCTTTTTAAACCGGCGCCATGCGCCGCGCCCCTTCGGGCGTGGTCTCGGCTGCGCTCCGGCCCGCATGATTTTGCCTAGCCATCATCGCCTTGATGGATCTTTTCAGAGGTTCCCTAAGTTTGTTGGTTGGGAGAGTTCACCATTACCCGGTTGCGGGCGCTCAGTTATGGTTGGGTTGGCTGTGATGAATAACCGCAGCCGTTAATGGCTTTTTCGGCGAGCTGTATAACGCCAGCAGCGCGCTCAGCGCTGTTTAATGTATGCGGGCCTAGCTTATGCGTATGAACATTTTGGTGCGCATGCTGTTTCGTTGCTTTATGGATTTTCCGTCAAAAAATCAAATCGCGAATGGTTCACGCGGCGGGGGCATTGATATCAGTTGGGCTGCTCGGTCAGGGCGGGCTAGTTAATGCCGGTATGCTTTGGTTATGCCAATTTCATTTTGGCGCGCAAACGCTGTAGATGTTCCAACACCGGCCTTGGATTTGTTGTTGTTGATCCAAAGTCGTTATTGTTAAACGATGATGTCAGCTTTTGAACTTCTTGTATTCATGATGGTGAGTGCTTTGGTTGGGGAGATAAAAATAACCATATTGAGTCTGGTTATAGGTCAAATAGAACATATGGCCTATTCATTAGGCAAAAAATCACGCATTTTTCTTGTCATATTTTTTTTGCGTGTGCTATTTTTCAATACATATATTGAAAGTCCCGTGAGGAAATCAAGATGCCCAAAGCCAAGGCCAAGTCAGCCCCGGCTGCCAAACGTGCAGTAAAGAAGGTTGCAGTTGTAAGCCCGGCGGTTGTCAAAGCTCAGGATGCAGTGGCAAAGCTGCAGCAGCAGATTCAAGATCAGACCAAGAAAGTTCAGCTTGCGAAGAAGTCCAAAGGGAAGGGCGCGCAAGAACGCCTGCTGGCTCAGCAGTTGAAACTTGGTGAAATCAAGGAAAAGCTGGCGGTAGCCAAAGTAGGGCTGGCGTCTGCCAAAAACGCCCAGAAAATAAAGGATGCGGCTGACGCGGCGGCTGCCAAATTAGCTGCCAAGAAACAATCCGCTGCAGCCAAGGTTGAAGCTGATCTTGCCAAGGCGCTCAAAAAATTCGAAACCCGGTGGCGCAAGCGTCGTGCGGCTAGCGAACTAAAGCGACAGAAAGCCGCTGAGAAGAAGTTGCGGGCAAAAGCTAAAACTGCGCTCAAAAAAGCTGAGGCGAAAGCCAAATCTGCGGAGAAGAAGGCCGCTGCTAAAGCCGCGGCGGCTGCACAGAAGGCTGCAGCTCAAGCGGCCAAGCCAAAGCGTGGCCCGGGTCGACCACCCAAGGGTGAAGCGCAGAAGGTTGAGGTTAAGGCTAAAGCGAAGCCTGTTGTTGCACCCAAGAAAGCGCCAGCCAAGGATAAAACCGCAAAGGCTGATAAGGCTGCGAAGCCGGCCAAGCCCACCAAAGCAGCGGTGAAACCCGTTGCTAAGGCGCCTGTAGCTAAGAAACCAGCGCCACAAAAAGCCTCGGCAAAAAAAGTAGAAAAAGCGCCTGAGAAAAAAGTCACCAAGGCAAAGCCTGCTGCCAAGGCAAAGCCCGTAGCCAAGCCTAAGGCTCAGATCAGCAATTCCAGCGCTGAAGTATTGCCGGTAGAGCCTGTTGTACTTCCAGTTGCTGATATCGAAACGCCTGTGGTTGTGCAGGATATCGAAGAGTAAGCAGCACTTGCTTAAGTAATACGTGTGGGGGCGATGTTGATCGCCCCTTTTTTTTGCCCAAAATTGCATATGTTGCTCCGGGGCCTGCCGTCATTCGTTGCAAAAACGTGGTGTGCGGTTGGATTTTGGGTGAACGTGTTTTAACTCTCGGGGAGGGGCAGTGAAACACACTGCCATGGGCGAGCCGAAGTGAAACAAAGATATTCAGAAATTCTGGTCAGACATGGTCATCAAAACCGAATAGCTAGGTCGACGCTATGTGTGTGAGGCGTGTTTATAGCGACTTAGTAATTTGCATGCAGAGGAACTTGTTCCATTGGCAGTAAATGCCGACTGCTTATGGTGTGACAGGGATGTTGTTCGCCGTACTTTACCTGTTTCCGGGGGGGGGCTGGGTATTTACAGGCGGATTACAACGCTAAGCTGTGCGATTCAGCGACGCCTGTGAGGGGCTATTTGGGGCTGTAATCAAAAAAGAATGCCAGGATTTCTGTGGGCTATCTCATTTGCAACGGCAAGATCCTCGGGTGTGTTGATATTCATGTAACTTTCTGGCGTGGGGCAGTACTGCACCGCACTTACCCCGATCTCATGCTGTATGCGTTTCATCGCCAGATTTCCTGCGGCTAGCGCCTGTTCCAGTTGCGGCAGTATGCTCGTTTTAACCAAGGCCGTGAGATATTGCATTTGCTGCCCATCGTCCACGATGGCTATGGGGGTTTCCTGTGTGATGGCGCCACTAAGGTGCTGGGCTAGGTCGAGTGGTATGAACGGAGTGTCGACGCCAACTACCAGCGCGTAGGGGGTATGGGTGGCTTTCAATGCAGCCGCCAGGCCGGCGGCGGGACCCAAGAATTCGGGGGTCTGATCTGAGATGGTGGTCAGTCCGAGTGCTTGGTAGTCTTGCTGATTGCGGTTGCAGTTTAGGATTATGGTGGCGGTTTGCTGGCACAGCCTTTCGGCCACGTGTAGTACGAGAGGTTTTCCCTGCAGTGAAAGCAGGCCTTTATCAATGCCGCCCATGCGTTCGCCACGGCCTCCGGCCAATATGATCCCTGTAATCTCCTGCTTACTGATGTGTTGCATGTAGGCGCTTGTCCGATGGCTGCTATGTGGGGGAATGCATGTGTTAAATTATGAGGCCATTTTACGGGTAATGAACTGATGCCGAACATTCTTGCACTGGATACGGCCACAAAGGCGTGTTCGGTGGCTCTTTGGCTCGATGGTGAAATTGTCGAGCGCTTGACCGAGATTCCACGCGGCCATGCTGAGCTTATTTTGCCAATGGTCGACGAGCTGATGGCATCGGCCGGTATCGGTACCGCGGCACTTGATGCTATTGCCGTAACGCGTGGTCCTGGCGCTTTTACCGGGGTGCGCATTGGTGTGAGCGTGGCTCAGGGCTTGGCTTTTGGGCTAGGCATACCCATCTTGCCGGTATCCACGTTGGCTGCGCTGGCGATGGGGGCTTCACGTCAGGCTCGTGATGCTGGGGCCAATGCATGTTTGGCTGTGCTGGATGCGAGGATGGGCGAGCTCTATATCGGTGGCTTCTCATTGGTCGATGGCGGGATTGAAACGCTGGTAGCGGAAAGTCTCGTCAGCCCCTCTATGCTGAATGACAACATGCTGAGCGGCTATCAATGGTTTGGGGTTGGTCGCGGTTGGTCATTGCTGGAGGGGCTTGCAGCATCCCCGCTGGTGCGAGGGACGTCTGCCGATGCTCTCCCCCAAGCAAGTAACGTGGCTCGATTAGGCGCGCTGATGTTTGCGAGAGGTGAAGGGGTGGCGGCGGAGTCCTTTGAGCCGGTTTACCTCCGAGATAAGGTGACCAGCTAAAGAATCCTAAAACCCCGCTGGCCTCATATCAGCGGCGCTTATGATGCAGCTATCCAAGCGGCTTGTATTGTGAGCATGTGTTATGCCTCGCATGGGGTGGGGCGTGTTTGTCGTTTATTTTTTGGACTTCGCTGTCATGGCACTAGAACTCTTCAATCGCGAGCTGCTGTCTTTTCTCAAGCATTCCCCCACGCCTTTTCATGCTGTGGAGCAGATGCGGGCGGTGCTGCTGTCGGAAGGGTTTGTTGCGTTGGATGAGGCCAGTGAATGGCATCTGCAGCCGGGTGGCCGCTATGTGGTGACACGCAATGGCTCATCCCTCATTGCATTTGTACACGGCCGTGCTGACCTGATTCAGAGCGGCGTACGGATGGTGGGGGCACACACGGATAGTCCCTGCCTTCGACTCAAGCCTCAGCCTGAGCTTCAGCGCCAAGGGATTTTTCAATTGGGTGTTGAGGTCTACGGTGGTGCATTGCTGAACCCCTGGTTCGATCGTGATCTTTCGCTGGCGGGGCGCGTGACTTATCTTGATGAGCATGGCCGCCTGGGAAGCGCATTGATTGATTTTCAGCGTGCGGTGGCGATCATTCCGAGCCTGGCGATTCACCTCGACCGAGACGTTAACAACGCACGTTCCGTGAATGCTCAGCAGCACTTGCCCGTGGTGGTGTCGATGTTGCCGGAGCAGGGTAGAACGGAAGTACGTCAACTCCTGCTGGAACAACTGCGGGTTGAGCATCCTTTGTTGCAGGCTGAGCGTGTGCTGGATTACGAAATGTCCTTTTATGACGCTCAGTCTCCAGCCATGGTGGGCTTACATGATGACTTCATCGCGTCGGGCCGTTTGGATAACCTGCTTAGTTGCTATATCGGCATGCGCAGTCTGATACATGCCGGAGATCAGAACACGTGCATATTGGTGGCGACCGATCACGAAGAAGTGGGCAGCCTGTCGGCGTGTGGCGCCCGTGGTACCTTCCTGAAGGCGGTGTTGGCGAGGCTTTGTCCTGATCCTGTGGCGCAGTCGCGTATGCTAGAGCGTTCCATGCTTATCTCGGCCGACAACGCTCATGCGGTGCACCCTAACTACAGCGACAAGCATGATGCCAATCATGGCCCTCTGTTGAACGGTGGTCCTGTTATTAAGGTCAACAGTAACCAGAGTTATGCCAGCAATAGTGAAACTGCAGCGGTGTTCCGGCGTTTATGTGAGCTAGCAGGGGTCCCGGTGCAATCCTTTGTCACGCGTAGTGATCTGGGGTGTGGTAGCACCATTGGTCCTCTCACTGCTGCTGAGGTTGGGGTGCGCACGGTTGATGTGGGCGTCCCTCAGTTGGCCATGCATTCGCCTCGTGAGTTGGCTGGGGCTAAAGATGCTCACTACATGTATCGCGCTCTGAATGAGTTCTGGCATTTTGGCTTCTAGTCGCCATAAAAAAGCCCGGAGGAATCCGGGCTTTTTTATGGGTGCCTTAGCTAGGGATCAAAACCAGTCGAACCACCTGCGCCAGCCAGTGACGGGAGCATCTTCAGTGGTGTTTTCTGCCTTGCTTTCGTTTTCTGGCGCCACTTCATCTGGACGTGGTGGTGCCTTGCCATTTTCTGTGCCGGTGGGGTCGTAATTGAATTCGGGCAGTTCGTGGCGATCAAACAAGCCCAGCGTGAGGCGGTTGGTCCAGCTCGGCTCCGGGTCAGTCACCGTGTAGCTGGAGAGGAAGTTGCCTTCGCTGTCCAGGGAGGGGTGTTGTGGGTAGTTGGCAACCAGTACTTTCAGGGCATCGGAGGCCAGGTCATTCATGCCGAGCAGGTTGTAGCCTTGAACCATCACGGCCAAGCCATCGGCTACGGCGGGTGAACCTGGATAATTTTCCACGACATTGCGGCCACGGTTGGCGGCGGCCAGGTAGGCCTTGCGCTTGAAGTAGTAGTTGGCCACGTGGATTTCATAACGGGCGAGCAGGTTGCGCAGGTAGATCATGCGCACGCGGGCGTCCGGTGCGTAGGCGCTGTGGGGATAGCGGTTCAGCAGTTGCGAAAACTCTGCAAACGATTCCCGGGCGGGGCCTGGATCTCGGCGTGTCATGTCGGTGGGCATAAAGCGCTCAAAGATGCCTTTGCCTTCACTGAAGGATGACAAACCCTTCAAATAGTATGCGTAATCGACGTGCGGGTGCTGCGGGTGGAGCTGGATGAAGCGATCCGCTGCGGCGTGGGCCTCTTCCAGATCGTAGTTGCGGTAGTAGGCGTAGATCAATTCAAGCTGGGCCTGCTCGGCATAGGGGCCGAACGGATAGCGCGTCTCCAGTGCTTGCAAGTGCTTGATAGCATTGGGGTAGTTGCTGGAGCGAATGGATTTCTCGGCGGTCTCGTAGAGCTCCTTTTCGCTCTTGCTCTCGTCGATCTTGTCATTGCTTGCACAGCCGGTGATCAGCGTGAGTGCCAGGAGTATCCAACCGTAGCGCATGTAATATTCCAGTTTCCGTTTGCAGGGCAAGTGAGCCTTCAAACCGTACATTGTAAACGAGCAGGCTTGTCGGCCATAGCCCTGCCCGCATGTTATGATTTTGCGGGCTATTCGCCCGTCTTATCAGGATTTCCAATGCCCGCCAGCATTCAGTTGCACGCCAGCGTTCCCGCCGATATGGGGGGCATGCGCTTTGACCAGATCGCCGCCGAGTTGTTCTCGGATTACTCCCGCGCCCGGCTTCAAGCCTGGATCAAGGATGGCAGCTTGCGCGTGGATGGCAAGCAGCACAAGGCCAAGGACCGCCTCTATGTGGGCCAGCAGCTGAGCCTTGAGGCCGAGTTGCAGGAAGACACCCGCTGGCAGGCCGAGGATATCGAGCTGGATATCGTCTACGAGGACGAATCGATTCTGGTGATCAACAAGCCCGCCGGGCTCGTGGTGCATCCAGGTGCCGGCAATATGGACGGTACGCTGTTAAATGCACTGCTGCACCATGCCCCTGAAGCGGCCTTGGTGCCACGCGCCGGTATCGTGCACCGCCTGGATAAAGACACCACTGGCCTGATGGTGGTGGCCAAAACGGTGGCAGCCCAGACTTCGTTGGTGGAGCAGTTGCAGGCGCGCACGGTGAAGCGTGAGTATGAAGCCGTCATTGATGGCGAGATCATCAGTGGCGGCACCGTGGATGCACCGATCGGGCGCCACCTCACCCAGCGGACCAAGATGGCGGTGCTGGACTTTGGCGGCAAGCCTTCGGTAACCCACTACCGGGTGTTGCGGCGCTTTCCGGGCTATACCCATGTGCGCTGTTTGCTTGAAACGGGACGTACCCACCAGATTCGCGTGCACATGTCGCACATCAAACACCCGCTGGTGGGGGATAGCCTGTACGGTTTCCGAGTGAAGCCTCCCAAGGATGACGATGGCACCCTGTTGGCGGCCTTGCGCGGCTTTCCCCGCCAGGCGTTGCATGCGCGTCGGCTGGGGCTGATCCATCCCGCCAGTGGCGAACCGATGGGATGGGACGTGCCGCTGCCGGATGATTTCCTCGTATTGTTGGATGCACTGGAATATTACGAGTCGCGCCTGTTGGAAGGTTTTTGATGAAAGACCTGCCGCTATTGATCCCGGACTGGCCCGCACCCGCCACTGTGCGTGCGGCGGTGAGTACACGGGTAGGCGGGGTAAGCCGGGGGGCCTACGCGGCGCTAAATCTTGGCGCCCATGTGGGGGATGAGCCTCAGGCGGTGATGGAGAACCGCCGTCGCCTGGGCGATGCACTGGGTTTCAATGTTTCGCCGCAATGGTTGGATCAGGTGCATGGCTGTGAAGTGGTGCATGCGGTGGGCGATGGCCAGGTGCGCACGGCCGATGCGGCCTGGTGTGATGTGCCTGGGGTGGCCTGCGCAGTGATGACGGCTGACTGCTTGCCCGTGTTGTTTTGCAATCAGGCTGGTACGGCGGTGGCGGCGGCCCATGCCGGCTGGCGCGGCTTGGCAGGTGGCGTGCTCGAGGCCACGCTGGGGCGTTTCGCGGATGCTCCTGAGCAGTTGATGGCTTGGTTGGGGCCCGCCATCGGGCCCGAGCACTTTGAGGTGGGGCCTGAAGTCAGAGCGGCATTTCTGGCCGGCCCAGGGCAAGGCGATCGTCTTGAGGCCTGTTTCACGGCAGGGCAGGGTGACCGCTGGCTGGCCGATATCTATGGCCTGGCACGTGAGCGATTGCGGGCGGCCGGGGTGAGCAGTGTTTATGGCGGGGGCTTCTGTACCTATTCCGATAGAGCACGGTTTTACTCGTACCGGCGCGAGGCCGTGACCGGGCGCATGGCTAGCCTGGTGTGGTTGGCGTGATGGTCTGACAGGCCTTCTCTCTTCAGCGGGGCCAGCGGTTGCAGTAAAAGACGTGAAGTGCCAAATGTTTGCGGCGGCTCAGCTGGAGGCGCGCACCGCGTGAATCATGATATTGCGCGGGGTGAGGTGACGCGGGCAGAACTCGCCAACCTCGACGTCGAAGCCGGCCTCCTCTAAGGCCAGCGCCCGATCCAGTACCAGCCAAAGCTCCAGCGGCCGCCGGAAGGCATGGCGAAACAGATCCAGTGCCGCGACCTGCTGTTGTCTGACCCAGCCGGCGGCTTCAAAGCGATCCGCGTCCCACTGGTTGGGGAGTGCCAGGCCTTTGGCCGCCGCCAAGCGATGGCAGAACGCCTGAAAGCCCAGATTGAGCCAGTCAGGTGGGCTGGACGGGATCGGCAAGTATTCATCCACCCCTCGTACTTCCCGTTGCAGCAGATCGAAGCCCAGCCGCCATGCTTGGGTGTGCTTGCGCAACCGCGCTACGCGTTGCCCGCCGGTGACGGTTTCTTGCACGCAAAGCCGCAGCGCTTCACGCTCTGGCTGGACGAGCGCATGGCGACCCGCCTGGGAAAAGGGACGATAGGCACCTTCGGGCTCAAGGTGGTAGCAACAGGGTGACAGGCTGAGTGCTGCAGCGGGGCTGAGAATGCTCAGCTCGATCAGCCGGCGGTGCAGGCTGCCGCAGGCGTGCAGGGCCACACCGTGGGTGTGAGGGCCAATATGCTGCGCGGCATCGGCCTGCATGACGTCGCACGGCAGGTGTTTGACCGCCAGCTGGAAGCGTCGGCTCAGCTGCCGGCCGCTGTCGCAGAGCGCCTCATCCCACTCCAGGCATTGCACGGGTTGGCCTAGCCTTGCGTTGAGCACCCGCGCCAGATGTCCCTTTCCGGCACACCAGTCCAGTATGTCGCCGTGCACCCCGGGCAGGCCGCTGGAAAAAGCCTCAATTTGTTGCCATTTGCGGCCGGGTACATCCTGTGCGAGTCGGGCAGGTGGCATGGGGCGAGGTTGTTCATCCATGTGCTTCAAGCTGATCAATGCCGGCATGTGTTTAAAATCCGACAAGTGCTGCGCCAAGGCTTGGTACAACGCCTCGGGGGATTGTTCCAGGGCGTCAACGTCTGCGGGAGAGAGTGCCCGGAGCCAACCGCTCAGTATGGGGTGCTGACCTTCCCAGGCGAGTTCACGCTGTTTGAAGGGGACGGATTGCCAGAACTCATGCAGGTTATACAACCATGCATCCAAGGTTTGGAAACGTTGCTGCAGGGCTGAAGGCGTCATGAGTTGGGCTGTAAGCTGAATGGAAATATCTTAGGCGTGCCTAGTGCCGTGGGCAAGCGCGGGGGCATGACCGTGTATGCTTGATGGCAGGGTGCGGAGGTACTATTCAGGTTTGCGCTTGCTGTTGCAGCATGCTGAGAAGCCTCTGAATCAGTCCGCCATCGCCTTGATGGGGCCTTTAACGGAGGGGGATGCCCCGTCGCTGTGCGCTCGTGGTTTGGCCAGCAGCGACGGGGCGGTCGGATTACTGCGGTTTGGACTGCAGATCGACCTTGTCGCTGCTCATCTTGTTTTTGCACATGCCCTTGCGCATGCCAGAACAGGCGCGCTGGCATTCATCCATCTGCTCCATCCACTTCATCATCAGGTTCAAGCGCTGGTTGACCTGCTCCAGGCATTTGGCGCTGTCGCTGCCCTTGTCACACTGTTGCGGTAGCGCCTTGAGCTCCTTCATGGTGGCGGCCATGGCTTCGTGAAGCTGATCCATCTTCTTGTAATGTTCGACCATGGCAGGGTCATGCATCTGGCCCTGCATCATCATGCCGCCCGACATCATGGGCTTGTCGTCGCTCGCCCAAGTGAACGGGGCGGTGAATACGAGGCTGCTAAGTGCCAAGGCTTTCCAGAGTTTCATGTTGGTGCTCCTTTCGGTCGTGGTGTGATGTTGTATCGCGGCGTTTCGAGATTTGAGCGCTGGTTGGAGAATTTGGTTCATTTGTTGTTTGCCTCGGGTTGAAACCATCTCAAGCGGTTGGCGTTGCTGACCACGGTGATGGAACTCATGGCCATGGCCGCTGCGGCCAGCATGGGGGAGAGCAGGTGTCCGGTGAATGGGTATAGGAGCCCCATCGCCACCGGGATGCCCAATACGTTGTAAATGAAGGCGCCGAACAAGTTTTGCCTCACATTGCGCACGGTGGCGCGGCTGATGGCGATGGCTTTAACCACGCTCAGCAGGCTGCCGTTCATCAGCGTCAGGTCGCCACTTTCAACTGCCACGTCGGCGCCGCTGCCAATGGCAATGCCTACATCTGCCTGGGCCAGGGCCGGCGCGTCGTTGATGCCGTCCCCCACCATCGCGACACACCGACCCTGTGCCTGCAGGTTTGTGATGGTGCGTGCTTTGTCTCCCGGCATGACCTCGGCGATCACCTCATCCACGCCCGCTTCCTGGGCGATGGCCTGGGCGGTGCGGTGGTTGTCGCCGGTGAGCATCAAGACGCGTAGCCCCAGCTGCTTGAGCTGCCTGACCGCTTCGGCTGAATCGGGTTTAAGGCGGTCGGCCACGCCGAGCAGTGCGGCCACCTGGCCATTCCTCGCCAGAAAGATTGGGCTGGAGCCGCCGGCGGTGAGCTGGTCTGCGTGGCTTTGCCAGCTGGCAGTGTCTATCCCCAAGGACTGCATCAGGCGCGCATTGCCCAAGGCTATTTCGTCCTCGGCCAGCTGGCCCTGCAGGCCGAGCCCCGCCGTGTCGTTGAAGTGACGGGTACTGAGCATGGCGAGCCCCTGTGATTGGGCGGCCCGGGTGATCGCTGTGGATACGGGATGATTGGAGTTGCTGGCCAGGCTGCCTGCCCATTGCAGTACCTGCTCGGTGGATGTCCCTGATGAACACTGCCAGCTCATCAGGGTGGGGTGACCCAGGGTGAGGGTGCCGGTTTTGTCCAACACGATGGTGTCGAGTTTACAGGCCGTTTCCAAGGCACTTGCCTGGCGGATGACGATGCCATGTTCGGCGGCCTTGCCCACCCCCACCGTCAGCGCAGTGGGGGTGGCTAAGCCCAGGGCGCACGGGCAGGCGATGATCAGCGTGGTGACCAACACCACCAGTGCATAGGCACTGCTGGGCTCCGGCCCCCAGATCAGCCAGCCGGTGGCGGCCAGCAGCGCCAGTGCGATGACAACCGGCACAAATATCCCCGCCACCTGGTCCACCAGGCGCTGGATGGGGGGCTTGCTGCTTTGTGCCCGACGCATCAGATCGATGATGTGGGCCAGCGCGGTATCTTTGCCCACCCGACTGGCGCGCAGGGTCAACAGCCCCTGCCCGTTGAGGGTGGCGCCGGTGACGCTGTCGCCGACCGCCTTCTCCACCGGCAGGGACTCGCCGGTCAGCATGGATTCGTCCACGGCGCTTTGGCCCTCAACCACCTCACCGTCGGTGGGGATCTTTTCGCCGGGCCTCACACGCAGCAGGTCGCCCACCTGCACCTGGGTCAGGGGCACTTCCCGCTCCTGGCCATCCTGCACCACGCGGGCTGTGGCGGGGGCCAGGCTCATCAAATGCCGCAGTGCCTCCGAGCTGCGGCCCTTGGCGCGGATTTCGAGTGCTGAGCCGAGCAGCACCAAGGCGATCACCGTGGTGCAGACATCCCAGAATGTTTCCGCGGCCGCACCTTGCGGGAAGGCATCCGGCACCGCCACAACGACCGCCGAATACAGCCAGGCGGCTGACACGCCAACGGCGATCAGCGTGTTCATGTCGGCCTGGCGTTGTTGGATAGCGCGCCGTAGCCCTTGGAAAAAACGCCCTCCCGACCACACCATGACGCCCAGGGCCAGCAGCCCCAGCAAGGCCTGCAGTAGACGATGGTTTTCGCCGTGCATGGGGATTGCTTCCCCCACGCCCGGGATGAGCGCCGGCATCGACAGGAGCATGACCGGCACGGATACCGCGGCTGCGAACCAGAATTTTCGCAGGGTGTCATGATAGCTAAGGCGATCGGCGGCAGCCTGAGCCGCCAATGGGTCATCCTCCTCATACTGCACGCTGTAGCCCAGTGCGCGCACGGCGTCCATAGCGCGGCTGGCGCCCTCCGGGCTACTCAGTGTGACGCGGGCACTTTTACCGAGTAGGTCCACCGAGGCAGATAGCACCCCCGGGCTGGCCAGCAGGGCGCCCTCTACCTTGCGCACGCAGGAGGCGCAATTCATGCCGCTGATCTGCAGATTCAGCTCGCATTCGGATGCCATCGGCTCAGTCTCCCTTGTATTCATGCGCCATGGTGCCAGGCGGATGCTGATACCAGCCGGGATCTCGGTAGTCCCCCGGCGCAATATCCTCGCGCACCTTGAGCACAGTAAACATGCCGCCCATTTCAAGCGGGCCGAAGGGGCCCTGGCCCATCATCATGGGGAGGGTGTTTTCCGGTAGGGGCATGCCCATTTCAACCATCTCGTTCATGTCGGCCATGCCATCCTTGCCCATGGGCATGTAGTGGCCCGGGACGAGTTTTTGGATCTTCCTGGCCACGCCCCGCTGATCCACGTTGTACATATTGGGTACACCGTGGCCCATCGGACCCATGGTGTGGTGTGACTTGTGACAGTGGAAGGCCCAGTCCCCTGGCTCATCGGCAACGAATTCAATCACCCTCACGCTGCCCACCGGCACATCTACCGTGACTTCAGGCCATTGGGCGGTCTCGGGGATACGCCCTCCGCCGGTAGAGGTGACCTTGAATTCATAACCGTGCAGATGCATGGGGTGATTGGTCATGCTCAGGTTGGCCATGCGTATGCGCACGCGGTCCCCTTTGCGTACCACTAACGGGTCAATGCCCGGGAAAACCCGGCTATTAAAGCTCCAAACATTGAATTCGGTCATGACTGTGGGGTCGGGGGTATAGGTGCCCGGATCGATATACCAGCTGTGCAGCATCAGACCAAAGTCCCGATCGACGCGATGCTGGTCAGGGTCGCGCGGATGCACCACGATCATGCCCATCATGCCCATGGCCAGCTGGAACATCTCATCGGCGTGTGGGTGGTAAAAAAATGTACCCGCCCGCTTCATGTCAAATTCGTAAACGAAGGTCTTGCCCGGTGGGATAGGGGCTTGGGTCAGACCGGAGACACCATCCATGCCGCAGGGCAGTAACAGGCCGTGCCAGTGTATTGCAGTGTGCTCACGCAGCCGGTTGGTGACGAAAATCCGCACCCGATCGCCTTCAACGGCCTCCAGGGTCGGACCCGGAGTCTGGCCGTTGTAGCCCAGGCAGTTGACGATCATGCCAGGCGCGAATTCGCGTTTCACCTCTTCGGCCACCAGGTGGAATTCCTTGACCCCGTCGCGCAGGCGCGGGGGCAGGCTCCAGCCATTCACCGTGGTGAAAGGGGGCCGTCCAGCGCCGTTGCCGGCCAAGGCCGAGCGGGTGCCAGGCTTGCCGTAGCGCTCCAGCTCTGGGGCAGCCAGTGCATTGCTTACCAGCGAGGCGCCTGCCAGTGCAGCGCCGGCACTCAAGAAGTTTCTACGGCTGACCATGCAGGTGCTCCTGTGTCATGGCGGGGCGGGTGTGGGTTGCCTGGCCGGGTGAGAGGTCGATTGGTTTGCCTAGCGCCGACTCCAGTGCAGTCTGGCTATGCCAGAAGTTGACCAGGGCTTGTTCGGCGGCTTGTTCTGCGATGAGCTGCTGGCGTGCGTCTTCCAGCAGGTGATAGACGCCGGTCAGCATGCCGTTGTAGTGCTTGAGGCTTTCTGCGGTGATCTGTTGCCGCAGGGGCACCACCGTGTCTTGCTGGTGCCGGGCGATGTCGTAATTGAGCTGCCACTCGGCATAGCGGGTACGCACCTCCGCGCGAACTTCGATGGCCCTTTGGCGCAGTGTCTGAAAGGCGGCAGTGTAGGCTTGCCGATCGCGTTCCAGCTGGTTGCTGCCGGTGTCGAACAAGGGGAGGGACAGGCTCAAATGCGGGCCGGTCGTGGTCTCGCCGTGCTTTTCGCGCTCCTGTTCAATTCCAATGCCTACCAGGTTGAGCCAGCGGGTGCGTTCGGTTAGTTTCAGTCGGTCCGCCGCCAGGTTCAGTGCCACGCGTGCCGAGGCGATATCCTGGCGTTGATTAAGGGCCAGGGCCTCGGCGTGCTCCAGCGAAGGTCGTTGGTCTGGCAGGGGAGGCAGTGAGGCGGCGCGCCAGCGCATGGCATCCTCCCCCCACAGGCCGATCAGAGTGTTGAGGCGCTCGCGAGTTTCCACGATGGCCAAGCGCTGGCGAGCGCGATCACTTAGAAATTCGGCATACTCCACCTGCAGGCGTGCTTGTTCCTGGGCGCTGAGGTTGCCTGCTGCGCGCTGGCGCGCGCCCAACTGGGCGGCGGCTTCAAAGGCGCTGAACAGGGCTTCTGTGCGCGCCTGCTGTTGTTGCGCGGCGGCGGCTTGCAGCCAAGCGTCCCGCACGTCCTGTCCATGGCCAATCAGGCGATGGGCGGTGTCGTGGGCCAGTCGCTGGTAATCGGTGGCGGCAAGCCTGCTGCGGGCGGGTGCCAGCAGGGCATCCAGCAGCTCCCATTCAAGTGAGAGGTTGGTGATATGACTGCCGTCCCCCTGGCGCTCGCCAATGCCAAACACGGGGTTGGTCAAGCGCGTGGCTTGGCGGATCTCGGCTGCGTTGAGCCCCGCTTCTGCCAGCGTGGCGGCCAATTGCGGGCTGCGTTGCACCGAGAGGCGCAGGGCTGCGTTTATGTCCAGCTCGGCCGGGACTGAATCGGTTTGCCCGTCGGCGGGGGCGGTCCCCAGGCTGGGCGCTGCCCATTGCCTCGCTTGAGTGGCAGGTAGCTGACTATCCAGGGTGGTGCAGCCCGCCATCAGCAGGCCGGCGGCGATAGCGGTGGCGCGAGGCAGGCTCATGGCGCGGCCCCCGGCATGCGATGCATGCTGTGATCCATGCCTTGCATCGCGTCATCGCTTGGCTGGTGCTCATGCGCGGCTGGCGGTTTGGCGGGGTGTGACTTGGCGCGGTACTCGTCCAGGTAATCCTGGCTGGCGCTGGGGTGATCTGTTGCCGGCACCGGGCTGTCGGCCTGGCTGGGGTCGGCACTCGCCCACGCCTCGGCACAGCAGGTCAGCAACAATGCTGAGAAAATGCTTTTCATGTCAGGCCTCATGGCTGTCTTTGACAAATGTTCAAAGCAGTACGCGAGGCGAAGCCACGCCGGATAAGAGGCGGGCGCGCTTGCCCCGGTCAGGCCAGGCGTGCGGGGGGGCGAATCAGGCCGTCGGGGGCCGTGTCGGGAATACTGAGCGCCAGTGGCGGCCAGTCACCCCGACTGCCGTAACCGGCTGAGGGTTGGTGGAAAGCGACTTCGAGACTGGCTGCGCTGGTGCAGAATTGGCAGCTAGCACAGCTGTGGTGGCCAGACGCCGATGCTTGGCGTGATGATGAGTGGTCATCACAGGCGTTATCCGCTTCCATTTGTAGCTGCGGCTTACTCATTTGGTGGCAAGGGTGTTTGGCGTCAACTTCCACCGCTACCTGCATGCCCTGGCTGGCACAGCGCACGCCCATGGCCCATGCGCCCAGGGTCTGGGAAAGCATCATGAGCATCGCGGTGAGCAGCGCTATACGTTTCATCCCTTAACACTACACCCGCTATGTGAGCAATGCAAATGCCTGGGGTGGACTTCTGCCATGGCGGGGGGGCGTGGCTTTGGGTACAATCCGCCGTTTGCAATTCCATGGGCCCTACCAAGCGCCCGCAGCCGAGTGAGCAACGCGTGTCTGATCTGAGCCATATCCGCAATTTCTCCATCATTGCGCACATCGACCACGGCAAATCCACTTTATCGGACCGCCTGATCCAGACCTGCGGCGGCTTGACTGCGCGCGAGATGCAGGCCCAGGTGCTGGACTCCATGGACCTGGAGCGCGAGCGCGGCA
>CAZYQX010000019.1:0-57350 GCA_964649985.1 uncultured Pseudomonadales bacterium | reverse complement strand
TGGGTGACCAGCTGCTGTGGGGCGCGGCCGAGCCGCTGCGCCGCATGCTGCGCATTCTGGTCGAGGGTTGATTGGATCTTTCCAGTCGCCGATGATGTAGGGCTATTTCATAGGGTGCGCCGGTCGCACCCTTTGTCGTTTGAGGTGGGGCATGAGCGAAGGCATCAATGTAGCGGTCGTCGGGGCCACCGGTCTGGTGGGTGAGGCCATTGTCCAGCAGCTGGATGAGCGCGAGTTTCCTGTGGATCAGCTGTTTCTGTTGGCTAGTGACAAGTCGCTGGGCAAGAGTCAGCTGTTCAGGGACAAGTGGGTGCATGTGAATGACCTGGCGGGTTTCGATTTCAGCCAGGTCAAGCTGGTGTTTTTTGCCGTGCCCGCAGAGGTGGTGGGGCAGTATCTGCCGGCGGTGGAGGTGGCGGGATGCCGGGTCATCGATCTCAGCCGACACGCCCGGCTCGACGCCGAAGTGCCACTGCTGGTGCCAGAACTGGGCATTGAGGCCGAAGATGCCGCTGCTCCACGCCTGGTGAGCCCCGAGGCGACTGCCATCATGCTGGCCCTTGCCCTGGCGCCACTGCAGCGCGAAGCGGGCATCGAATCGGTGCATGTGAGTGGCGCGCTGGCGGTATCCGCCGAGGGGCGGGCAGGGGTTGAGGAGTTGGCCGGGCAGACGGCCAAGCTGCTGAACAGCCAGAGTTTCAAAGCCAAGACCTACCCCAAGCAGATCGCATTCAACCGCCTGGCGGCAGCGGGTCAAGCGGTGGCGGCGGGTTATACCGCGGAAGAGCTGCAACTTGTCGCTGAATTGCGTCGCTTGCTGGGGGAAAAAGATCTGCCGGTGATGGCTACGCTGTCGCGGGTACCGGTGTTCTTCGGCCACAGCCTGGATGTATCTGTGGTGACCCGGGAGAAACTGGAGCTTGAAGATGCCGCCCGGCTGTTCAAAAAGGCCAAGGGTATCAGTCTGGTGGACGGCGCCAAGGGGGCGGGGTATGCCACCCCGGTAGGGGATGCCGTGGGCAAGGATGCGGTGCTGGTCAACCGACTGCGCCAGCCGCTGTTCGAAAGCCGGGAGCTGTGCTTCACTTTGGTGGCTGATAATCTCCGCAAGTGCTCGGCATTGAATGCCGTTCAACTGGCTGAAAACTTGCGAAACCCCTAGTTCTAATGAATACTTGCGGGAACTATCAGAGAAATAGCTATAGGTTTGCCTGCTACATCACAGCAAGAGTGTGACGCGGTTGTCACATTCTCTGCTGTAGCCCCTGGCGGTAGACCTCCTCGGCGACGACTAAGGACGAAGGGTCTGGACATGGTGCGCAAATTCGCTGGTTTTGCCCTGCTTGCAGCTGCAATTCAAGCCCAAACGGCTTTGGCAGTGGGCTTGGGAGATATCAACGTCAATTCGGCGCTGAACCAGCCGTTAGGTGCGCAGATATCACTGACGGGCGTTGGTGATCTGGCATCGGATCAAATCCTGGTAAAGCTGGCCAGCAAAGAAGACTTCGATCGTGCTGGTGTTTCCAGGGAGTATTTCCTGAGTGATCTCCAGTTCAGCGTTCAGGGCAGTGGAGCCAACACCTTCATTCGGGTGTCAACGCCACGTCCGGTGCGTGAGCCCTACCTGGATTTTCTGGTTGAGGTGAAGTGGCCGAGCGGGCGCCTGTTGCGTGAATACACGGTCTTACTCGATATAGAACCTTTCAGTGCGGAGCCCTCCGTCGCCTCTGTAGCACCTGCGCCCAGAGCGGTTGCTCGCCCGCGCCCTGTTGTGGAGCGGCCAGCCCCGCTGCCTGTTGAGGTGGCAGCTGGGGGGGAGGGTACTGCTCAGTCTTCCGCGTCTGCCTCGGGTGACAGCTATGCCATCCGTGAAGGCGACACGCTGTGGAGCATTGCCCGCAAGGTCAAGCCCAGCGATCAGGTTAGTGTGAAGGACACCGTTGATGCCCTTTATGCAAACAACAAAAGCGCCTTTGTAGGGGGCGACATCAACCGGATGGAAGTGGGGCGGGTGTTGCGCGTGCCCACGGGGGATGAAATTCTCGCGCTGAAACAAGGTGCGGTGCCCAGCGCCAGCCCACGTGATCCTGCCGCGGTTGCTGCTGTATCATCGGGGCCGGCTGTCGATGCGCGCAAAACAGCCGAACAAGCACCTGTAGAAGTAGCCGAGGGTGAGAAAGGGCATCTGAAACTGGCTGCGCCAGAAACTAAGCCGGGTAATCAAAGCGAGAGCGGCGGCGTTTCCGCCACGGCCGATGCAGCGTTGAAATCCGAGTTGGCGGCCAGCAAGGAATCCCTGGATAAGACCCTGCGTGAGAACACCGATCTCAAGGACAAGGTTAATAACCTAGAAAAGCAGGTGCAGGATCTAGAGCGGCTGGTGTCGCTCAAAGATGAGCGACTGGCCACACTGCAGGAAAAGGCCGCTGGGCTGCAACCTTCTGAGACTGGTGTGGCTTCAGCGCCTGCCAATGTTGCGCAAACGCCAGCCAAACCAGCCGATACTTCGGCAGAAGCTGCTGTAGCAGTGCCGCCTGCCGAGCAAGCACCAGTGAAGCCAGCTGAGGCTTCTTCGGGGGCACCTGCCGAGCCCAAAACGCCTACTTCCGCAGAGCCCGTGCAGGCTACACAACCGCCTGCCGAAGCCGCGCAGACACCGGCGGCAGGCCTGGCCAAGGCGCCCACTGACACAGCAAAGCCTGAGCAAGTCAAACCGAGTCAGCCGCCATCCGCTGGTTCGGCAGCAGACAAGCCCGAAAAACCACATGCGAAAGCGCCGTCCGCACCTACAGACGCAGCTTCAGATGATACCTTGGTATATGCCGGGGGTGGTTTGGCCTTGTTGGTGCTGCTCGGTGGCTTGGGTTATCGCGTGCTGCAGCGTCGACGTGAGGCCGCGGAAAACGAGCAATTTGAAGCGGATGAAAGCGTCTTGGCTGATGCGGGGCTGAGTGCGAAGGAGCCGAGCGAGCTTTCAAGTGCGCTCGACGAGCTGGATCTTAGCCCGCAACCGCAGTCTGATGTCGTTGAGACCCAGGTTGTCGAAGCGGTTGCAGCGGAGGAGGTGCCTGCCACTGCCCCTGGCATCAAGCCTGAGACGACTGATCCACTGTCTGAGGCGGATATTTATATTGCCTATGGTCGACATGATCAGGCGGCAGGTTTGCTGCGCTCTGCCATCGAGCAGGAGCCCGAGCGCGCAGATCTGCGGATCAAATTGCTTGAAGTCTACGCCGATGCCAAGAATGCGGTAGCGTTCGCGGAGGCGCGCGATGGGCTGAAGCTATTGGGGGATTCGGCCGCCAATGCGCGGGCAGAGCAGCTCGCTAAGCAGCTCCCTCTTGCTGCCGTGGGCATCGGCGTTGGCGTGGCCGCCGCGCAAGCCTCTGAAGCTCTGGCGGCGCAGGATGAAGACTTCATGGAAGTGGCTGCGCCGGAGGTGGCCGCAGTTGAGGAAGGTTTTGATCTTGAGAAGGAGCTGGCCTCGCTCGATCTGACCGGTGCTGATATCGGTGGTAATGATTTCGAGCTCGACCTGTCATCGCTGGAGGCTGATGCCGGTTTGCAGCTTGGCTCAGATGAGCGCGTGCTAGAGGAAAGCGCTGGGCTTGATATTGACAGTGCACTCGCAGAGCTTGAACACGGCGGTGCCACCGAGCTAGACCTGGACGCGGAGCTGTCCTCGCTTGAGCTGGGTGAGGCGGCAGGTGACGGCCTGGCGCCGCTTGATACGGGCCTCGATCTGTCTGCAGAGTTTGAAGGGCTGCAGTCCGTAGCCGATGAAGGCGTGTTGCCGGCTGAAGAGCTTACATTGGATCTGGATCACCTTGATCTTGGGGGTGTGACAGAACCTGCCGCTGTTGCGATCGATGCGGAAGAGGAGGCTTTGAGCCTCGAAGACTTTGGCCTGGAGCTGGGGGCAGAGCCGGTTGAGGCTGAGCTGCATGCTGAGCCTGAGTTCAGCTTCGATGCCGTGGAAGCTTTGGAAGAGGCTGGCGCGCTTGATCTCAGTGAGCGCCTGGCGGTTGAGCCTGAGGCACAGGCGCTAAGTGAACCAGTTGCCGCGCTGCCTGTGACCGAGGATCATGCGGAAGCCATTGCCGAGTCGAGTGTGGCTGAGATAAGCCTCGAAGATGAACTCGCCGCCATTGATGCCGACATGGGTATGGCCTCTTCGCCAGCACTGACCGACGCTGATATCGAGGGAGACGAAGTCGCAACTAAACTCGATTTGGCGCGGGCCTATGCCGACATGGGTGATGCCGAGGGTGCGCGTGAAATCCTGAATGAGGTGCTGCAAGAGGGCAACGATCTTCAGCGTCAGGATGCCGAGGCGCTGCTGGCGCAGCTCGCCTGACCTAGCTGTAGGCCTTAAAGATACCGCCCTACGGGGCGGTTTTTTGTTTGGTGTTGTTATCGTCCGGCGCTACAGGGATGAACGTTTCCGGCTCATTTTTTGGGTTGGTGGTGTTGTGTCGGCGGTTTTATCCGCTAGTGATTGAGGAGTGCTGTGTTGCTAACTGATGTGGCGAATGCGTCGTCTGCTGATACCTATCGGGTGGCGCTGGGTGTTGAGTATGCTGGTGCGCGCTATTGTGGCTGGCAGACACAGTTGAATCCCGCCCGCCTTTCTGTGCAGGAAACCTTAGAGAGAGCGCTTGCTAAGGTGGCAGACCACCCCGTGACCGTGATTTGTGCTGGCCGTACAGATGCCGGGGTCAACGGCTCCGGACAGGTAGTGCATTTTGACTGCCGCAATCCACGCCCGCTGATTGCTTGGGTCAGGGGCGTTAATAGCTATCTACCCGATGACGTGAGTGTGCGCTGGGCGAGTGAGGTGCCCTTGGATTTCCATGCGCGATTCTCTGCGCTTGCACGGCGTTATCGCTACTTTATCTACAACGCGCCGGTGCGCTCTGCGGTCGCTGCCGGTGGCTTCACCTGGCATCCCTATCCTTTGGATGCCGCTGTCATGCACCGGGATGCCCAGCACCTGCTGGGTGAGCAGGATTTCAGCTCCTTTCGTGCGGCGGGCTGCCAGTCAAGAACGCCGATGCGCAACGTTCACGCCATTTCGGTGCAGCGCGCGGGGGATGTGGTCGTCATCGATGTCACGGCGAATGCGTTTGTGCATCACATGGTCCGCAACATTGCCGGGGTATTGATGGCGGTGGGCGGGGGGCGTCAGCCGCCAGGCTGGACGCGCGAAGTGCTCGAGGCGCGCGATCGCAAGTTGGCGGCCATTACGGCACCCCCCACGGGGCTGTATCTGGTGGATGTTCACTATCCCGAGCGCTATGTACTGCCTAAGCCGGTGCCGGGGCCGATGTTTTATTCCGCACTGGGTTTCGCTTGATCGATAGCGTGATGATGGGCTGAGTGGCGGTCTGGATGCTCGGTGCAGGTAGGCCTGCGGTGTAGGTTGATGTCAGCGTGCACTCCGCATCTGCGGTTTTTCTGCGTCATGCAGGGCGTCATTGCGTGAGGCCTCACATGCGCGTGTGCGCTTGAGACTTTAACACCCGTTGCTATGCCTCACATCAGGGTCTTCAATTTGCGCCTCGCGCAGTTCCAACGCTTCAAGTAGCCGGCAATGGCGTGCGCTGCTGCTCTCGCAGCCGACCAGCTGCTGTAGCTCGTCATGCATCTGCTGCAGGTCGCGAATCTTGTCTTCAATTTCGCGCAGGTGCTTGCGTGCCATGGCGTCGGCTTCGGCACATGAGTGTTCTGGATCATCAGCAAGCTGCAGTAATGTTCTGATTTCCTCTATGGAAAAACCCAGCTCTCTCCCTCGTCTGATGAAGCGAAGCCGTGTAGCGGCGGAGTGTGTGTAATGGCGGTAGCCTGCTGCCGTGCGGTCGGGCTTGGGTAGCAGGTTGATCCGCTCATAGTAGCGAATGGTTTCTACGTGTGTTCCCGACAAGCGACTGAGCTGGCCAATGGTGAGTGCTGTGGACACGGCTTGACCCTGTAGTGGCTACAGGGTCCAGTATATATCTAACTACTTTCATCGGAGCGAAGTCATGGGCGCGGGTTGTTGTGAAAACAAGCACTGTTCTGTTCCCCGTGGGCCGTACCGCAGAGTATTGCTGATAGCGCTGTTGGCGAATGCCGGTATGTTCGGGGTGGAGGTTTTGGCCGGTTTGCAGGCGGGGTCGGTATCGTTGCTGGCCGACTCACTGGATTTTCTCGGTGATGCGGCCAACTATGGCATCAGCCTGTGGGTGCTGGGGATGGCGGTGGCAGTACGAGCGCGGGCATCTTTATTGAAGGCCATGTCTATGGGGGCTTTTGGTGTGTGGGTGGCGGCCAGCACCGTGTGGCAGTTGGCGGCGGGAGGTGTTCCTGAGGCTCATACCATGGGGCTGGTGGGGGGGCTTGCGCTGCTGGTGAATGCCGGCGTGGCGTTGATGCTTTATGCCTACCGCAATGGCGACAGCAACATGCAGAGCGTGTGGATTTGCTCGCGCAATGATGCATTGGGCAACTTGGCGGTGATGTTGGCTGCTCTCGGGGTGTTCGGCACGGGGCAATCCTGGCCTGATCTGCTGGTGGCGGCGCTGATGTCGGGGCTGGCGCTGTCGGGTGCATGGCAGGTTAGCCGCCGCGCGCGAGCTGAACTTGCTGCTGCGTCATAACACCACGCGTGTTGATTAGGGAACCTCTGAAGAACTCCCTGAGGGTGCTCTGGCGTCATTAAAATCATGCTCACAACAAGCCCTGCAAGGGCGTTGAACGCCGAAGGCGCCCGAGGGGCGAACCGCACAGCGGTGAGTAAAATGCTCATTTACGACCTGTAAACCCGGCTTTGGCTCCAAGCGTCGCTCTACCGCCCATGTCCCTGTGGGCGTCCGCTTTTTAAACCGGCGCCATGCGCCGCGTCCCTACGGGCGTGGTCTCCGCTTCGCATGATTTTGCCTAGGGAACCTCTGAATAACTCCCTGAAGGCGCTCTGGCGTCGTTAAAATCATGCTCAAAATGCTCATTTACGACCAGTAAACTCCGCTTTTTCGCATGATTTTGCCTAGCCATCATCGCCTTGATGAACTTATTCAGAGGTTCCCTAGCCATCATCGCCTTGATGGAGTTATTCAGCGGTTCCTTAGATGTATGGGTGCGGGGGCTGATACGCAACGGCTTTTTTTGTCTGATCAATTGCGTGCATGCCTGCAGACAGGGCGTGCCCAAGTTGTTAATATCAGCCCTTTTATCAGGGCCCATTTGCATGGGGCGCACACGCGTCAAAATCTGTGGTATCACCCGGGAACAGGATCTCGATGCGGCCGTATCGGCGGGCGTTGATGCGGTGGGTTTTGTGTTCTATGCCAAGAGCCCGCGTGCGGTAAGTCTGGATGACGCGGCGAGCCTGGCGCGCCGCCTGCCAGCCTTTGTCACGCCAGTGGCGTTGTTTGTTGATCCATCACCTGAGTTTGTCATCGAGGTGACAACCAGAATTCCCCAGGTGTTGCTGCAGTTTCATGGCAATGAGCAGCCAGGTTTCTGTGCCTCTTTCGGGCGCCCCTATATGCGGGCACTGCGCATGGCCCCTGATCTTGCCGTCGCTGAAGTTGCCCAAAGCTACCCCGGGGCTTCGGCCGTGTTGCTGGACAGCTACAAGCCTGGTGTGCCGGGGGGGACGGGAGAGACATTTGATTGGTCGCGCGTGCCGGCACGTCTTGCGGTGCCGTTGATTCTCGCTGGCGGTTTGGATGCCTCCAATGTGGCCCATGCGGTGCGACAAGTTCGCCCCTACGCGGTGGATGTGAGCGGTGGTGTTGAGGCCGCGCCCGGCTTGAAAGATCCCGGCAAAATGCGTGCTTTTGTGGCCGCAGTACAATCAGTTGATGCGGAGTTGAGCGCATGACGAACAAGGTCGATTACAGTCAGTTCCCCGATGCCAACGGTCACTTTGGCCCCTATGGCGGTCGCTTTGTGGCTGAGACGCTGATTGCCGCCTGTGAAGAACTGGAGGCCACTTACGCCAAGCTCGCCAGTGATCCTGACTTCCTGGCCGAGTTCGACCGCGATCTGGCCCATTTCGTGGGCCGGCCATCGCCGCTGTACCACGCAGAGCGCTGGTCGCGCGAACTGGGCGGTGCGCAGATCTACCTGAAGCGGGAAGATCTCAATCACACCGGTGCGCACAAGGTGAATAACTGCATCGGCCAGGCCCTGCTGGCCAAGTACATGGGCAAGCCGCGCGTGATCGCCGAGACCGGTGCCGGCCAGCACGGCGTGGCCTCGGCCACGGTGGCCGCTCGCTTCGGCATGGAGTGCGAGGTCTACATGGGGGCCGACGACGTGCAGCGCCAGGCGCTCAACGTCTACCGCATGAAGTTGCTGGGGGCGAAGGTGAACGCCGTCGAATCCGGCTCCAAAACCCTCAAGGATGCCCTCAACGAGGCGCTGCGTGACTGGGTGACCAATGTGGACAGCACCTTCTACATCATTGGCACCGTGTGCGGTCCGCATCCCTATCCTATGCTGGTGCGCGACTTCCAGTCGGTGATCGGCCGCGAGGCCCGCCGCCAGAGCCTGGAGCAGACCGGTCGTCTGCCGGATGCCCTGGTGGCCTGTGTGGGCGGTGGCTCCAATGCCATCGGCCTGTTCCATCCCTTCCTGGCCGACGAGTCGGTGAAGATGTACGGCGTTGAAGCCGGTGGCCATGGCATCGCGTCTGGGGAACACGCTGCGCGCTTGAGTGCCGGGCGCCCGGGTGTACTGCACGGCCAGCGCACCTACCTGATGGAAGATGACGACGGCCAGATCATCCCCAGCCATTCGGTCTCTGCCGGCCTGGATTACCCCGGCGTAGGGCCTGAACACTCCTGGCTGCGCGACATCGGCCGGGTGGATTACGTTTACGCCACCGACGATGAAGCACTGGCGGCCTTCAGTCGCCTGACCTGCACCGAGGGCATCATGCCTGCGCTGGAGTCCAGCCACGCCTTGGCCTATGCCGAGAAACTGGCCAAGACCATGCGGCCGGACCAGACCATCGTGGTCAATCTCTCGGGCCGCGGTGACAAGGACATCCATACCATCGCCGCGATCAACAACATCAAGTTCTGAGGGCCGACCTGTGAGCCGCATTGCAGATTACATGCAGTCCCTGGCCAGCCAGGGGCGCAAGGCGCTTATTCCCTATATCGTGGCCGGAGACCCCGCGCCGGCGCTGACCGTGCCGCTGATGCACGCCCTGGTGGCCAATGGCGCCGACATCCTCGAGCTGGGCGTGCCATTTTCCGATCCCATGGCCGAGGGGCCGGTGATCCAGCTGGGGCATGAGCGCGCACTGGTGCACCACGTTACCCTGCGCCAGGTGTTGGACATGGTGGAGGAGTTTCGCCGCACCGACGACAAGACGCCGGTGGTGCTGATGGGCTATGCCAACCCGGTGGAAGTGATGGGCTATGCGGCCTTTGCCGATCGCGCCGCCGCGGCGGGGGTCGACGGGCTGCTGACCGTGGACATGCCACCGGAAGAGGCGGGGGCGCTCAACATCGAGTTGAAGCGGGTCGGTATCGACAACATCTTCCTGTTGGCGCCTACCACCAAGCCCGAGCGCATCGCCAAGGTGGCGGCGCTGGCGACCGGATACCTGTACTATGTATCCCTCAAAGGGGTGACCGGTGCCGGTAACCTCGATGTGGATTCGGTGGTGAGCAAACTGGCCGAGATCAAAGGTATCACCACGCTGCCGGTATGTGTGGGCTTTGGCATCAAGGATGCCGATTCCGCGCAAACCCTGGCGCGGGTGTCCGAGGGCGTCGTGGTGGGCAGCGCGCTGGTCTCCAAGCTCGCGGCACTGAGCGATGAAGGCAAGACCACCGAGCAGGATTATGTACAAGTGGCGGGCAGTTTCTGTGCGGAACTACGCCGTGGTGTGGACCAGGCGTAACAAGGCCTCGTTGACGACAGACGCGGCCGCGCGCCGCGAGACCGGGAAGCAAATCGATGAGCTGGCTTGATAAAATCATTCCTTCTGTAGTGCGCACCAGCGGTGATGGCGAGCGCAAGCGCAGTGCCATCCCCGAGGGGCTGTGGCACAAGTGCGTGAAGTGTGAGGCGGTGCTTTATCGCCCTGAGCTGGATCGCAGCCTGGATGTGTGCCCGAAGTGCGAGCACCACATGCGCATCGGCGCGCGCCGTCGCCTGGATATCTTTCTGGATGCCGAGGGCCGCGAAGAGCTGTGCACCGAGGTCGAGCCGATCGATCGCCTCAAGTTCAAGGATCTCAAGAAGTACAAGGACCGCCTGAGCGCCGCGCAGAAGGAAACCGGTGAAAAGGATGCCTTGATTGCCATGCGCGGCAGCCTGAAGGGCATGCCGGTGGTGGCATCTGCCTTTGAGTTCAACTTCCATGGCGGCTCCATGGGCTATGCGGTGGGTGAGAAGTTCACCCGCGCGGCTCAGCGTGCTCTTGAAGAACGCATTCCCTACATCTGCTTCTCCGCCTCCGGCGGCGCGCGCATGCAGGAAGCCTTGATCTCCCTGATGCAGATGGCCAAAACCAGTGCCATCATCGAGCGCCTGAAGCAGAATGGCGTACCGTTCATCTCCGTGCTGACCGATCCGGTTTACGGTGGTGTCTCCGCCAGTCTGGCCATGCTGGGCGATCTGAACATCGCCGAGCCGGGTGCGCGCTCCGGTTTTGCCGGCCCCAACATCATCGAGCAGACCATCCGCGTCAAGCTGCCCAAGGGCTTCCAGCGCAGTGAGTTCCTGCTGGATCACGGCGCCATCGATCTGATCGTGCACCGGGCCGAGATGCGCGACCGTTTGGCCAACATCCTCAGCATCCTGACCCGCCAGGACGCCCCGGCAACCAACTGAGGGCAGGGTGGTGCAGACGCTTGCTGACTGGCTGGCGCGCCTGGAGCGCCTGCATCCCACCACCATTGAGCTTGGGCTTGAACGGGTTGGGCGCGTAGCCGCCCGACTCGGCTTGCAGCGGCCCGCCCCTCGCGTGGTGACCATCGCGGGAACCAATGGCAAGGGCTCCTGCGTCGCTTACCTGGATGCCATCCTGCGTGAAGCGGGTTACCGGGTAGGTACATACACCTCACCCCACTTGCTGCGTTTCAATGAGCGCGCCGTGGTCAATGGCCAGCCGTTGGACGATGCCAGTCTGATTGCCGCCTTCGAGCGGGTGGAAGCCGCCCGCGGTGATGATTCCCTGACGTATTTCGAATTCACCACCCTGGCGATCCTGGATGAGTTTGCCCGCCGCGATCTCGATGTCGCCGTGCTGGAAATCGGTCTGGGCGGGCGGCTGGATGCGGTCAATATCATCGATCCAGATGTGGCGGTGGTGACCTCCATCGCCATCGACCACGAAAGCTGGTTGGGAAGCGACCGCGAATCCATTGGTCGGGAGAAAGCTGGGATTTTCCGTGCCGGGCGCCCGGCCATCTGTGGTGACCTAACCCCCCCTGCCAGCCTCAAGCGCGTGGCTGATGACATTGGGGCTCAGTGGTTGTGTGTGGGGGAGCACTTTGAGCTGCTGGCCGGCGATGAGGCCGCCTGGCGCTGGCGCGGCCAGTGGCAGGGCGCCGCGCGCCTGCTGCAAGACTTGCCCGCAGTAATGCTGCCGCGCTGCAATGCGCCCACAGCGTTGCAGGCACTGGGATGTTTGGGGCTTGATGTGCCTGATGAGGCCATCCGCCAGGGGCTAGCGTCGGCGCGGCTGGCCGGCCGTTTTCAGCATGAACAGTACCGCGACGTGCATCTGGTGCTGGATGTGGCGCACAATCCTGCCTCGGCGGAACTGCTGGCCCAGCGTCTGCGGGCGGAGCCTGTGGCTGGGCACACCCATCTGTTGTTCGCCGCCCTTGAAGACAAGGACATGGCCGGCATCGTCGCGCCACTGAAAGAGGTGGCCAAGGCCTGGTTTGTGGCCGATCTGGGCGAGGAAATACCGCGTACGCTGCGTGCCGAGCGCATTGGCGACCTGCTGCGCGAGCAGGGCATTTTCATGGTCAGCGTCAGCAAGAATGTCAAACAGGCCATGGCCAGGGCGCTTTCAATCTGCGGCCCGGATGACCGGCTGGTGGTCTGCGGCTCTTTCTACACCGTGGCGGCAGTGATGGAAATCATCGAGCGTGAACGGCGCCGTGCGCCGGGTATACAGGACGGTTGATTCGTGCTGAAACGCACCCATGTGATTGAGTTAGTCGCCGTGCTGCTGGGTGTCGCCGCGCTATGGGCCACTTTTGTTGCCTGGCGTGATCATCAAGTCGTTTCCAGGGACTTCAGCATCCCGGCTGCGCCTGAGCCCCTGGCCATAGCGCCCAAGCAGCCGCAACCGTTGGCACATCCGGCAGCGGCGCAAGCTCTCACGGCGCCGGCACGGGACAAGCCGCAATTAGATGCGCGTGGCTTGCCGCACGGGTGGGCGGTGAGTGTTGGACTTTTTAGTGCTGAACCCGAGGCGCAGGCAGCGTTGGCACGCCTGCTCGCCTTGGGGCACGATGCCTTCCTGCGCGAACGGGCAGAGGGTATCGAAGTGCTGGTGGGCCCTAAACTAGACCCGCGCACGGCGGCCACACTGGCTGAACAGCTCCTTGGGCAGGGGGTCGCCAAGCCCGAGGTGGTGGAGTATCAGCCCAGCCTGGGGCGGGGGATGGTGTTGGCGCCGTCTCCGTAAAGTAACTGAAAGCATGAATATTGCCCTGTATGTATCGACCAACGCCGTGGGCAATATCTGATAAAATTTCGCGCCTTGTGAGGGAGTGTTCTGAATGAACGCGGCGGATTGGGTCATTATCGGCGTGATTGGCGTGTCCGCGCTGGTGAGTATTCTGCGTGGTTTTGCCCGCGAGGCTTTTTCGCTGGCCAGTTGGGTGCTGGCCCTGGTGATCGCATTGGTCTTTCACCCCAGCTTCGCGCAGTTGCTCAGCCCGCACATCAGCTTGCCTTCAGCGCGCGTGGTGACGGCGTTTGTGACCCTGTTCCTGGTCACGTTGATGGTGGGTTCGTTGCTTGGCGCCCTGGCCGCGCATTTGTTCAAGGCCTCGGGATTGGGCGGCCTCGATAGAGTTTTGGGTATGGCGTTTGGCGTGGCCCGGGGTTTGGTGCTGATCATGGCGCTGTTGATCCTGGTGCCGCCGGTGGTGCCGGTGCAACAAGACCCCTGGTGGCAGCAATCGCGGCTGATACCCCATCTGTTGCTGATGCAGGGCTGGTTCACCGAGACGAGTCGCAGCCTGTGGGCACTGATCAGTAACAGTGCGCCGGCACAGGCGGTTAAACAACAGGTTCCCGCGCTGCCAGTCGCGCGCTGAGGGGCTGTTTTCTTTGATGTTGATGCAATGAGGCGCGCACTATGTGTGGCATAGTCGGGATGGTGAGCACATCGGATGTCAATCAGTCGCTCTACGACGCATTGACCGTGCTCCAGCACCGTGGCCAGGACGCGGCCGGTATTGTGACCTGTGAAGGTCGGCGCTTTCACCAGCAGAAGGGCAACGGCCTGGTGCGGGAGGTGTTCCATACTCGCCACATGTTGCGCCTGACCGGTGAAATGGGAATCGGCCACGTGCGCTACCCCACGGCGGGCAGTTCCAGCCCTGAACTGGCTCAGCCGTTCTATGTCAGTTCGCCCTACGGCATCAGCCTGGCGCACAATGGCAACCTGACCAACACCAGTGAGTTGCGCCAGGAGCTGTTCCTCACCGGCCAGCGCCATGTCAACACCGATTCAGATTCCGAAGTGCTGCTCAACGTGTTTGCTGAAGAGCTGGCCAAGCAAGGCAAGCTGGAGCTTGGCGAGCAGGAAATTTTTGCTGCCGTGTCTGCGGTAAACAAGCGTGCCCGCGGTGGCTATGCGGTGGTGGTGCTGATCGCCGGCTATGGCCTGGTGGGCTTCCGGGACCCCAACGGCATTCGCCCCATCGTGGTAGGGGAGCGCGCCACTCAGGACGGCACCGAATACATGATGGCCTCCGAGTCAGTCGCGCTGGATGTGTTGGGCTTCCGTACCCTGGGTGACATTGCGCCCGGCGAGGCGGTGGTGATTCGCCGCGACGGCCAGGTGTTCCGCCAGTGCTGTGCTGAAAACGCCAGCTTGCGCCCCTGCATTTTCGAGCACGTCTATTTTGCCCGCCCAGATTCCATCATGGACAAGGTGTCGGTGTACAAATCCCGCCTGCGCATGGGTGAGCGGCTGGCACAGAAGATCCTGCGCGAGCGGCCAGACCACGATATCGACGTGGTGATTCCGATTCCGGATACTTCGCGCGTTTCTGCCCAGGCCCTGGCCTCCAGTCTCGGTGTCAAATTCCGTGAGGGATTGGTGAAGAACCGCTATATCGGCCGCACCTTCATCATGCCCGGCCAGAAGCTGCGCAAGAAATCGGTGCGCCAGAAACTGAATGCCATTGATCTGGAGTTCAAGGGTAAGAATGTGCTGCTGGTGGATGATTCCATCGTGCGCGGTACCACCTGCAAGCAGATCATTGACATGGCCCGGGAAGCCGGTGCCAACAAGGTGTATTTTGCATCGGCCTCACCGGCTGTTCGCTACCCGAACGTCTATGGCATCGACATGCCTACCGCTTCCGAGCTGATTGCCCATGGCCATGCGGATGAAGAAGTGGGGCCGCTGATTGGTGCCGATTGGTTGGTATATCAGGATCTGGCCGATTTGATCGAATGTTCTCGTGAGGGCAACCCGGATATCACCGAATTCGAGTGCTCGGTGTTTACCGGCAAGTACATCACCGGCGATGTAGACGCCGATTATTTTGCCCGTCTGGACGCAGAGCGCAACGATGCGGCCAAGACCACCCGAGAAGCCTCGGTAGCCAATACCGACGGGCTGTTCATCGGCCTGCAGAACAACGCGCGCTAACAGGGAGCCTGGTGCATGCTGGACGAATTTGAACTGCGCCAGGCAATCATTGCCGAGGCTGAGCTGGACACTCAGGCCATTCGCGCCGGGCACCGCCGCACCCACGAGGGTGAGCACGCCGAGCCGATGTTCCTTACCTCCAGTTATGTGTTTGGCAGCGCCGAGGAAGCCGCCCAGCGCTTTAGTGGCGATCTGCCGGGCAATGTGTATTCCCGCTATACCAACCCCACCGTGCGTATCTTCGAACAGCGCATGGCATTGTTGGAGGGCGCTGACGATGCAGTGGCCACTAGCTCGGGCATGGCGGCCATCCTCTCTACGCTGATGGCGTTGCTCAAGGCCGGCGATCATCTGATCTGCTCCCAGAGCGTGTTCGGCTCCACCACCGTGTTACTCAACAAGTACATGGCGCGTTTCGGTGTGGAGATCAGCTATGTCGCGCTCACCGATCTCGCGGCCTGGCAGGCGGCGGTTAAGCCCAACACACGCATGTTCTTCCTGGAGACACCCTCCAACCCGATGAGCGAAGTAGCCGATCTGGCAGCTTTGTCTGCACTGGCCAAGCAAGCTGGTGCACTGTTGGTGGTGGATAACTGCTTCTGTACGCCGGTACTGCAACAGCCCCTCAAGCTGGGGGCGGATATCGTGGTGCATTCCGCCACCAAGTATATCGACGGTCAGGGCCGTTGCCTGGGGGGCGTGGTAGCCGGTAGCCAGGCCCATATGGACGAAGTACTTGGCTTCGTGCGCTCCTGTGGCCCCTGCATGAGCCCCTTCAATGCCTGGGTGTTCCTCAAAGGGCTGGAGACGCTGCGCCTGCGCATGGAAGCACACTCCAGCAGTGCCCTGGCACTGGCCCAGTGGTTGGCAGAGCAGCAAGGCGTGGAACAGGTGTTTTACGCTGGCCTGCCCGGGCACCCAGGGCATGAGCTGGCCAAGCGGCAGCAGAAGGGCTTCGGCGGTGTGCTGTCGTTTCGCGTCAAGGGCGACAAGGCCGCTGCCTGGCGGTTTATCGATGCCACGCGGCTGGTCAGCATCACCGCCAACTTGGGCGATGCCAAGACCACCATCGTGCACCCGGCCACCACCACCCACGGCCGCGTCAGCCCGGATGATCGCGCCCGGGCCGGTATCACCGATAACCTGATCAGGGTATCGGTGGGGCTGGAACATATCGAGGATATCAAGGCCGATATGGCGCGTGGCTTGAAAGCCCTCTGATTTTTTTCGTCGCGCTGGTCTACGCTAAAGGGGTGCGCGTGCTGCACCCCTTTTTCATTTTGGTGAGATAAGCGTGAAGGATCTATTCGAGCGGACCTCAGCCCAGGTCGGTGAAGTATTACTGGGCAAGCAACGCCAAATCAGATTGGCGATGACCTGCTTGCTGGCCCGGGGGCACTTGTTGCTCGAGGACTTGCCCGGCATGGGCAAGACGACCTTGTCACACGCCTTGGCAGTGAGCCTGGGGCTGGCGTATCGGCGGGTGCAGTTCACCAGTGATCTAATGCCCGGCGACATTCTTGGCTATTCGGTGTTCGACCGCGAAAGCGGGCGTTTTCAGTTTTACCCAGGGCCGGTGTTTACCCAGCTATTGCTGGCGGATGAAATCAACCGGGCCCCACCCAAGACGCAGAGTGCCTTGCTGGAGGCCATGGAGGAGCGACAAGTGTCGCTAGAGGGGGAAACCCGGGCACTGCCCGAGCCCTTCTTTGTCATAGCCACTCAAAATCCACAGCACCACAGCGGCACCTTTCCGCTGCCAGAATCCCAATTGGATCGATTCCTGATGCGCATCACACTGGGTTACCCTGACCCGCGCGCGGAGCGTGCGCTGTTGGAGGGGCAAGATGCCAGGGTGCGGCTAAATGTCATGGGGGCGTGTATGAACGCTGCGCAACTCATGCAGGCTCAGAGTGCCGTTGATCAAGTACACGTATCCGCCAGTGTGATGGACTATCTTCAGCGCTTGCTGCAGGCAACCCGAGAGAGTACGTCTTTTACATATGGCCTCTCGCCACGTGCGGCCCAGGGCCTGCTGCGCTGTGCCCGGGCCTGGGCCATGCTGGACGGCCGTGGCCACGTGCTGCCCGAGGATCTTCAAGCGGTATTCCCTTCGGTAGCGGCCCATCGATTGGCGGAGGGTGGGGATGTGCGCCGGGTGTCGGGTGCCATTGAGCAGCTGCTGCGCACCACCCCTGTGATGTGACCATGTTTGAGCGTGTGGGCGGGTGGCTACCGGAGCCCTGGCGTGCCTACTGGCTGCGCTGGCTCAATCGACGCATTCCGCCGGCCAGTCATCTGCGGCTGAGTCAGCGGTCCATATTCATCTTTCCCACCCGGCGCGGGCTGGGCTTAGCGCTGGTCGTGGTGTTGTTGCTGCTGGTGGCCACCAACTACGAAAACAGCCTGGTGTTTGCCGTGGCTTTTTGGTTGCTGGGGATGGGCTTGGTCAGCATTTTTCATACCTACGCCAATTTGGCCGGCATAAGCCTGCGGGCTATGCCTGCCAGGCCAGTGTTCGCCGGCCAGCAGGGCGTTGTCACGGTTAGCGTGATGGGGGAGGGCCGGCATCGCCCTGGGGTTGTGTTGAACTGGCCGGGAGAACAAACCCATACCTGCGAGGTTCCCGCGCAGGATCAGGTACTGGTCAATTTGTCGCTGTCGGCACCTCGCCGTGGCTGGATCAAACCGGGCCGGTTGCGCATTGGCAGCTGCTACCCCATGGGGTGGTTGTGGGCCTGGAGTTGGCCCGATCTGGATGTAGCTCTGTTGGCTTATCCCCATCCCGAGCCCGGCCCTTGGCCAGACGCAAGTGGCGGGGAGGGCGAGGGCGTGGCGCCCCGCCACGGCGGGCATGATTTTGCTGGCTATAGTCCCTATCAGCGCGGCGATGCCCCTCGCGACGTAGCCTGGCGTGCATTTGCGCGCGGTATGCCATTGCAGACCCAGCGCTATGCCGGGGGCGAGCAGCGGCAACACTGGTTGCGCTGGTCCGACTTTCAGCCCCTTGGCACCGAACCGGGGCTTAGCCGCATGTGCTGGTGGGCCCTGGAATTGGCGCGTCAAGAACAGTCATTCGGGCTGGAGCTGGCAACCTTAACCATTACCCAGGGCACCGGCGAGGCCCATCTTCAGCAAGTGTTGCGAGCGCTGGCGGAGTTTTCAGGATGAAGCCAGGCGAGCACTATCCGGTGCCACGTAGCTGCATGCTATTGCTGCTGGGGGCCCAGCTGGCGGCACTGGCCCCGCACGTGGAGCGTTTGCCCTGGGCGCTGTTGGTCGTGGCCGGGCTGTCGCTGGGGTGGCGCCTGCTCATCCACGGGGGGCGAGGCGTGTTTCCCGGCCGCGTGGTGCGTTATGGCTTGGCATTGCTGGTGATGCTGGCCATCGCCGTGTTTTACCGCAAACCGGGTCTTGAACCCGCAGTTGCTTTGCTGGTGGGGGGCGCCAGTCTCAAACTGCTGGAAATGAGATCCCGGCGCGATGTGATTCTGGTGGTGACCCTGGGCTATTTCATCACCGCCACCCAGTGCTTGTTCTCCCAGACCCTGCTCACCGCGCTGTGGCTGCTGCTGCCCTTCATGCTTGCCACTGGCGCCTTGGCGGCCTTGCACGGTGAAAGTATTCCGGTGGCCACCGCCTTGCGCAAGGCGGCGGCGCTGATGCTGCAGGCGGTGCCGTTGATGGTGGTGCTGTTCCTGGTGTTTCCGCGGCTGGGGCCACTGTGGTCGGTGCCGATGCCGGAAGGGCAGGCGCGCACCGGCCTGAGCGACAGCATGAGCCCGGGGGACTTCGACCGGCTCATGCAATCGGATGCGTTGGCGTTCAGGGCGCGTTTTGAGGGGGCACAGCCCAAGCCCAGTGATTTGTATTGGCGGGCGATGACCTATGAGGTGTTCGATGGTCGCCGCTGGTCGATGTGGGAGGGGGGCGGCAGCACGGGGGTCTCCTGGTCAGGCAAGGCCGAGCCGCAGCCCAGTTGGCGCTATGAAGTCTTGCTTGAGCCGTCCCCTCAGCCCTGGCTGGTGGTGCTTGATCAAGTCAGGCAGGTCAGCCCCTCCGCGCGTTGGGTGAGCGACGGCTCGCTAAGAGCGACCAAGCCGCTGTTGGAACGCTATCGCTATCACGCCGAGTCGGTTTTGGCGCCGTTCCAGCCAGCCTTGCCACCGGCGGTGCACAAGCGCAACCTGATGTTCCCCTCCGGCAATCCACAGGCGACTGCCTGGGCACAGCAGCAGTGGGCGCGCCAACCGCAGGTCGAGGCCTACGTGGGCACATTGCTGCAGCACTTCAGAACACAGGGGTTCAACTACACCCTCACGCCACCGGCATTGGGTCGCGACCCGGTGGACGGCTTCTTGTTCGGCAGCCGCAGTGGTTTTTGTGAGCACTATGCCAGTGCCACGGCTTTCCTGCTGCGCAGCGTGGGCATTCCCGCCAGAGTGGTGGCCGGTTATCAGGGCGGTCAATACAACGCCGAAGGTGGCTATTGGCGCGTGAATCAGTACGACGCCCACGCCTGGGTCGAGTACTGGCAAACCGGGCGAGGCTGGCTGCGGCTAGATCCCACTGCTGCGGTATCGCCAGACCGCATCGACTGGGGCTCCCTACAACTGCTGGATAGCCAGGGTGCCCTGAGCGGGGTGCGATCATTGAGGCATGGCGCCGTGTTGAGCTGGGTGGGCCTGCGCTGGGATCAACTCAACTATGCCTGGCAACGCCATGTGGTGGCTTATGACGGCACACAGCGCGAACAGCTTTTCAGCCGGCTCGACAGCGTGAGTCTGGATTGGCGTAGCCTGACGTATTTCGCGCTGCTGGTCGTGTTGGTGCTGTTGGCTGGCATGGCCGTGGCGCTTGGTTTAAGGCGGGGCGACCCGGTCCAACGCCACTACGACCGCGCCTGTGCACGCTTTGCCCGGGCCGGTTTGCCCCGCCAGGCCGGTGAGGGGCCCAATGATTACTGCGCGCGCGTTGCCGGGGGCAGCGCGTATCTGCGACGGCAGTTTGGCGAGATTACCGCCCTCTATTGCCGCTTGCAGTATGGCCCCCCCCTGGCACAGCCTGAGCGCGCCGCGCTATTGCGGCAATTGAAACAGCAGGTGGCCGCCTTGCGGGTAGGTCAGGGGCGGCTGCGCTAGCGGAAAATGCCAGGCCAAAGCGGCTCTCATGTGGGCATGCATCCTGGCACGTGTTGCCGCCGTGCCATCTTGCAAGCACAGAAGCGGCTTAGTCCGGTGAATTATCCGGTTTAACCCAGCGGGCCGCAGCGTTTACAATAGGCGTATTCCACTCCATCCCAGCAAGGCCGATCCTCCATGCTGATTTTGCCCGGCGCTCCTGCGCTTTCCGCGTTCCGTACCGAAAAACTGCTGAACAAGCTGCAAAAGGCGCTGCCCGCCGTTACCGGGGTATACGCCGAATTCGTCCACTTCGCGGATCTCAGCGAGGCCCTCAGCGCCAGCGAGCTGCAGGTCATGGAGCGCCTGCTCAAATACGGCCCCAAGGCCGATCGCGGCGATACCTCGGGTGAGCTGTTCGTGGTGGTGCCACGTCCGGGCACCATCTCCCCCTGGTCCAGCAAGGCCACCGATATCGCCCACAACTGCGATCTGGCCAAGGTGCGCAGGGTTGAACGCGGCGTTGCATACTGGGTACAGGCCTCGGGCCTGAGTGCGGCCGATCGCCTCGCGCTGGCCAGCAGCCTGCACGACCGCATGACAGAATCCGTGCTGCCCACACTGGAGGCCGCCGAGGTACTGTTCAGCCACCAGTCGCCCGAGGCGATGACCACCGTCGACGTGCTGGGCCAGGGCCGCGCCGCCCTGGTGGACGCCAATGCCGCGCTGGGCCTGGCCCTGGCCGAAGACGAGATCGACTACCTCACCGCCTCCTTCCAGGAGTTGGGCCGCAACCCGGTCGACGTGGAGCTGATGATGTTCGCCCAGGCGAACTCCGAGCACTGCCGCCACAAGATCTTCAACGCCTCCTGGAACGTGGACGGCGAGCCGCAACAGATGTCGCTGTTCGGCATGATCAAGAACACCTATGAGAAGGGCGGCGAGAACGTACTCTCCGCCTATTCCGACAACGCCGCCGTGGTGGTGGGCCACAACGCCGGCCGCTTCTTCCCCGAGCCCGGCAGCAAGGCCTACGGCTATCACCAGGAAGACGTGCACATCCTGATGAAGGTGGAAACCCACAACCACCCGACCGCCATCGCACCCTACCCGGGGGCGGGCACCGGTGCCGGCGGTGAGATCCGCGACGAAGGCGCGGTGGGCCGAGGCTCCAAGCCCAAGGCGGGCCTGACCGGTTTCACCGTCTCCAACCTGAACATCCCCGGCTTCGAGCAGCCCTGGGAGCAGGCCTACGGCAAGCCCAACCGCATCGTCACCGCCCTCGACATCATGGTGGATGGCCCCCTCGGCGGCGCCGCTTTTAACAACGAATTCGGCCGCCCCAACCTGACCGGCTACTTCCGCACCTTCGAGCAGGCGGTCACCCGCGCCGATGGCGTGGAGGAAGTGCGCGGCTACCACAAGCCGATCATGATCGCCGGCGGCTACGGCAACATCCGCGCCGAGCACGTGGAGAAGAAACCCTTTTCACCCGGCACCCAGCTGATCGTGCTGGGCGGCCCCGCCATGCTGATCGGCCTGGGCGGAGGCGCCGCCTCCAGTATGGCCACCGGCGCCAGCTCCGAAGACCTGGATTTCGCCTCCGTGCAGCGCCAGAACCCGGAAATGGAGCGCCGCTGCCAGGAAGTGATCGACCAGTGCTGGCAGCTGGGCGAGCAGAACCCCATCGCCTTCATCCACGACGTGGGCGCGGGCGGCCTCTCCAACGCCCTGCCAGAGCTGGCGAAGGATGGCGGCACCGGTGGCAAGTTCGAGTTGCGCAAGGTGCCCAACGACGAGCCCGGCATGAGCCCGCTGGCCATCTGGTGTAACGAATCCCAGGAGCGCTACGTGCTGGCGGTGAAAACCGAGCAGCTGGAGACCTTCACCCGCATCTGCGAGCGCGAGCGCTGCCTGTTCGCGGTGGTGGGCGAAGCCACCGAAGAAAAGCGCATCACGGTCAGCGACAGCCACTTCGACAACAAGCCGGTGGACCTGCCCATGAGCGTGCTGTTCGGCAAGCCGCCGAAGATGCACCGCGACGTCAGCCGCCTGGGCATCGAAGCCCAGCCGCTGGATACCACCGGCATCGCACTGAAAGACGCCGCCTACCGCGTGCTGCGCCTGCCCACCGTGGCCTCCAAGAACTTCCTCATCACCATCGGCGACCGCTCGGTGACGGGCACCGTGGCCCGCGACCAGATGGTCGGCCCCTGGCAGGTGCCGGTGGCAGACTGCGCCATCACCACCACCAGCTACGACGGCTACACCGGGGAAGCCATGGCCATGGGCGAGCGCACCCCGCTGGCCCTGCTGGACGCCGCCGCCTCCGGCCGCATGGCGGTGGGCGAGTCCATCACCAACATCGCCGCCGCCCGCATCGGCAGCCTCACCGATGTGAAGCTCTCCGCCAACTGGATGTGCGCCGCCGGTCACCCGGGCGAAGACGCCCGCCTGTACGACACCGTGCGCGCGGTGGGCATGGAGCTGTGCCCTGAGCTGGGCATCACCATCCCGGTGGGCAAGGACTCCATGTCCATGCGCACCGCCTGGGAAGAGGGCGGCGAGAAGAAATCCGTCACCGCGCCCATGTCGCTGATCGTTTCAGCCTTCGCCCCGGTGCTGGACGTGCGCCAGCAGGCCACCCCGCAGCTGCGCACCGATTGCGGCGACACCGCCCTGGTGCTGCTGGATCTGGGCAACGGCCGCGACCGCCTCGGCGGCAGCGCCCTGGCCCAGGTATTTGGCCGCCTCGGCAGCGAAGCCCCCGATCTTGACCAGCCCGCCCAACTCAAGGCCTTCTTCGCCCTGATCCAGCAGTGGCTGGAAAATGGCAAGCTGCTGGCCTACCACGACCGTGGCGACGGCGGCCTGTTCGCCACCGCCGCCGAGATGGCCTTTGCCGGCCATTGCGGCATCGACCTGGAGCTGCCCGCCGGCGACGCGCTGGCGCAGCTGTTCGCCGAAGAGCTGGGCGCCGTGCTGCAAGTGGCCGCCGCCGACGCCCAAGCGCTGCTGGCCGCCGCCCAGGCCGCCGGCCTCAATGCCCGCGCCATCGGCCGCCCCAATGACGACGACTGCCTGCGCATCCGCCAGGCGGGCCAGCTGCTGCTGGAAGAGGGCCGCACCGCGCTGCAGCGCGCCTGGACCGAGACCAGCTTCCAGATCCAGCGCCTGCGCGACAACCCTGGCTGCGCCGAGCAGGAGTTCGACAACCTGCTGGACGCCAAAGACCCCGGCCTCAACGTCGTGCTGCCCTTCGACCCTAGCGAAAACATCGCCGCGCCGTTCATCAACACCGGCGCCCGCCCCAAGGTGGCGGTGCTGCGCGAGCAGGGCGTCAACGGCCAGATCGAAATGGCCGCCGCCTTTGACCGCGCCGGCTTTGAATCCATCGACGTGCACATGACCGACGTCATCTCCGGCCGCATCACTCTGGAGCAGTTCAAAGGGCTGGCCGCCTGCGGTGGCTTCTCCTACGGCGACGTGCTGGGGGCGGGTGAGGGCTGGGCCAAGTCCATCCTGTTCAACAGCCGCGCCCGCGAGCAGTTCCAGGCCTACTTCGAGCGCCAGGACACCTTCTCGCTGGGCGTGTGCAACGGCTGTCAGATGATGTCCAACCTCAAGGAGCTGATCCCGGGCACCGCCCACTGGCCGCGTTTCGTGCGCAACGCCTCCGAGCAGTACGAAGCGCGCTTCGTGCTGTCCGAGGTGCAGGCCAGCAACGCCGTGCTGCTGGCCGGCATGCAGGGCGCCCGCATCCCGGTGGTGGTCTCCCACGGTGAAGGCCGCGCCGAGTTCGCCGACGACGGCGTGCACCAGGCCCTGGAAGGCGCCAGCCAGGTGGCCCTGCGCTATGTGGATCACTACGGCCAGGTCACCCAGCGCTTCCCCTACAACCCCAATGGCGCCCCCGCCGGCATCGCCGGTGTCACCAGCCAGGACGGCCGCGTCACCATCATGATGCCGCACCCCGAGCGGGTGTTCCGCACCGTGCAGAACAGCTGGCACCCGGCCGAATGGGGTGAAGACGGCCCCTGGCTGCGCCTGTTCCGCAATGCCCGGGTGTGGGTGGGCTGATGTCCAACGCCACCAAGCTGCTGTTGATCGCAAGCCTGGTGGCGCTGTTCCAATATCGCGACCGCATCGCCCTGTGGCTCGATCCCCCCGAGCTGCGGGCCGATGCCGGCCCCGTCATCCTCTACGCCACCACCTGGTGCGGCTACTGCGCCAAAACCCGCCAACTGTTCGCACAGCTAGGCATCGCCTACGACGAACGCGACATCGAAAAATCCCCCTCGGCCAAGGCTGAATATGACGCCCTGGGCGGCCAGGGCGTACCCGTGGTCGTTATCGGCCAGACCGTGATTCACGGCTATGAGCCGGAGCAGATGCGCACGTTGTTGGTGAAGTAGGGGGGTTAGCGCCTTATTGCCTCGGTTGGCAGCTGTTGCAGATAAGTAATAATTGACGGGTATTTTTAGATCGTTCGATAATATAGGACGACCAAATGGACTGGGGGTGGCAACATTGTCACTGCGCAGGGAAGTGTTTCTTGCTGGTTTTCCTTTCCTGTTTGTTCACTTGTGCCGCCGCTGTCTAGTGGACAGCTTGCTTTGCACGTGTCTCGTTCGCCCGGCGATCGTAGGTTGGGTTAGCAAAGCGTAACCCAACATGGTTCAGCGTGACGGTCGAAAATGTCGGGTCGCGACCTGACCTACGAGAGCTATTCAGGTTTCTCTCTTATATAAGTGGTGAATATGCAATCTTATCGTTGGTTTATCCTGGCTCTTACTTTTTTATTTCACAATGTAAATGCCCTAGAAAGTTCAGTAGGTAAGTATATATCTTCTCCAATAGTAGATTACTCCCAGCGTTGGGTGCACTCTGATTATGAGGCCGCGCAGGATATTGGTGATTTCAGCCAGTATGTAAAAGGTTACTGCGCGAGAAGAGGTAAAACACGCTTCCCGACGATACAGAATATCTCAAATATTGGATTTATTGTTAATAATAGATTTAGGGCGGGGGAATTAAGTATTGCTGTGGCCGAAACAACTTGTCCAATCGATTACACAAAGCCATATTCAGGGGTTGGGTCAACCTTTGCAATAATGCATTATAGGGTCTATTGTCCGGGGTCTTCTCGCCCAATGGTGAGGGCTGGAAATGGTTATTTGAAAACACTTAGTGAGGTATATGGGGTTTCCTCCTTCGACAGTTTAGTTTGTGTATCAACTGATTTGCGCAATTTATCTTTCCAGGCTGGTAGGCCTAAAAATTGTAATGACCATGATGATGGTGCATTAGTTGCGAATCCTATTAATGTAGCTTCAGGCAATAAATACGAGTTGGTTAGGTTGGCGTTTAATGGCGGGCTCACAGTTGAAGCAAGCTATAACAGTTCCTTAAGTAGTTGGACGCATGAAGACTACCTTGTCACGACAGTCACAATGGTAGGTGATCAATATTATGATGTCGTGTATTTATATCTGAAGGATGGGAAGCCATTAACATTTGTTGGCGAGGGGCGAAGCTCCCAAGTGGCTACCACTACAAGTGAGTTATTTGCTCCAATTAAAGGTATTCAGTTAGAACGAATCGTACGTGATACAGCAGATCCGAGGTTCTATAAATTGACTTATGCTGATGGGGCTGTAAAAATTTTTCCTTATTCTGGCGGTGCTTCTGAGTCGGTTCTTTCCAATGGTCGTCGCATCTCCTACAGTAGAACTGACCAAGGCGTGACAGCCACCAACAACGATGGCCAAAGCATCGTAATGGCCTACGAGTTCGATTCCACAGGCAAATACCTGGGGCGCTTCTCCCAAGCCACTGCGCCCGATGGCTCTGTATACAAATTTACCTATAACGCCGCAGGTATGCTGGCCTCTGTGATCTACCCAGATGCTACCCCCAGCGACGACAGCGACAACCCGCGCCGTCAGTATCTTTACGAAGATACACGTGCCGATACAGATACCATCAAATTCTCCAAACTCCTTACCGGTATCATCGACGAACGGGGCGTGCGCTATGCCACCTGGAAATACGACGCCCAGGGTCGCGCCAATTTCTCCGGCCACGGCGTGCCCGATGCCGCCGGCCACTACGCCGACGAAGTCCAGATCACCTACAACAGCGATGGCTCGGCGCTGGTCAAAACCTATATCGGCCAAGACCAGTTCCGCACCGCCACCTACCGCTTCAAAGATATCAACGGCTACCTGAAGCTGGAATCCATCACCGGCGACCCCAGCAGTTCATGCGTGGGCGACAGCCGCAGCTGGAGCTACGATACCAACGGCTTCCCCAATATCGTTACCGACAAAAACGGCGTGCAGACCGACCACGACTACAACGCCCTCGGCCTGGAAACCCAGCGCATCGAGGCGGTGGGCAAGCCCGAGCAGCGCGTCACCACCACCCAGTGGGATGAGAACAGCCGCCAGCCGCTGGTGAAAACCGAGCCCGGTGTGACCACCACCTACACCTACTACCCCGACGGCAAGCTGCACACCCGCACCGAGACCGATACCACCAGCCACCAGGCCGGCAGCCGGGTCTGGACCTACACCTGGTACGACAACGCCCTGCTGCAGAGCGTAGATGGCCCGCGCACCGACGTCAGCGACCTCACCCAATACGCGTACACCGCCAGCGGCGCCCTGAAGAAGACCACCAACGCCCTCGGCGAAGTCACCGAGGTGCTGGAGCACACCGCCGCCGGCCTGCCCCAGCGCGTGCGCCTGCCCAGTGGCGATGAGCAGAGCTACAGCTATACCCCCCGTGGCTGGCTCAAGACCGTCACCCGCCACGGCGATACCATGAGCATGGACTACGACGCCGTCGGCCAGCTCATACGCCTGGTGCGCTTCGACGGCACCGCGCTGAACTACGACTACGACGCGGCCCGCCGCCTCAAGGCGGTTTATAACGACCAGGGCGAACGCATCGACTACCAGCGCGACCTGGCCGGCAATGTACGCCAGGAAACCATCAAAAACAGCGCGGGTGACATCCGCTACCAGCACAACCGCAGCTACGACGAACTCAGCCGCCTGCTCAGCGATCTGGGCATGAACGGCCAACAGATCACCTACGGCTACGATAAAGAAGGCAACGAAACCCGCACCACCGACGCCCTCGGCCACGGCCTCACCCAAGCCTTCGACGGCCTCAGCCGCCTGATCACCAGCACCCAGCGCCAAGGCGGCGACAGTGGCCCCACCACCCAATACCGCTACGCCGCCACCGGCGAGGTGGACCGCGTCATCGCCCCCAATGGCGCCACCACTACTTACCAATACGACGGCCTGGGCTGCCTGCGCCAACAGCAGAGCCCCGATACCGGCACCACCACCTACCAGTGCGACCTGGCCGGCAACCGCACCCAGCAGCAGGATGCCCGGGGCGTGGTCAGCAGCTACCAGTACGACGCCCTCAACCGCTTGCGCGCCGTGCAGTACCCTGGCAACAGCGCCGAAAATGCCAGCTTCAGCTACGGCGGCAGCGCTGATGGCAGCGCCGCTGGCCAGCTCACCGGCTTTAGCAACGATGGCGGCCAGACCACCCTGGCCTACGATGGCGCCGGCCAGCTGAGCGAACGCCACGACGTGGTAGAGGGCGTGAGCTACACCAGTTACTACGGCATCAACAGCGCCGGCCAGCAGTGGGCGGTGCGTTACCCCAGCGGCCGGCTGGTCTACTACGGCCGCGATGCCCAAGGACGCATCAATGCCGTGACCACTTACGCTGATCTTGAGGGGGCTGGCGAGCAGTTTATCGCCAGCGAAATCCAATACGAACCCTTTGGCCCCATCGCCCGCATTGAGTATGGCAACGGCCTGAGTGGCCTCTACCAGCGCGACCAGGACTACCGGCTGGACAAACTCACCCTCAAACAGGGTGACAACACCGTCTATTTCGCCGACTACGGCTATGATGTCGCCAACCGCATCACCGAGCGCCTGGCCAGCGGCAATGGCGTGGTGATGAGCTACGACGCCCTGGATCGCCTGACCCACGAGCAATGGGCCGGCAGTGCCCTCAGCGGCGGCCTCAGCTACAGCTACGATGCCAACGGCAACCGCCTCAGCCTGGGCTTCGATGACGGCTCGGGTTCGCCCTTCAGTATCCCCAACACCTACCTGGCCAACAGCAACCGCCTGGCCAGCATGAACGAGATCGAGACTGAGCACGACGCCGTTGGCAACCGCACCGGCGATGGCCTGAACGCGTTGGGCTATAACCATGCCAATCGCATGAACAGCCTCAGCGTGGGCGGCGAACCCAGGGCCCAATATCGCTACAACGCCTTGGGCCAGCGGGTGCTGGTGATCAATGCCGATGGCCGCAAGCGGGTGCTGATCTACGATCAGGCGGGGCACTACCTGGAAGAAGTACACCTGCGCGCCAACGGCAGCGTGGACAAGCGCATCGACTTCATTTGGGCCGATGACCTGCCGCTGGCGCAGGTCAGTACTTTCTACAGCGAAGCCGGTGAGAAGTCGGGTGAACAGCTGCGCTACCTGCACCCCGACCACTTGGGCACGCCGCGTTTGGCGACCAATGAGAGTGGGCAGATCACGTGGCAGTGGGAGAGTGATGGCTTCGGCTTGGTGGGGGCTCAGACTGACCCGGATGGGGATGGCACGTATGAAGACGTGCGGCTGAGGTTCCCGGGGCAGATTGTGGATGATGAGAGTGGGTTGTTTTACAACTACTTCAGGGATTATGAGCCTTGGACGGGGCGGTATGTGGAGAGTGATCCGATTGGCTTGGGTGGGGGGATTAATACCTATGGGTATGTGGAGGGGAATCCAATCCAAAAAAATGATAAATTTGGGCTAATGGGCAGTGATGGGCGTACTGCCGGTCAGTGCATTGGCTGTAAATCGACTTTTTCGAGTTGCATGGAAAAGTGTGTAGGCATAACCAATCCCTGGTGGACGACTCCGGTATTTGGAGTTGTAGGTGTAGTTGGAGCATCCACTTCGACTGGAGCAGCTGCCACCGGAAGTGCTTGGGTTGGTGGTGCATCTGCCGCATGGGGGGTAGGTAGTTCTATTGGATGTTGGATGCACTGCAGTTCGAATGCTTGTGTTTTTGATTGAGGCTAAGCATGCTGGAAACTAGAAAGGTGGATCTAATTTCGGCTTGTATCGTTTGTGGGATCGCTGCAGCAATTTTTGCAAGCCTTAGGTTTTTCGAGGCATCTGTTTTTTTTATACTTGTCGCTTTGATCAGTATTATCCGTGCGCTGCGGACTAGCCAGCGAAGTTCGGATACATCGCATCGAGATACTCGGGAATAACCAACGAAACATTCTTTATGTGTAACGCCTGTAAGGCGTAACCGCTGACGTAACGCGCGTAAGGCGTAACCGCTGTCGTAGGGTGCAATAACCGAAGGGCATTGCACCGTTTACCGCGTCTCTTTGAAATGCTGGGTGCCTGGCATTGCCCGGTTTCCTTTGGCTCCATCGTGTTCGGATGTCTCGCTGTCCTCTGGCCGGACGGGCCCCAAAGGGGCGCTGCGCGGCGCCCCTCTGGACTCCCCCGCGCCCCCTGGACGTTCGCCCCCGGCTGCTGCGCAGCCGGGGTAACCTGCGGTGCTCAGCCGTTCGCGGGGGCTGCGGAACTCGCTCCGCCTTCGGCTACGCTCAGACAGTCCTCGCCCTTTTTCCGCGCCCGGCTTCCGCTCCTCGGCTCACTTTAAGGGGGATAACCGCGCCGTGCTGATGTTTTTGGCGCATTGAACGTGGCTAATAGCTAAAAATTGAAGGTTATTTGGTCGTTAAGCCATCAGTATGGTACCCACGATGACCATGTAAACTTCCTAATCTATCGATATTTTGGTATTTACCTGAAGCTCATAGCTATTCATTTATCTCGCCGTCACTAGCAGCACGGTGCAGTTCCTCCCCCTTGTAGTGAGCCGAGCGAAGTGCGGCTGATAGGGGGCAATTGGCCAGGGACGACCGCCACGGATGGCGGGAGTTTGCTGGTGGGCCGGGAGCCCGAAGCCATGGCCAATTGAGCGGCCTCGACAAAACGGCAGGAAAGCCGTTTTGCATTGCGTAAGCAACCCGCAGGGCGAGGGCCAAGGATGGCCCGAGTGTATCAGAGCGTGGCCGCGACCCCGTGGCAGACGTACTTCGATCGGGTAGCCCGGAGCGCAGCGCAGGGCCGAACGGTCAGGGGGCGCGGGGGAGTCCAGAGGGGCGCCGCGCAGCGCCCCTTTGGGGCCAGTCCGGCCATAGGACAGCAAGACATCAGCAAACGATGAGGTTACAGGAATTAGTGCCACGCACCGTAAATCTAGTCGGTAACCTGACCAATGGTGACTTACGCACCCTCGACACTGCTACGGAACTCCAACCCACCCAGCCAGTCTCACCTTGTGTACTATCCAGTCAGCCAGTGAGGCTGGCTAGCCCCAACACACCGCATGAGGATGAAAGGATGAAATGTCCCGTATGCCCGGATAGCACACTGCTGATGTCGGACAAGCAGGGTGTTGAAATCGATTATTGCCCTAACTGTCGGGGGGTGTGGCTGGATCGGGGTGAGCTGGACAAGCTTATTCAGCTGTCGGTCAGCCAGCCGGTGCAGCCGGTAGCGGCGCAAGCGCCGGCGCCGGATGATCGTCGTTGGGACAAGCAGCACTACGATATCGGCAAGCACCACAAGCATGGTGGCTATCGCAAGAAGTCCTGGCTGGAAGAATTGTTTGATTGATGTGTAGCGCGTGCCTGCACTGAGTGAGGTGCCCGGAGGTTAAATCCTCCGGGTATTCACAGATCCTAAGCCACCGCTGAGGTCTCCCTCAGCGGTATACCGCTTCTTCAAGTTCACCTTGAACGGCTAGCGGTGGCACAAAATCCCTTACTTAAGACCTCGAACTGCCGCTAAGGCCGTATGCCGCTGTGCTGTGCCGGGCTGGCGGCTTCGCTGCGGCGGGAGAGGCTGAGTTTGAGGGCCTTCAGCAGGGCGTTGCGCAGTTCCCTTGGATCGATGATCTCGTCGAAGGCCATGGTGTCGCCGGTGGTCCAGGCGCCGCTGGCCTGGGCTTCCTCCAGCTGGCTTTGGGTGGACTCGTCCAGCTTGGCGGCGATGCCGCCGCCCAGGGCGGGGATGCCGCCGAGGCTGATGCCGGGGAAGGCGAGGGTGATGGTCTGCTGGTCGAAGGGGTTCATGGCCATCAGCGAGCTGCCGAAGCCAAAGGCTTTGCGCAGGGTCACGTGCAGTTTGGGGCTGCTGAGCCGGGCCTGGGCCATATACATGCGGGCGGCGGCCCGCAGGGTGCCGGCGCGCTCGGCCTGGCTGCCCGACATGATGCCCGGGTTGTCGGCCAGAAATATCACCGGCAGGTGGTAGGCGTCGGCCAGTTCAAGAAAATGCGTGGCTTTCTCGGCGGCTTGGGCGGTGATGGCGCCGGCGATCACGTTGGGTTGGTTGGCCACTACCGCGCAGCTGTGACCGCCCAGGCGCAGCAGGCCGGTGACCATGCCACTGCCGTAGAGGGGTTGGTATTCCAGGAAGCTGCCGCTGTCGGCCAGGCTCTGAATCACCGGGCGGATGTCGTAGGGTAGCTGGTGGTGGCGAGGAATCAGCTGAAAAATTTCGTCCAGCTTGCGCTCGGCGGTGTCGCCGCCGGTGTGTTCCGGCGGATAGGCCCAGGCGCTGCCGGGCAGGTAGCCCAGATATTTACGCACCAGTCGGCAGGCGTGTTCGGCATCGGTCGCCAGGTTGTGTACCACGCCGGATTCCCGGGCGTGCATGCTGGCGGCGCCGAGTTGTTCCTTGCTCACTTGTTCGCCAAGGGCGGCCGCCACCAGTGGCGGGCCGGCGGAAAACAGGGTGGCGTCTTCCAGGGCGATGATGAAGTCCATCAACAACCCGGTGAGTATGCCGTGGCCGGCGGAGCTGCCCAGCACGATGGCGACGGTGGGCACCAGGCCGGAGAGGGCGGCCAGCTCTTGTAAGTCGTTGGGGGCGTAGGGGTGGCGATCCAGCGCGTTGGTGACCCGGGCGCCGGCACCATCGAGGATCATGATGTAAGGGCAGCGCTCCTGCCGGGCGAGTCGCGCCAGGCGCACGCGCTTGGCGTTGGTGCCATGGCCGATGGAGCCTCCTGCGCAGGTGAAATCCTCGCAGCCTACCACCACCGGCCGGCCGTCGATGGTGGCAATGCCGCCGACCAGGGCATCGGCGGGCACGGTGGCTTCACCGTGGTAGCTGACACCACCGACCAGGCAGCCCAATTCCATGAAGCTGCCGGCATCCACCAGCAACTCGATCATATCCCGAGCATTGGGGATGCCACTCTGGGCGCGCTTCTCCAGTTTGGACTCCCCCCCCATGGCGCGACCGCTGGCGATGCGCTTTTGAAACTCATCCAGCAGGATCTGCCAGTCGGCGGGAATCAGCGAGTTGCTCATGCGGGCTCCAGTGAGGCGTTGTCGGGCGGTGGAGAGGGCCGGCACGGGCAGCGCCCATGCCGGCCAGCGGGTCAGCGGCCCAGTTGTGTGACCATGGCCTCGCGCAGGGCTTTCTTCAACACCTTGCCGGTGGCGTTGCGCGGGAAGGCCTCAGTGCGGATCTCCACGTGGGTGGGCACCTTGTAGTGGGCCACGCGCCCGGCCATGAACTGCTTGATGTCCTGCTCGCTGAGGGTGTGGCCGCGCATCGGGATGATGGCCACCGCCAGCTCTTCGCCCAGGATCTCATGCGGTACACCAAACGCGGCGACTTCGTGCACGCCGGGGTGCTCCTGCAGCGCATTTTCGATTTCGGCGGAGTAGATGTTCTCGCCGCCGCGGATGATCATGTCCTTAGCGCGGTCGACGATGAATACATAGCCTTCGTCGTCCACATAGCCGATATCGCCGGTGCGCAGCCAGCCGTTCTGGAAGGTCTCGGCGCTGGCTTCGGGTTTGTTCCAGTAGCCCTGCACGATGGTGGGGCTCTTGACGAAGATTTCGCCGGAGACGTTGTTGGGCAGCACGGTGCCATTCTCGTCGCGAATCTCCACCTGCACGATGGGGGCGATGATGCCGGTGGCGTGCGGCTTGTGCTTGAACAGATCACCGGAACTGGAGGCGGTGGTGCCGTTGGTTTCGGTCATGCCGTAACCGGTGCCGGGGAAAGATTTGGGGGCTTTCTGATAAATCAGCGCCGGCAGGTGGGTGGGGCAGGCGGTGCCGCCGCAACCATAGCCGCTCAGGCTGGAGGTGTCGTATTTGTCGAACTCCTCGGACAGCAGCATCTCGTAGGCCATGGAGGGCACGGCGCTCATGGTGGTGATGCGCTCTTCCTGAATCAGTTCCAGCGCTTTGGTGATGTCCCACTTGTACATCATCACCACCTTGCGGCCGGCGCGCAGGGACAGCAGGAAGATGGAGTGGCAGCCGCTGACGTGAAACAGTGGCAGGCAGAGCAGGGCAGAGGGGGCGATGCCCAGGCTCATCATGTGGCCCATGGCCTCGGGGCTGCTCATGGCGTAGGCGTAGCCGGTGCACTCGAAGTTGATCACTGCCTGGGCCAGGTTGCGGTGGCTGGAGACCGCGCCCTTGGGGTTGCCGGTGGTGCCGGAGGTGTACATGATCAGCACCGGGTCTTCACCGCCGCACTCAACCTGCGGCATGGGCTTGCCCTCGGCGCCGGCGATCAGTGCTTCCAGGGTTTCGACGCAGGCGTTGCGCGGGGGTTCAACGGAGCGCACCACCACGGCTTTCACGTCCAGCGCGGGCAGGCGGTCGACGATGTGCTCCAGGCGCTGCTGATCGCAGAACACGATGCGGGCGCCGGCATCGGTGAAACCGTATTCCAGTTCAGCGGCCTGCCCCCAGCTGTTGAGCGGCACGGCCACCGCGCCCACCGCGGTGATGGCGATGAACGCGGTCATCCACTCCGGGTAGTTGCGCATGGCGATGGCGATGCGGTCGCCCTTTTTTACGCCGTAGTGGTGCACCAGCTGGTGGCCTATGGCGTCGGCCTGGCGGAAGAAGTCGTTGAAGGTCCAGCGTTCGCCCTCGTACACCAGAAAGGTGTTGTCGCCATGGGCGCGGCCCGGGGCCAGCAGCTCGTGCAGGGAATTGGGTGCATTCTTGTAGACGCGGTAGTCGATGCCGTTGATCTGGGTATCGCCGAGTTCGAAGGGGGAGCCGGGCTGCGCCAGTTGGCCGAGGGCGGTTTCGAATCGGGTTTTGACGTCGTCTGTAGACATGGTGTGCTCGCGTTGGGCCGGTGTTATCCGGGCGTGGGCTCAATCGGCCGCACGCACTTCGGGGCAAAATATCAGAGGCGAAAAGTTAGCCGCTTCGCGCGGCGGTGTCCAGCGATCCGGCTGATGGCGCTTGGTTGCCGATGCGCCGGTAAACGTTAGGTGCTCAAACGCGCGTGGTGGCGGCACGATTGCTAAAGGATGCTTGCAGCGCATCTGCCTCCAGTGCCAGGCCGCGTTGCAGTTCTTTGCCGAACAGGGCGGCGGCCAGGCTGGCCAGCGGGCCTGTTAGGCTGAGGCTCACCTGGTACTGGCAGCTGGCGTCGGGCAGCGCCGTGAGGGTTCTGTGCCGCTCGCCACAGGCCAGCAGGCTGAACCAGCCTAGATCCCGCCAGGCAAAGCGCGCCGGGCGTGAGGCTTCCAGAATGAGGTGACGGTAATGTTGTGAGCGGCCAAACAACACCGGCCACACGTCGACCGTTGCACCGGGGGCAACCTTGCCGCTGGCACGCGTTAGCCAGGGGTTCCATGCCGAGTAGTTGTCGAGGTCCACCAAGCGGTCGTAAACAGCCTCAGGGGGCGCTTGAATGTGGCGTTGTTCGCTATAGAGGAATGTGCGGCTCACTTGAACAGGTCTTCTTCTGGCTCGGCGGTGGGGGGCTGTTCGGATGCGGCGGGCATATCCTGCGCGGGGGCGGGCTTGAGCACGCTCCGTATCACGACGCGACCTTCGAAGACCACATGGAAGTTGGCATATTCCCAGCGGGTGATCGGTGGGGTGCCTACTGGGCCCTTGGCCGTGATGGGTTTGCCCCAGTGGGCCTGCACGGTGTCCATGCTTATGCCCAGTTGCGGGCGGGATGTGCTATCGGGCGCCTGTTGGCCAACGGGTATCCGCAAGGTGTCGGCCTGCAGGACGGGCGTGGCAGCGAGGGCCAGCAGTGCGCAGAAGAGGTGTTGGCGCATGGGGGCATCCTTTCGAGGGGCGGTTAAAGGCCTAGCCGCTGCTTGCGTTCACTGGTCTGGCGATGGAGCACGTGGCGGGCCAGGAGTTTGCGTTCTGCGTCGCTAAGCGACTCAAAGCGCACTGAGACGACCGTATCTCCCCCTCGTTCCGCTGGCTGCTCAGATACAACGGTGGCAAAACAACAGATGCAGAGGTAACTGGGCAGGAGAATCAAGCGCAGCGCGAGAGTATCGCCTGTGCTAAGGCTCCCGTCACAGCTAAAGGCCAAGCCACCTTCGCTGAGTGATACTGGGGTTGGCGTGTGCTGGCGGCCGGCCATGGCCATGGCGGTGAGCGCATTGGCCACTACATCCAATTTGCGATTGACGGCCTTGAAGTACTGGCCTAGCTCTCGGTCGCTTTCTACCAGGCGCCGCAGTAGCTTTTGATTATCGTGATCTATCTCGCGAAGTTCGCGTAGCACTGCCAGGGGGGCGGCATCACTAAAGTAGCTACCGGGCTCGCCAGTGAAGGCCTCGGCGGGGACCGCCTGCCATGCCAGATCGACTTGGTCGGTGATGCGATAGTACTCGCGTCTTTCGCGGTCCGCTGGCCCTGCTTTATTGGATTTTGCCATTGCGCGTGTCTGATCCTTGTCTGCAAATCCGCTCCGGCTGGGCCGGTTGGTTCAGTGCAATTGCGATGCTAATTAGGTAGAGTAGCTGCTTTCCTGTCACTGAGCTAAAGGATGTTCCAGCCTTTTCCGCTGTTTGTGGGCTTGCGCTATCTCCGTGCCAAGCGCCGCCACCAGTTTATCTCTTTTGTTTCCAGTATTTCTCTTGGGGGAATGGTGCTGGGGGTCATGTCATTGATCATCGTGCTGTCGGTGATGAATGGCTTTGCCCGCGAGTTGCATAGTCGCATCTTGCATGCCATCCCACATGCTTACTTGGAGTCGCCACAGGGCATCGACGACTGGCAGTTGCTGGCCAGCAAAGTCAAGCAGGTGCCGAGGGTGATTGGCGTGGCCCCGGTGGTGGGGGGCAATGGCATGCTGACCGTCCCCGGCCGTGTGCGTGGCGTGCACTTGAGTGGTGTGTTGCCCGCGGCTGAACGTGAGGTATCCGAGGTGGGGGCGCATATGGCGCTGGGGGCACTGGATGACCTCCGCGCCGGTGAATTCGGTATTGTGCTCGGTGCCTCGCTGGCGCGGGGGCTCGGGGTCGAGCTGGGTGACAAGGTCACGGTGATCCTGCCCAAGGTGACGATTACCCCGGCCGGGGCGTTTCCTCGTGTGAAACGTTTCACCGTGGTCGGCACCTTTGAGGTAGGCGCTCAAGTAGATAGCAGCGAGGCATTGATTCATATCGAAGATGCCGCGCGTTTGTTCCAGGTGCCTAGCGGGGTGCAGGGGCTGCGCCTGAAAGTGGCGGATATGATTCAGGTTGAGCACACCCTGGATAGTGTGTTGGCCGCTTTGCCTGCGGGCTATGAGGCTACGCCGTGGACGCAGACCCAGGGCGGCCTGTTTCAGGCGGTGAAGATGGAAAAAACCATGGTCACGCTCCTGTTGCTGATCATCGTGGCGGTGGCCGCTTTCAATATTGTGTCGATTCTGTCGATGATGGTCGCCGATAAACGGGCCAATATTGCCGTTATGCGCACCCTGGGGGCAACGCCCCGGGAGATCATGGCCATCTTCATGGTGCAGGGCACCGCCATTGGGGTGGTGGGCACCGGCCTGGGCGCTCTGCTGGGCATCCCCCTGGCGATGTGGGCGGGTGACATCGTCGGCTTTTTTGAGCGGATCAGTGGCTTGGAGATGTTTGATCCCTCGGTATATTTCATTACCCGCTTGCCCTCCGAGTTGCAGTGGGGGGATGTGGGCATGGTGTGTTTCTCGGCCTTGTTATTGAGCGGCCTGGCCACCCTCTATCCCTCTTGGCGGGCCGCGCAGATAGGTCCAGCCGAAGCTTTGCGCTATGAATGAGTCTTGGAATCCGATGAATCAGCAAGTGGTACTGCGCTGCAGTGGTCTGCGCAAGATGTATAGCGAGGGCCCCCAAGCCCTGGAAATTTTGCGCGGGGTGGAGCTTGAGGTGCGTCGCGGTGAACGGATCGCCATTGTAGGATCTTCCGGCTCGGGCAAGAGCACCTTGCTCAATATGCTGGGGGGGCTAGATGCACCTTCTGCTGGCGAGGTGGAAGTCGTAGGGCATCCCATGCATGCGCTGGGCGAACGCGAGCGCGGTGAATTGCGAAACCGCCATCTGGGCTTTGTTTACCAGTTTCACCATCTGCTACCTGAGTTCAGCGCGTTGGAAAACGTGGCTATGCCGCTGTTGATTCGCGGTGAGCGCCCGGCCGTTGCGGCGGAGCGCGCCACAACACTGCTGGGCACGGTGGGCCTGGCCGAGCGCCTGAGTCACAAACCGGCGGAGTTGTCGGGTGGCGAGCGCCAGCGAGTGGCCATCGCCCGGGCGTTGGTGGCGGAGCCTGATTGCGTGTTGCTGGATGAACCCACGGGTAATCTCGATCAGGTGACGGCGGGCAAAATCCAGGCCTTGATGCTGGAATTGAGCCAGCGCCTGGGCACGGCCTTTGTGGTGGTGACGCACGATCCGGCGCTGGCTGAGCGCATGGATCGCGTGCTGCTGCTGAATCAGGGGCTGCTCCAGCCTGCGGGGGCGCACTGACGTGTTCAGACCGCTCTCTGCCTTTATCGGCTGGCGCTATGTGGGCGCACGCCGACGCAGTCAATTGGTATCGTTCATCTCCATGGTGTCCATCGCCGGGTTGGTGCTCGGCGTCGCTCTGCTGATTACCGTGCTGTCGGTGATGAATGGTTTCGATAAGGAGCTGCGCCAGCGCATCCTGGCCATGGTGCCCCAGGCCAGCATTAATGGCTATCAACCGATTGAAGACTGGCGCGGGTTGGTTGAAAAGGTCAGCCAACACCCTGAGGTCGTGGCGGCTGCGCCCTTTGTGCATCTGCAGGCCTTGATCAATGCACGCGGCACGGTCGAATCCAGCTTGGTCTACAGCATTGATCCGGCCTTTGAAAGCAAGGCTTCAGTGGTCGGCCGCTATCTAGAGCAGGGTGTCACACTCGAGGTGCTCGTGCCGGGGGGGCATCGCATTATTCTTGGCCGTAATTTGGCCGACAAGTTGGGCGTTCAAATGGGGGATGCCGTCACCCTGATTGTGCCCGAAGCCTCCGGCAGTGGTGGGGCAAGCGCGCCACGCCTGCAGCGCTTTGAGGTGGCGGGCATCCTGCGCTCGGGTACCGAATTGGACAACCATCTGGCGCTGATTCATCTGGAGGAAGGTGGACCCTTGGCGGGCTACGGTCATGCGGCCCAGGGGGTGCGATTGGCCGTCAAGGATTTGTTCACCGCATCCCGGGTGGTGCGGCAAGTGCTTGCTGAGCTACCTGAGGGCTATACGGCGCGCGACTGGACCCGTACACACGGCAACATCTATCAAGCGGTGCAGATGTCCAAGCGCCTGGTGGCGCTGCTGCTATTCGTCATCATCGCCGTGGCCGCGTTCAACGTCGTGTCCACCCTGATCATGGTGGTACTGGATAAGCAGAGTGATATCGCCATTCTGCGCACCCTGGGGGCAAGCCCAGCGATGATTCAACGCATTTTTATGGTGCAGGGTACCCTAATTGGTAGCTTGGGCACCTTGGGTGGCGTGTTGCTGGGGCTATTGTTGGCCGCTAACGTCAGCCAGGTGGTGGACTGGATCGAAAAGCTGTTTGCGGTCAAGTTTCTTAAGGCTGACGTGTATCCGGTCAGCTACCTGCCTTCGGATATCCGCTTGGAAGATGTGCTAGTGGTGGCGGGGACGGCATTTGCCATGAGCTTCATTGCCACCCTGTACCCCGCCTACCGGGCGGCGCGCATTCAGCCTGCCGAGGCCTTGCGTTACGATTGAGGGCGCGTGCGCCGCTGCTGGCTACGCAGTCGCCAGCGGCGCATGGAGTGCCAGCGCCAGAAATAGTCGAGCCCGAAATAGCAGAACAATCCAAGCCCTGCGCCGATCGCGATGGAACCCACATAGAGCTGTTTCCAGATGTGGGTGAAACTGGCGGTGAGGTTTTCCACCGTGAATTGAAAGTCATCCGGCAGCGGATCGCCGCCGATCAACAACATGCCCAGTTTGTATGAGACGTACCAGATGGGCACCATGGTGAGGGGGTTGGTTAGCCACACCAAACCAATGGAGAGTGGCAGGTTGGCGTGAAACCAAAGCGCGAACAGGGCCGCTGGCACCATCTGAAAAGGCATGGGCACGAAGGCCCAGAACATGCCAATCAGAAAGGCTCTAGAGGCGGAATGGCGTGTCAGATGCCAGAGATAGGGTTGGTGCAATTCATGCGCAATGAATTTGAGCCCCTCATGGGAGCGCACCTTCTCGGGATCTGGCATCCAGCGTTTAAGTAACTTCTTGGCCATGATGGATCAGAGTCGTCAGTTTCGCGGTTGGCGCGATGTTCGGCGTGCAGTCCAGCGCCTGACGGACTGCCAACGCCACAGCGTATTGAGTAACACATAGCCAACGAGGGCCACTGCACCGCCAAGTATTGCCCCCCCAAGCAGCAGCGGAGGCCCTATCAGGCGGAACTCCTCTACCAGCCAGTGCAGGCTCAATTCTAGTTGGGGCATCGCACCATGCAGCCCCAACAGCCAGGCCCCCAAGGCATAATCACCATAGTACATGGGCGCCATGGTCAACGGGTTGTTGAACCAGCAGCTTAGCACGGCCACGGGCAGGTTGCCGCGCAGCCATAGGGCGAGCAAGGCGGCCAACATCATGTGCCCCGGTAGGGGCAGGAATGAGCAAAACAGGCCGATAGCCAAACCACGACAGGCCGAGTGCCGACTCAGATGCCACAGATAGGGCTCATGTAGCCAGTGCGCAAGCCATGCCAGGCTGCGGTGAGCACGCAAGGCCTCCGGTGATGGCATCAGACGCTTGAGCAATTCCTGGGGCATGGTAGCCTTTGCACACGTGGACCGGGCCCGCTATTAAACGGGATGGGCCCCCAAGGATGCAAGGAGCATCATGAGATCATGGACGATTGCCTTCGCCCTCGGCGTGTTGGGTGTGGATCTATGCCAGCGCTTGCCTGCTGTTGCATGGCTGTGGCTGATCTTGGCTGTAGCAGTGCTCCTGCAGTGCATCCCCCGTTGCCACTTGCGCCTGCTGGGGGCTATGGGCTTGGGTGTGGCGCATGCAGCCTTTTATGGTCACTGGCTGCTCGATCATCGCTACCCGGATTTACCTGACCTCCGTGAGCATTGGTTGCAGGGGCAGGTTGTAGAGCTTCCTCGGCAGTCGGAAAGCTATGGCCGCCTCACACGCCAGTTCACGCTACACGTAGAGGCCCAGTCGGAGGACGGTAAGCACTGGCATGCCCCGCGCTTACTCAACGTTGCCTTGCGCTGGCGCTCAGACACGCCGTTGCGGGCCGGTGAGCGCTGGCGCGTCAAGGCGGCCCTTGAGCGCCCCCGCAGCCTGTCCAATCCAGGCACCTTCGATTTTACCGCCTATCAGTTTGCCCAGCGTGTGAGTGCCAGCGGTAAAGTACTGGAGGCAGAGCGCCTGGCGGTTGCCCCCTGGTGGTCGCTAGATGGGCTTAGGCAGGCATTGTTGGATTCCTTGAGGGCCTGCCTGGGCGCCGATGGCTTTGGTCGCTTTGCGCCCGCGTTGGTGCTGGGGGTGGATGATGACCTGACGGCTGATGACTGGCGCCTGTTGCAACGCACCGGCACAGTTCATCTATTTGTGGTCTCTGGCCTGCAGATCGGCATTGTGGCCGGTGCGAGTTATCTGGTGGTCCGTCGCTTGCTGCGCCGTTGGCCCGGTCGATGGTTGCTTTTTTTAGCTGCCCAGCACTATGCCGCGCTCACCGCGGCGTGCATGGGGTTGGTCTACGCCATGCTCGCGGGATTCAGTCTGCCAACCCAGCGGGCAGCGGTGATCGTCATCCTGGCGGCGCTGCTGCCTGTGTTATCTCGCCGGGTCACGGTGAGCCATGCCGCTTGCCTGGCGTTGTTGGTGGCATTGGCGATTGATCCCTTGTGCCTGCTGTTTCCCAGCGTATGGTTGTCGTTTGGTGCGGCGGCCGTGCTGGTCTATGGCTTTGCAGGCCGTCTCAGGCCGCCCGACTGGTGGCGCAATGTGTTGAAGGCGCAGTGGGTTGCCAGTCTCGGCATGGTGCCATTGCTGGCGCTGCTGTTTGGTGCGCTCTCGCTGGCGGCGCCATTGGCCAATTTGATAGCGGCCCCCGTCATCAACCTGATTGGCTTGCCGTGTGCGGCATTGGCTGCCATTGTCTCGGGATGGTCGCCTGCATTGGCCAGCGGGCTGTGGTGGCCTGCAGATATGGCATTTGGCGCTTTGTGGTGGTTGATGCAGTGGCTGGCTGAGCAGCAGGTGGCCTGGTGGTGGACGGGGCGGGGATCAATCGCTGTTGGCATCTTTGCGGTATTGGGCGTGTTGTGGGCGCTAGCGCCACCTGGCACGCCTGGGCGCTGGGTCGGCCTGTTGTTGCTGCTGCCGGCCTGTGTACCACGCCCTGAAACCCTGGGGGGTGGAGAATACCGCGCCACGGTGCTTGATGTTGGGCAAGGGCTTGCGGTTTACGTGGAGACCCGCGACCACCGCTTGCTATTTGACACCGGCCGGCGCGACAGTGCCGACAATAACAGCGGTGACCGGGTGATTTTGCCCTACCTGCGCGCCCGGGGGTTGCGCACGCTGGATGTGTTGGTGCTCAGCCATGACGATAGCGATCATACGGGTGGGGCCCTTCCCATCCTGGGTGAAATGTACGTTGAACAGATATACGCCGGAGAGCCTGTGGCAGGTGTGCCGGCGACGGCGTGCACCGAAGGTCAGCATTGGGCGTGGGATGGGGTCAACTTTTCCTTCATCAATCCCGGTGGGGAGCACTCCGGCAATGACGCCTCCTGTGTGCTGCGCATTGAGGGCGGGGGAGGTGCCATGCTGGTACCGGGCGATATCAGTGAGAAGGTTGAGCTTCAGTTGCTGCGGTACCAGCTAGACCATCTGCATGCCGACATCCTGCTGGCACCTCATCATGGCAGCCGCAGCTCTTCCTCAGCGCGTTTTGCCGCCGTGGTCGCGCCACAGTGGGTGGTCTATTCCGCTGGCCACCGCAACAGCTATGGGCACCCCCATCCGCAGGTCGAACAGCGCTATCGCAATCTGGGGGCGCAGGGCGTGCGAACAGACAGATCTGGCGCGGTCAGTTTTCTGGTATCGCCAGGGCGAGACATTGTGCTGGCAGAACACCGCCAGCAGGCGCGCCATTACTGGGAGTGACTTCGTTTCGGTGATATGCGCCAGAGGTGGGGAGAGCCTATGGACACTGCTTAACCCAGGCGCTAAGGTAGGCGCCATTTTCCTCCTGGTCGGCACTGGCTGACTGTTGATGATGGTGAGGAGCTCGGGTGTTCGAAATCATTAAAACCGGCGGCTGGATGATGTTGCCCATCATCCTGTGCTCGATTGTCGCACTTGCGATCAGCATCGAGCGCTATTGGAGCCTCAAGCCAGAAAAAATTGTCCCCAAGAACCTGTTTGCGCAGGTCTGCGTCTGGATTCAGCACAACCAGATTGATGCCAACCGCCTGCGCGAGTTGCGGCAGGGGTCGCCACTGGGCAGCCTGTTTGCCGCAGGCTTGGGGGCGGCCCGCTTGGGGCGTGATGTGATGCGGGAAAACATCGAAGATGCTGCCCGGGAGGTGGTCCACGATCTGGAGCGCTACATCGAAGTGCTGGGGACGATTGCGGGGGTTGCACCACTGATTGGCCTGCTGGGCACCGTGATGGGCATCATCAAGGTGTTTGCGGCGATGATGAGCACTGGCCACGCCGACATGTCGGCCCTGGCGGGGGGCATTTCCGAGGTGCTGATCGCTACCGCTGCCGGCCTCTGCGTGGCCATTCCCGCCTTGGTGATGTACCGCTTCTATCTGCGCCGGGTGGACTACCTGGTGGTGGCGCTGGAGCGTGAGTGCGGCAAGTTGGTCGAGGTATTTCACGGCCAGCGGGCCCCGGCGCGCGAGGTTCAGGGGTGAAATTCCATCGGCGCCCCAGGACGTCCATGGAGATCAACCTGATCCCCATGATCGACGTGCTCATGTTCCTGTTGGTGTTCCTGATGATGACCACCACCTTTGTGTGGCGTTCTCAGCTCAGCGTGACCCTGCCCGAGGCCGTCAGCTCGGAGGTGGTTGAAGAGCGCGAGCGGCTGGAAATCCTGATTTCCGCCGAAGGCGCCTTTGCCGTGCAGGGCCAACCGCTGGTCAATGACCGGCCTGAAACCTTGCGTGCCGCTCTGCAGCGCACGGCAGGTGATGATCGTGCCATCCCCCTGTTTATCACGGCCGACGAGCAAACCCCTCACCGCGCCGTGGTGATGGCCATGGATGTGGCCGGGCAGCTGGGCTTTGCCAAACTCAGCATTACCACCCGTGAAGCCGACGCCTCCTCTCAGGCCAAGTGAGTAACTGAATGACCCCCAAGCAAAGCGGCGATCTGGCGCTCTATCTGCGGTTGCTCAAGTACGTGGTGCCGTACTGGCCGTTGTTTCTGGTCAGCGTTGCGGGCTTTTCGCTCTATGCGTTCACCCAGGCCCTGTACGCCGATTTTCTTCAGCTGCTGATCGATGTGGTGGGCGGTGATGCCAGTAAAAGTGCCACTGGCATCATCTCTCGGGTTTTGCGTGAGATCCATGGCGGCAACCCGCCCCTGGATGTCCTGCATTGGATGGTGCCGATCAGCGTGGTGGTGATCGTCGTTCTACAGGGCATTGGTTTTGTGTTCGGCAACTACTGGATCAACCACATCGCTCGGCATCTGGTGTACAAGCTGCGCAGCCAGATGTTTGATCACTTGCTGGCGGTGCCCGCGGCACAGTTTGATCGCGCCTCGTCCGGCCATCTGTTGTCGCGCTTGCTCTACAACGTTGAGCAGGTCACCGGCGCGGCGACTGATGCCGTAAAGATCGTAGTCAGAGAAGGCTTCATTGTGATCTGGCTGGCTTCGTTTCTGTTATACAAAAACTGGCAGCTGACGTTGGTGTTTGTTGCTGTAGCACCTTTGATCGCCGCGCTGGTGTCAGTCGTCGGAAAACGTCTGCGCAAGATCAGCAAGCGGATGCAGTTTTCCATGGGCTCCATCACCCAGGTGATCGGTGAGAGCATCAACAACTACCGCGAAGTGCGCATGTTTGCCGGTGTGCCTGCAGAACAGGGGCGCTTCCACCAAGTCAGCACTGAGAACCTGCGGCAAAGCATGAAGATGGCGCTGATGAACGCCGTCAGCCCGCCGTTGATTCAGCTACTCATGTCATTGGCGTTGGCCACGTTGTTGTGGTTTGCGATTTATCTGGTGATGCAGGGGCAGATGTCGTCGGGTGACTTCGTCTCCTTTATCGGTGCGGCGGCTATGATCGTTAAGCCGATCAAGCAACTCAGTGAAGTGCAGTCGGTGATCCAGCGCGGGTTGGCTGGCGCAGAGAGTGTCTTCGAGTTTATCGACAGCGAAGCCGAGCAGGATCAAGGTAAACATACTGTACCGCGCGTGGTCGGTAGAATCGAATTCCGCGATCTTAGCTTCAGCTACGATCAGGCCAGCGGCGATGTGTTGAAGGGGGTCTCATTCACGGTAGAGCCGGGGCAGACGGTTGCCCTGGTTGGGCGCTCGGGGAGTGGCAAAACCACTTTGGTGGCCTTGTTGGCGCGCTTCTACAACCACGAGCGCGGTCAGATACTGCTCGATGGCGTGGATGTGAATGAGTACACCTTGGACAATCTGCGGCAGCAGATTGGCATGGTGTCGCAGCAAGTCACGCTGTTCAACGACACCATTCGCAACAATATTGCCTACGGGGCTCTGGCGGAGATGCCAATGGCGCGTATTCACCAAGCCGCCGAGGCCGCACAGGCCCGTTCGTTCATTGAAAAACTGCCCAAGGGCTTTGATACGGAAGTGGGCAACGATGGTGACATGCTGTCTGGTGGGCAACGGCAACGTCTGGCTATTGCACGGGCGCTGTTGAAAGATGCGCCAGTGCTGATTCTTGACGAAGCCACCTCCGCGCTGGATAACGAAGCCGAGCGCCATATCCAAGCTGCCTTGGAAGCGGTCATGGCGGGGCGCACTACGCTGGTGATTGCCCACCGTCTAAGCACTATTGAGAAGGCAGATTTGATCGTCGTGATGGACGATGGCCGCGTGGTTGAAACCGGCACTCACACGGACTTGTTGGCCAGAGGAGGTCGCTATGCGCAGCTCCACAGCCAGGATTTTGCCGGCGGTCAGAGCTGAGCCGTGAGTATTCTGGAGCGCGCCTGGTATCGTCCTGACAGTTGGAGTCGTCTGCTTGCTCCACTGGCATGGTTATACGGACGCGTAGCAAAGGCGAGGCGCCGTGCCTTCACGCTACACCCTGAGCGCCGCTACAGGGCACCGGTGCCGGTAGTGGTCGTGGGCAATATCTCTGTGGGTGGTACGGGCAAAACGCCCGTGATCAGCGCGCTGGCTGAGCATTTGCGGCGAGCGGGGTGGCAACCGGGAATCGTCAGTCGCGGCTATGGCGGTCGCTCGGCTCACTATCCTCTGCGTGTAAACGCAAGTACTGCCCCTGCCGAGTGTGGCGATGAGCCACTCTTGCTGGCGCAACGCACGGCATGTCCGGTGGTGGTAGACCCGAATCGCAGCCGTGCCGTGCAGGCGCTGCTGGAGGGCGGCGGCTGTAATCTGGTGTTGAGTGATGATGGTCTTCAACATTATGCGCTCGATCGCGATATTGAGATTGCCGTAGTCGATGCCGTGCGAGGTTTGGGCAATGGGCGCCTTTTGCCGGCAGGCCCCTTGAGGGAGCCGCCAGCGCGGTTAAGCGAGGTCGATTTTCTGGTGGCTAATGGTGGTGCCTGGCCGGGGGCTACCCTCATGCAGCTACGTTGCACTGCGCTGGTGCAGCTGACCACCGGGCGGCGGGTTAGTCCGGCAGATTGGCAGGCGAGTCCTTGCGTTCATGCCGTGGCTGGCATTGGCAATCCTGAGCGCTTCTTTACTACTCTGACCCAATTGGGCTTTCAGCCTGAACCACATCCCTTGCCCGATCATCACGATTTTGAGGCATCAGATCTCGACTTCGCTGACGGTTTGCCAGTCATCATGACCGAGAAAGACGCGGTAAAATGCCGTCGCTTCGCCCGGCCCGAACACTGGTATCTGGAGGTGGAGGCGGATTTGCCCGATGAGTTCTTAGCGGCGTTGCTACAGCGCCTGCGCCAAATTTCCCCAGGGAGTTGAACATGAAATTCACCGTAGTGATTCCCGCCCGTTATGCATCGACTCGCTTGCCGGCCAAACCCACACTTGATATCGGCGGCATGCCGATGATTCAACGGGTTTACTTGCGCGCCTGTGAGAGTGGTGCCAACCGGGTGGTGATTGCTACGGATGATGCCCGTATTCAAGCCTTGGCGGAGGGATTTGGTGCACAAGTATGCATGACCTCGCCAGCGCATCCCTCGGGCACTGACCGACTACAGGAGGCGGCCAGCCAGCTGGGGCTGGCAGATGACGATATCGTGGTCAATGTGCAGGGGGACGAGCCTTTGATTCCGCCGGCAGTGATTCGCCAGGTGGCGCTCAATCTAGCCGCCAACCCCGAGGCGGGCATTGCCACGCTGTGTGAGCCCATCCACAGTGCAGACGTGTTTCACGATCCCAATGCGGTCAAGGTGCTGGCCGACCAACGTGGTTTTGCCCTGTATTTTTCTCGTGCGCCCATCCCCTGGCCGCGCGATGCCTTCGCTGTTGATACCCAAACACTACCGCAGGGCCTAGGCGCCATGCGCCACATTGGTATTTATGCCTACCGGGTGAGCTTTCTCAACGACTATGTGCGCTGGGTGCCGGCCCCTATTGAGCGCTGGGAGTCACTCGAGCAATTGCGCGCCCTATGGCAAGGGGTAAAAATCCATGTCGACCCCGCCTGCGAAGTTGTTCCTGGGGGGGTTGATACCGAGCGCGATCTTGAGCGTGTGCGTGCCTTGGTGTCCAGTCAGTGAAGCTCGCCGTCCTGTTTGTTTGCCTTGGCAACATTTGTCGCTCCCCCACAGCGCACGGTGTTTTGCTGAAAAAACTCGAGCGGGCCGGGCTGGCTGGGCTTGTAAGGGTGGATTCTGCTGGCACCGGCGATTGGCACATCGGCAAGGCGCCGGATGCCCGCACCCAGGCCGCTGCTTCCCGTGCGGGTTACGACTTGAGCCAGCTTCGCGCGCGGTTGGTTTGTGCTGAGGATTTCCAGCGCTTTGATTACATTCTGGCGATGGACCAAGACAATCTACGCCAGCTTCAAGCCATGCGACCGGCACAGTTTAGGGGCGTACTCGAGCTGTTCTTGCGCCAGGGGGGCGTTGATACCGGCGAGGTGCCAGATCCTTATTACGGTGGCCCGGAAGGCTTCGAGCAGGTGCTGAGCCTGGTGGAGCAGGCCTGTGATGGTCTGGTGAGCCAGTTACAGGAGCGCCTGCGTTGAACCCCCTCAATCTCCAGCAGGACGCACCCCTCAATACCCTCAATACCCTGGCCATTGATGCGCGTGCCGCATTTCTGCTGCGTGCCGAGACCACCGATCAGTTGATCGAGGGGTTGGCCTGGGCCAGGCAGCGCCAGTTGCCGGTTTTGGTGTTGGGAGGAGGCAGCAACGTCGTCCTGCGCCAAGACTGGCCCGGGCTTGTACTGCAGGTGGCTTTGCGCGGTATCACCGAATGTGGCGGTGATCGCGATTGCGTACTGTTGGATGTAGCGGCCGGCGAGCCCTGGCACGCGTTTGTTCACCACTGTATACAGCAGGGCTACTTTGGGCTTGAGAACCTGGCCTTGATTCCTGGCACGGTAGGTGCCGCGCCGGTGCAGAATATCGGCGCCTACGGGGTAGAAGTGTGCTCGCATATTCGCGAAGTCGAGTGGCTGGATCGCCTGAGCGGCCAGCTTGCTGTGCTCAGCGCGGAACAGTGTGCTTTCGGTTACCGCGATAGTGTGTTCAAAGGTCGCCTTCGCGATCAAGCAGTGATCACGCGCGTTCGTTTTTCCCTCAACCGGCAGTTTGTCCCCCACTTAGACTACGGCCCGCTCCGGCAAATGCTGGGTGACGGCGACGTTACCGCGTTGGCAGTGGCAACGGCAGTGGAAAGCATTCGGCGCTCTAAGTTGCCAGATGTAGCGGTACTGCCCAATGCAGGAAGCTTTTTCAAGAATTCCGTTGTGTCAGAGGCACAGCGGGACGCGCTATTGGCGGCATATCCGAGCATGCCGCATTACCCCCAGCCAGGTGCCAGGAGCAAGTTGGCCGCGGGCTGGCTTATCGAACAGGCCGGCTGGAAGGGCTTTCGCGCAGGTAGTGTGGGGGTGCATGACCAACAGGCCTTGGTGCTTGTCAACCACGGAGGGGGCAGCGGTGCGGAGATCCTTGCATTAGCCGAACGCATACAACGGGATGTATCAGCAAAATTCGCGGTGGAGCTGGAGATTGAACCGCAAATCTACTGAACACCGGGTTGAGCATATCGAAGCGCCGGATCTTTGTTTGCGCTATTACCCCGATCTCTTCCACTCATGCCAGGCTTCCTGGTACAGGGAGCTGTTTGAATCCCTTCCTTGGCGTCAGGAATATGCCCACTTGTTTGGCAAAACCATGGCTGTTCCGCGTTTGGTGGCCTGGATGGCGTCACCGGGGCGAAGCTACCGCTATTCGGGGATTGTCCATCATGGAGACGGATGGTCGCCGTTGATGCAGACCATCCTCACGCGTGTTGAGGCTGTGGCAGGTCAGCAGTTCAATAGCGTGCTGGCCAACCTCTATCGGGATGGGGCTGACTCCATGGGCTGGCATGCAGACGACGAACCCGAATTGGGCCCTGACCCTGTAGTGGCATCGCTTAGCCTAGGGGCTGAACGCCGTTTCTCTCTCCGCCACCGTGATCGCAGCTGTCCCCCGATCTCAATGAGTCTTGCACCTGGCTCTCTGCTGATCATGGAGGCGGGATGCCAACGTCACTGGCAGCACCAGATACCCAAGACACGCCGGCAGGTCGCGCCGCGCATCAACCTCAGTTTCAGGCACATTTTGTGACGTGCTATGCATTGTTTCTTTGCAAATAATCGCATCGCATGCATATTATGCACGAGCTTTTGGTTGTCCCAAGGTCGGGCAGTTACGGAGTATTGAGCCTTGATCAAAGTCTTGGTTGCCGATGATCACGATCTGGTGCGCAGTGGTATAACGCGCATGCTCGAAGATCTCAAGGACATCAAGGTCGTCGGTGAGGCCGAGAGTGGCGAGCAAGCCGTTGAAAAAGCACGCGAGCTGAAACCCCATGTGGTCCTGATGGATATTCGCATGCCCGGGATCGGTGGGCTTGAGGCGACGCGCAAGTTACTCCGCCATTGCCCCGAAGCGCGAGTGATAGCCGTTACCGCCTGTGATGATGACCCTTTCCCTGCGCGCTTGCTGAAAGCTGGCGCCTCCGGCTATGTGACTAAGTCATCAGGCCCTCAGGAGATGATTTCTGCAATCCGCACAGTCGCTAAGGGCTTGCGCTATATCAGCGCCCAGGTAGCCCAGCAGTTGGCGCTGAGAAGTTTTGATCAAGAGGGGGTAGAAAACCCCTTCGATCTGCTGTCTGAACGCGAGCTTCAGATTTGCATGATGGTTGTGAACTGCCACAAGGTGCAGGAAATCTCCGACGCTCTTCACCTCAGTCCCAAAACGGTTAATAGCTACCGCTATCGTGTATTTGAAAAACTTGGCATCGAGGGTGATGTTGAGCTCACGCGTTTGGCAATGCGGCACGGCATGATCGACACCCAAGCGGTGTAATGTTTGCATCATGGTCAACCTTGATTTTGACCACCAGGCCTTCCTGAATAACGTTTCGCAGGGGCCCGGGATCTATCAGATGTTCGGCAAGGCGGGCGAAATTCTCTACGTGGGCAAGGCGCGCAATCTGAAGAAGCGCCTTGCATCTTATTTTAGGCGCAGTGGACTAAGCCCAAAGACCGAAGTACTCGTCTCTCGCATTGCTAACATTGAAGTCACCGTCACATACAGTGAAACCGAAGCGCTGATCCTTGAGCAAAATTTGATCAAGGCGCACCGCCCGCCGTTCAACATCTTGTTGCGGGACGACAAATCCTACCCCTACATACACATTTCAGCTCAAACCTATCCCAGACTCTCTTATCACCGTGGTGCCAAAACATCGGGTGGCCGTTTTTTTGGCCCGTATCCTAGCGCCGGGGCTGTCCGTGAGAGCCTGCGCCTGATTCAGAAAGTTTTCCAACTGCGCCCATGTGAAGATGCTGTTTTCAATAACCGCTCGCGCCCATGCTTGCAGTATCAGATCAAACGTTGCTCAGCGCCCTGTGTAGACTTCATCACCCCCCAGCATTACGCCGAGCAGGTGAGGCGAGCCATCATGTTTCTGGAGGGCAAGAGTCAGGTTCTGCAGCAAGAGCTGGCGCACGAGATGGAGCAGGCAGCTCAGGCACTAGAGTTTGAGCGAGCGGCTTTGTTGCGCGATCAGATTGCAGGCTTGCGCGTCGTTCAGGAGAGTCAATGTATCGAAGGGGAAACCGGCGACCTCGACGTGATCGCGGTCGCCAGTGGCTCTGGCTTAGTCTGCGTTCATATGTTGTTTGTTCGGGATGGACGTATCCAGGGCAGTAAAAGCCACTTTCCTAAACTCTCACTCGAACTGAGTGATGCTGAGGTACTCTCCGCCTTTATTGGGCAGTACTATCTCGCGGGCCGTGAGCGCCAGCTGCCGCGTGAAGTCATTAGCCCTTTGCTAGAGGATGACGCCGAGGCGCTGGCTGCCGCAGTGAGGCAAATACATAGTCGCGATATGGTTTTCAGTACGCGAGTGCGTGGCGATAGAGCCCGCTGGCTTGACATGGCAGAGCGCGCCGCGCGGGAAAACCTGCAAACCCATCTAGTGCATAAAGACCAGCTGAACAACCGCTTCGCGCACCTCCAGGAGGTGCTTGCCCTGCCTGTTCGCCCTATGCGCCTGGAGTGCTTCGATATCAGCCACAGCAGTGGCGAGGCCACGGTTGCCTCTTGTGTGGTGTTCGACAATAGTGGGCCGCGCAAAAGTGATTATCGCCGCTTTAATATCGAAGGTATTGAGCCAGGTGATGATTATGCCGCCATGGAGCAAGCTATTACGCGTCGCTATCAGCGCTTGCAAGCAGGCGAGGGCGTAATGCCCGATCTGCTGTTGATTGATGGTGGCAAGGGGCAACTGGCCAAGGCCGAACAGGTGCTCGCGCGGATGGGGGTCAGTGGTGTTCGTTTATTGGGTGTGGCAAAAGGCGTTTCGCGCAAGCCGGGGTTAGAGACGCTGGTGATGGGCGGCACGCACGAGGAGTTTCATCTACCAGCTGACTCCGCTGCACTGCATTTGATCCAGCACATCCGAGATGAAGCACACCGTTTTGCGGTTACCGGACACCAGCAGCGCAGAGACAAGATACGTAAGACGTCGACCTTAGAAGAAATACCCGGCATCGGCCCAAAGCGAAGGCGAGGCTTGTTAAGGCATTTTGGTGGTTTACAAGGTGTTACACGGGCAAGTGTGGAAGAATTGACAAAGGTGCCCGGCATCAGTGAGAAGCTTGCAGAAGACATTTATACTTGCCTGCATAAGGACTAGGAGCGCCCGTCGCCCATGAATATCCCCAATGCATTAACCGTATCCAGGTTACTTTTGATCCCCGTACTGGTGGTTGTATTTTATAGCGGTGCTCCGTGGGCAGCGGTAGCCAGCGCGACGGTCTTTGCTGTCGCCAGCGCCACAGATTGGCTGGATGGTTATCTGGCGCGGCGATGGGGCCAGACTACGCCATTTGGTGCGTTTCTGGATCCAGTGGCTGATAAAGTCATTGTTGGGGCGGCGCTGGTGATGTTGGTTGAAGCGCACCATAGCGTTTGGTTTACCTTGCCCGCGATCATCATTGTCAGTCGAGAGATTGTCATTTCCGCCCTGCGCGAGTGGATGGCGGAATTGGGCAAGCGCACCAGCGTGGCAGTGTCCTACATCGGCAAAATTAAGACCGGCTTTCAAATGGTCTCGATCACCGCGTTTCTGGCGCTGGGCGACCACTTCGAGGGCACTGCCTATTGGCTCTCTTACCTAATGCTTTATGCCGCAGCGGGGCTGACACTGTGGTCCATGATCGTTTACCTGCGAGCAGCGTGGCCTGAGCTGACGGCACATAAAGCCTGATTGCGGCACGCCAACAGCACATTGCCGGATGAATAGGCGATGTGAGTGGCCGCCCAGGTGCTGTGTGCGAGCGAGTCACGCGATTTTGTTGCAAAAAGATGTTGACAGCTTGGCCGCGATGCTTAAAATACGCGTCTCCATCGAGGCGAAAACATTTTCGCAACAATGGTTTAGAGCGGGAATAGCTCAGTTGGTAGAGCACGACCTTGCCAAGGTCGGGGTCGCGAGTTCGAGTCTCGTTTCCCGCTCCAATTTATGATCTACAGACTTCCACTGACGTCTGTAAGTCTTTGAAAAGAGGGCCGAAAGGCCCTTTTTTCGTTCCAGCAAAAGCCACTGAAATCCACCTACAGCCAGCGTTTTTAAGGCCAAAATTGAGGCCAAAGAATGCGGAGGGTGCCGGTTCCGGATTGTTGCTGGGGTTGGATGGGAACAGTGACGAGCATTGAGCCTAAGTCGCGACTTAGGAGCTCAAAATGGCACTCTCTGATCTGACTGTGCGGCAAGCCAAGGCCGCTGAAAAAGCTTACAGCCTACCCGACACCGATGGCCTCGGCCTGGTGGTGGCCCCCACTGGCGGCAAGTCGTGGCACCTTCGCTACTATTGGCTCGGTAAGCAGAAACGCATCTCCCTGGGCAACTATCCCGAGGTCGGCTTGCGTGAGGCACGTTCCCTGCGCGACGAGGCGCGGGCACTACTGGCCAAGGGCATCAACCCCCACACCGATCGCAAGCAGAAGCGGCATGCGGTCAAGCTGGCTTCCGATTACACCTTCAAGGCGGTGTTCGACACCTGGGTCGAGCATCGCCGCAAGGAACTCAAGGAAGGCCGGCAAAGCACGCTCTCACAGATCCTCCGTATCTTCGACAAGGACGTGTTGCCCAGCCTTGGGAAGATGTCGATCTACGACATTCGCCGGCCCCAACTTCTGGGCGTCCTGGCGAGGATTGAGCAGCGCAAGGCCTTCACTACAGCTGAAAAGGTTCGTACCTGGCTGGGACAGTTGTTCCGCTATGCCCTGGTCATTGTCGAGGGTATGGAAGCCAATCCAGCCACGGACCTGGATGTGGTGGCCGGGCCCAAACCTCCGGTGAACCATAACCCTTACCTGCATCTGCCTGAGCTTCCCGCATTTCTTCAGAAACTTAGGCTATACAACCCTCGCGGCTGGCAAACTCAGCTCGGCATCCGGCTATTGCTTCTGACCGGGGTGCGCACCGGCGAACTGCGGCTGGCGACCCCGGATCAGTTCGATCTCGATCGCGGGCTATGGATCATCCCGCCGCAGATCGTCAAGCAGCTTCAGGACGAGATGCGCAAAGCCGGCAAGCGCCCGCAGGATGTGCCGCCCTACATCGTCCCGCTGTCCCTGCAGGCCACCGAGATCGTTCGCTACCTCCTGGGCGTGATGCGACCGGCCCAGCAATACCTGCTGACGCACCGCAGCGAACTCAAGAAGCGCATCAGCGAGAACACCCTCAACGCCGCCTTGAAACGGATGGGCTACGAGGACCAACTTACCGGCCACGGCATTCGTGGAACCATCTCGACGGCGCTCAACGAGATCGGTTATCCCAAGATTTGGGTGGACGCGCAGCTTTCACACTCCGATCCGAACAAGGTGAGTTCGGCCTACAATCACGCCAAATACGTGGAGCCGCGCCGCCGGATGATGCAGGACTGGGCCGACCGCTTGGATCTGCTCGAACAGGGCCAGGTGGAAGCTGCAAGCGCGCATCTCACCATCCGTATCGATGGGGTGCCGGCGATGGCGGAAGCGGAAGATGCTGCCACCATTACGGGGGCTTCCTCCGCCGTTCCCGTTCCGCCCGTAGCGGCTACGCCCATCGTGGTGACGCCGAACACTGCCGGGACCACGTTCCAGAGGCTGTCGCAAGTGCCTCCGCCCCCCAGTCGGGCGCCGGAGCCGGAAGTGTCTGCGATCCAGCGTGAGCGCGAAGAAATGCTCGCCATCTACGAATCGCCGAACAATCTGCCGGTTCCGCTGTTCGGCAAGCTGGCCGGGAAATCCAAGGATCAGATCAACCGCGAACTGAAGGCCGGCAAGCTGCTGTCCATCAGCCTGGGCAATCGGGGGCAGCGCGTTCCCGATTGGCAACTGGTGCCGCTCAAGCACAAGCTGGCCCTGGTGCTCATGAAACAGTGTCCGGAAGCAGACTCGTGGGAACTTTACCGTATGCTGACCCGACCGCATCCGGAGTTGGGTGATCGTCCAGCCATTGATGTGGTGACGCCGGCCAATCTGACCGCAGTTGTCCATACCATTGCGAACGATGAGCAACCTGCCGATATTCCCGAGGCTGTCTTGCCAGGGTTTATCCCCGAGCGGGTACGGCAGAGCGTGCGCCGGTTGGTAGATAGCACGTTGGTGCTTGAAGACGCTTGAAGGCCAATGGGGTGACCGGCGATCGAGGCGAGCATGCCTCGGTCGCCAGGTTCTCGGTCAGGCGGTGCCTGCCTTGACAATCTGTAGGGCTCTGCGCTCGAATCGATCTGAAACGGAGTTGGGTACCCCTTGGGGACGGTGCAAATGCGTCACGATCTCGTACGGGCCATCAGAGAGCGGTCGCATGGTGATTCCCGCTCCCTGAGCTTGCTCGATGCGTGATTGTGCGGATAGACCGACGCCATAGCCCGCCGCGACCCACAGAGCCAGCAGCTCGAACGAAGTCATGTGTTGAATGTTCTGTTGGCTTTCTTGTGGGAAGGAGGACAGCCTCTGATCCAGCAAGGGGCAAGCCTCCGCTTGCCAGCGAAATACCGAGTAGTCCCGCAACTCGGCAGTTGTGAGTGTTGGCTGATGTAGCAAGGGGAATCGCAACGGCATGGCAACGGCCATGTTTTCGCTCCACAGGGGCCGACTGCTCAGGAACGGATCGCTCAAGCCCTCAAATGACATCCCCGCGTCGTAACGACCTTCACGAACGCCTGTCACCAGATCGCCACCCGTGACCTCGAAAAATGCCATGGCGACTTCCGGCTCCTCCGCGCGCTGCAGGGCAAGCAGCTTAGAGAGAAGTGGCGACGACACACCAGGTGCTATCGCGAACTTGAAATGGGAAACCGGGGTAGTGGCGTCGTGCATGAGAGCCCCCATGTAATCTATCGGATCAAAAAAGCAACCCGATATCATAACAATGAGTTAAATTTAACGTGGTTAAATTCTCTGGCTTGATCGACGCTTCTGTCAATGCAGAAGCGTACAGTTCAACGAGGCCGTCCCCCAGGCACCACCACATTTGAAGCCGAGCCAGCGCTGGCCTTCGGGAACGCTGTGCGCGCCGCGCGCATGGAAAAAGGAATCGCTCAGGAAGAGCTGGCAAGCCTGGCTGGAGTCGAGCGCTCTCACATGGGCAAGATTGAGCGTGGAGGACATATGCCTACACTGGCGCTGATATTGAAAATCGCCGCCGCGCTCGGGCTAAGTGCCGCCGAACTGATGGCGGTAACGGAGCGCAATCTTGGCTCCGGCACCAATTCTTGAGGCTGACTGTCTGCGGAGGGCTCCGTTAGTCGCTCAAACGGTCGCGTAGGCGAGCGATGAACCGCTCCAACGAAACCGACAAACGGCTGTTTTCGGACCAAAGCAAGTAGGTAGTGATGACTGCAGATTCCACCGCCAAGGGACGGATCACAACATCCGGACGCTGGTAGCCAGCGATCCTGGTCGTCGTTGTGAAGCCGACGCCGTAGCCTGCACCGACAAGGGTGAGCATCATGTCCAGCGAGGACGCGTGCTCAACGACATTCGGCTTGTGCTCCAGAGGCTGCAGGAGCTGTGCCAGTTGGTGGCAGTACCCCTCGCACACCTGTGGATCGCACAAGACGAGCGGGTGGCTCCCGAGTTCATGAAGTGGAACCTCCCTGTGGGCGAGCAACTCGTGCCGGGCTGGCACAGCAAGCACCAGCGGGTCTCGCCAGATCGGTTCCGCAACAATGCCATCACCGACGTCGGCGGTGTGCGCGAACCCGATCGTGAAGTCGCCTGATCGTAAGCCGCGCAATTGCTCGGCCAAAGGCACTTCGGACAGACGTATCTCGACCTCCGGCTCCTCGGCGCGGCAACGGGCCAGAAACGCCGAGAGCCGAGGGTCGGTCGCACCATCGGAGACGGCAATGCGCAGGTTCCCTCGCAAGCCTGCTGCGACCGCTCGAACGTTCTCCTGTGCCTGCTCCAGGACAGTGAACAGCCTGCGGATGTCCTGTAAGAAGGCGGCGCCAGCAGGGGTCAGCGCTGTGCCCCGGCGATTCCGATCGAAGAGCACAACCCCTAGCTCGTCCTCAAGCTCTTTGATAGTTCGAGACAAGGGGGATTGCTCTATATGCAGGCGCTCAGCGGCCCGTGTGAAATGAAGCTCTTCGGCCAAAACGATAAAGCAACGCAGGTGTCGCAGTTCCATGAGCAATGTTCCTATTCAGACGCTGACGACCTCCTTCTATTTGCTCCACGCTATGCAGGTTGAAAACTTCTAGGCGATGTTTTTTGCATATGCTCTTTGAGCACGAGATGTAGGCGTTCAACTTTTCCAAACGAGAGGCCGGGCTGTGTTTGACTGAGCATTCAAGAGCCCTGTTTATCTACGGCGCTAAGGTTCAATCTTTACGATGTCACCAATGTCATGCACGTATGCGAGTGCATAGGCCATCTCTCCAGAGGTTTGCGCATGCAAAAACATCAATGATTGTCCGCGTGTTACCTCGTCACCTAAGCGCACTTGCAATTGAATCCCTGCGGCTGGACTCTCAGGCGCTCCGGCTAATTTGGCTAAACGGGACAGCTTACGGTTGTCGATGTGTACTGCTCGGCCTGAAGTGGTTGCCAGAAGCGGTT
>CAZYQX010000018.1:0-58469 GCA_964649985.1 uncultured Pseudomonadales bacterium | reverse complement strand
GCTGGCCACGCCGCGCTTGCCGCCGGTGCGCTGCAGGGCGTACATCAGGCTGACCAGGATGCGCGAGCCGGTGGAGCCGATGGGGTGGCCCTGGGCGCAGGCGCCGCCGTGGATGTTGACCTTGGCGTGATCCAGTTTCAGTTCCTGCATGGCCAGCATGGTGACCATGGCGAAGGCTTCGTTGATCTCGAACAGGTCGACCTGCTCGGGGCTCCAGCCGGTGTTGGCGAACAGCTTCTTCATGGCGCCGATGGGGGCCAGGGTGAATTCGCCCGGGGCCTGGGAGTGGCGCGCGTGGCCGACGATGCGGGCCATCGGCTTCAGGCCGCGGCGGCTGGCCTCGGCTTCACTCATCAGCATCAGCGCAGAGGCGCCGTCGGAAATGGAGCTGGAGTTGGCCGCGGTGACGGTGCCGTCTTTCTTGAAGGCGGGCTTCAGGGTGGGGATCTTGTCGATCTTGGCGGTCATCGGCTGCTCGTCGTCCACCACCACGGTCTCGCCCTTGCGATCCACCACGGTCACGGCAGCGGTTTCGGCTTTCAGCCAGCCGTTCTTGATGGCGGCCTGGGCGCGGTGCAGGGACTCGATGGCATAGGCGTCCATCGCTTCACGGGTCAGGCCGTAGGCGTCGGCGGTGTCCTGGGCGAAGGCGCCCATCAGCTTGGAAGTGGAGGCGTCTTCCAGGCCATCCCACAGCATGGAGTCCTTCAGGTCGCCGTGGCCCATGCGGTAGCCGGAGCGGCCCTTCATCAGCAGGTAGGGCGCGTTGGTCATGCTTTCCATGCCACCTACCACCGCCACCTTGGCGCTGCCGGCCTTGATCTGGTCGTGGGCGTACATAGCGGCCATCATGCCGGAGCCGCACAGTTTGTTGAGGGTGACGCAGCCGGTGGAGGCAGGCACGCCGGCGGCGAGCGCGGCCTGGCGTGCCGGGCCCTGGCGCAGGCCGGCGGCGATCACGTTACCCATGATCAGCTCGTCGATGGCCTCGGCTTCAACGCCGGAGCGGGCGACGGCTTCGCGGATGGCGAAGGTGCCCAGCTCGATGGCGCTCAGGCCGGACAGGCTGCCCTGAAAGCCCCCCATGGGGGTACGGGCGCCACTGACAATAACCACTGCATCTTGTGACATGGGGAACTTTCCTGGACGGTTGATTTCAGACCGGGGAGTTTAGCGACTCGGGGCCGGTGCAGGCAATGGCTGTATCATCCGGTCAGGATAACCGTTATAAAACTAGATATTGGCTTTAAGCGGAGGGATCAAGGTGGATGTTCTGACATTGGTGCTGTTTGGGGTGGGCCTGGTACTACTGGTATTCGGGGCAGATTACTTGGTGAAAGGCGCCTCACACCTCGCGGGTGCTTTGGGTATCTCACCGCTGATCGTGGGGCTGACAGTGGTCGCCTTTGGCACCAGTGCGCCTGAGATGGCGGTCAGTACCGCTTCCGCCTGGAATGGCTCGGCAGATATCGCGGTGGGCAACGTGGTGGGCAGCAATATCTTCAATGTGCTGTTCATTCTGGGCGTGTCCGCGTTGATCGTACCGCTGGTGGTTTCCCAACAACTGATCCGGCTGGATGTGCCGATCATGATTGCCGCGTCGTTGCTGGTGTGGTGGCTTGCTCGCGATGGGGCGCTTGGGCGTCTGGAGGCGATGCTGCTCTTTGCCAGCGTGGTGGCTTATACGGTGTTCCTGATTGTGCAGTCCCGCCGTGAAACGGCGGAGATAAAGGCTGAATACGCTGAGGGCGTTGAGGTGACGGAGCCCGATGGGCGGCCCCATTGGGCGCTCAATGTGTTCTGGGTGGTGTTGGGGTTGGCGATGCTTGTGCTGGGTTCACGCTGGCTGGTGGATGGCGCAGTGCAGCTGGCGCGGGGATTTGGCGTAAGCGAGCTGGTGATCGGCCTGACCATCGTGGCGGCGGGTACTTCGCTGCCGGAAGTGGCCACCAGTATCATGGCTGGGTTAAAAGGTGAACGCGATATCGCAGTGGGCAACGTGGTGGGGAGCAACATCTTCAACCTGCTAGCGGTGTTGGGGGTGGCGGGGTTGGTGTCGCCTGGGCCGGTGCCCGTCTCCGCCAATGCACTGGCCTTCGATATCCCGTTCATGACGGCCGTTGCCGTGGCCTGTTTGCCGGTGTTCTTTGCCGGTCGCATCATCACGCGCTGGAATGGCGCGCTGTTCCTTGGCTATTACGTTGCCTATACCTGCTATTTGGTGTTTTCCGCTGTGGCACCGCCAACCGCTGAGACCTTGTTTACAGTCATGCTGAGCTTTGTGTTGCCGCTTACGCTGTTGACCTTGATGGTGGGCGTGTTGCGCGAGTGGCGAGCGGCGCACACGCCATCGAGATAGATTGTTTTGTTTATGGTGTGTTTGAAATCTAGGTAGCAAGAGTTCTAAGTTATCCTTTGTCCCCTGTGCTTTAATGAACGTGAAGCCGTTGTGGAGAGGACAAATGACCCGTGTGAGCAGGGCGCTGTTGTTCCTTGGCTTCTGTTCCGGATGGGCGGTGGACGCTCGGGCCCGAGACCAGGGGCTGTTTGACTTGTCCCTGGCGGAGCTGGGCGAGGTCAAGGTGACGGTAGCTTCGGTGAAGGCCGAGTCCATCGCTCGCACCCCTGCAGTGGTCTCCAGCTACAGCCGGGCGGAGATGGTGCGCCTGGGCCTGCACACCCTCAAGGATCTGCTCTCCTTCATGCCCGGCGTGATGGCCAACGATGGCACCGGGGGCAATACCTATGTCTCCATGCGCGGCCTGCATGAGGATTTCAACCAGAAAATCCTGTTCCTGTTGGATGACACGCCCTATTGGCAGACCAGTCGTGGTGACTGCCCGATCCTCGGCATTCCCGTCGAAGCCATCGACCATGTGGAGGTGATCCGCGGGCCGGGGGCGGTGAACTACGGCTCCAATGCCTCCGCCGGGGTCATCAAGGTGGTGACCCGCAAGGATGCCGGCAACGTGGTCGCCGGCGTGCTGGGGGGCAACGACAAACACAAGGCGGGAGGTTATCTGCATCATCAATGGGGTGAAGATCATGATTTCACCCTGTCGGCCGAGACCCAACGCGAGGATGGTTACAGCGCCAGATCCACGGATTACCGGCCCGCGACCGGCAAGCTGACCGAGGCCCAGATCGACCGTAAAGAGCTCGTTGATGCGATGCTGGCGCGCTATCACAACGGCGGACTGGTGGTGTTGGCCAATGCTTTCAAAACCGAAAAAACCGGGCTGCAGCGCCTGACCAATGGCGCGGGCACCGCCCAACGCATATCGCCCCTCAGGCTGAAGTACGAAGCTTATTTACTTCATGCAGACTACAGTTGGAGTACGAATTCTTGGGAGTTTAATAGCTTCGCAGAGCGTAACCTGTATACCAGCAGCCTCATTACGTATAACGATTTTGGTGATATCGATAGTTATTCAGAGTCCCAGGACAAGCAAGATGACTACCGTGACCGCTATGGATTGACTGCCTACTTTGCCCCTGCGGAAGAGCCATACGCACTCCATCTTGGCGTGGAGAGTGAGACGCGCTCAATTTCGGAAAGTGACCAATTCAATCTTGCTACGGATGAGCTGACACAGCAAAACCGCTTGGCGAACACACGCCGTGAGCAGGCTGGGTTTGCCCAAGTCGACTACACCTTAGGCGACATGCGAATTCTGGCAGGGGTGCGACTGACCGATAACGAACTTTACGGCAGTCAACTCACACCGCGCTATGGTGTGGTTTACAGCCTGGATGAGCATCAGTCCGTCAAGCTACTGCACACCACCGGTTTCAACTCGCCGAATTTCAGGCAAACCGACAGCCTGGCAGGCTCAGGGCTGACCGGTAATCCAGACCTTCAACCGGAGACCGTCAGCAACACCGACCTGGTCTACACCTATGAGCGCAATGGGCTACTGGCAGTGGCCAATGCCTACTATGTGGAGGGGCAGGATTTCATCGTGCGGACGCCAAGTGGGGCGCCGACCAGCTTCGAGAACGGTGAGCCCTTCAGCCTCTACGGCCTGGAACTGGATATTCAGTACCGGCGGGACAGCTGGCTGCTGATGCTGAACGGGGCGACCACCTGGCATCGGGATGAGGTGCAGGAGCGGGACGAATACAACCTGAAAGTGCCCAACTACCAGTTCAATGCCGGGGTGGCCTACCAGCTGGATGACAAACAGAGCATCGGTGCCTCCTGGCGCTCGGTGGGCGACATGCGCCACCACACCGGCAACCGCAGCTCGGTGGATGGCAGCGGGGTGCTCAACCTGCGCTATGGTGTGGTGGTCCAGTCGCTGGTGGTGGACGTGACGCTGGAGAACGCCCTCGATGAAGAGGTCTACTACCCCGATCTGGCGCTGGCCTCCCGGGTCAACGAAGTGACCCATGAAAGCTTCACCGGCCGCGTCTGGCGTGTGGAGGCCCGCTATCGCTTTTAGCGCCTTCACGCGCTTGCGGAAAGGCGCTCCTCGCCAGACCCGGGGCGAGCGATGGTCACAGCGGGCGCCAATCCTCCTCTGCTTCGTCCAGCTCCACCTCGGGTGCCAGCAGGAAGTACATGGCCGGCGTGACCAGGCGGGTCAGGAAAGTCGATACCAGCAGCCCGCCGATAATCACCCAGGCCAGTGGTGAATACATGGGCGAGCCCTGGAAAGCCAAGGGCAGCAGGCCGCCAATGGCCGTGAGTGAGGTGAGCAGAATCGGCAGGAAGCGAATCTCCCCGGCCTTCTGGATGGCATCCATCAGCTCCATGCCTCCTGCGCGCAACTGATGGGTGAAATCCACCATCAGGATGGAGTTCTTGATCTCGATGCCCAGCAGAGCCACGAAGCCGATCATGGCGGTAAACGACAGGGTGTAGCCGCTCAGAAACAGTGTAACCAGCCCTCCCATCACGCCCAGTGGGATGACGCCGGCCACGATGATAGTGCTGCGGAAGTTGCCAAATTCCAGGATCAATACCGCCACAATGCCAAACAACGCCACCAGAATAGCGGTTGAAATACCTGCGAAGCTTTGCTGCCGGGCTTCAACCTGCCCGGCGGCTTGCAGCGAGTAACCGGCAGGCAGCAGACCGCTGGTCTTGATCTTGTCGAGCATTTCCAGGCTCAGTTTTTCGGTGTTGTAGCCGCTGGCGGGGTAGGCGGTCAGCGTCACCGAGCGCTGGCGTTGGTAGCGTTGGATTTGGGTGGGGGCGGTGACGAAATGGGGGCGCGCTACCTGGGCGAGGGGCACAGCCGCGCCAGTCGAGCTGTTCACATGGATCTTGTCCAGCACATCCAGTCGCTGGTGGCCATTTTGCAGTGGCAGGCGTACCGTGATGTCGTACTCGTCACCATCACTTTCCCTGAATTTTCCTACCGTTTCTCCCGCCACTGCCAGGCGTGCGGTGCGATCAATTTCCACCGAGCTGACCCCGAGTAGGGCGGCTTTCTCGATGTTGATGCCGAGGTCCAGATCTGTGCGTTGCAACTCCATTGGATTCACCACATCGCGGGTACCGGCAGTGCTGCGCATGATGCGCTCAATCTCTCCCGAAAGCCGGGTCAGCTCGCTCAGCTCCGGCCCGGTGAGACGCAGCGCAATAGGAGCGTCGATGGGCGGGCCATTTTCGAAGGGCCTCAAGATGATGCGGGCGCCGGGGTAGCTGGCAAAAGACTGGCGCAGCTCATCGAACAACATGGGGGTTTTCTTGGCGTCATAGAAGGTCGCCTCGGCGAAGATCTCCCCATTGTTGCTGCTGGTGTACTTGGGAAAGATGTTGTAGAACACCCGCGGGTTACCGTGGCCGATATTGGCAAAGGTGTAGCGCACCTGCGGGTGTGCCTGCAGCACCGACTCGGCGAAGCGCACGGCCTTGTCGGTTTCCTCCACTGAGGCACCTTCCGGTGTTTCTATGGTGACCATGAACTGGGGCACGTCGGCGGCGGGGAAAATGCTGAAGCCGATGGCAGGCACCAAGGCGAAGCTGGCGGCGCACAGCAGGGCGGTGCCTGCAAGCATCTTGCGCGGGTGCTCCAGGCTCCAATGCAGCAAGGGGCGGTAGACACCGTGAATCAGCCGCATCAGGGCTTGCAGTAGGCGGTTGCCTTCGGGCTTATGCTCATCCGACAGCCAGCGGCTGGCCAGGAAGGGGATCACTGTGAACGACACCACCAAAGAGGCGAGAATGGTGTATATCACCGCAGTGGGGAGCGAGCGGATGAACTTGCCTGCCCCCTCGGGCAAGAACATCAATGGTATGAAGGCGAACACCAGGGTAGCCGTGCAGCCCAGCACGGCCAGGCTGATCTGGCGGGTGGCGAGAATGGCGGCTCCGCGGCGTGAGTAGCCCTCGCGCATCAGCCGGGCGATGTTTTCCGTCACCACGATGGAATCATCGACCAGCAGGCCTAGTGCGATCACGAAACCGGCAATGGATAGCTGGTTGAGGGAAAAACCACTGAAGTAAAGGGCGGCTACCCCCACCGCCATGGAGAGGGGAATAGCAACGGTTACCACCCCGGCCGCCCGGAGGCCCAGTGGCAGCAGGGTGAGCAACACCAGCGCGATAGCCAGAGCCAGGTCGATGCCCAGGCGATTGATGCGTGCCTCCACCGTGCGCGCCTGTTCAAAGCCGGTTTCAAGCCGCATATCGGGCGAGAGCTCCTGGCGGAACTGCTCTGCCACCTCCATGATGCGGGCGTGCACTTCCCCGACGTTGGCGCCATCCTTCTGATTGGCGGTGATGAACATGGCGCGTTTGCCATTAAAGCGCGCGAGATAGTTTTCCTCCTCGTAATCCCAGCGCACCTCGGCGACGTCCCGTACTCTGACCATGCGCCCCTGAGACTGGCTGACCACAGTGTTGGCCACTTCTTCAATGGATTCATAGCTGCCGGATGTGCGCAGGTTGAGGCGGCGCGGGCCCACGTCTACGGCGCCGCCCGGAACGTTGGCATTCTCCGCCTTGATGGTTTGTACCAGTTGCTGCAGTGGTACGCCGAAGCGAGCCAAACGCTCCAGATCCACGGCGATCTGAAGCTCTGATTTGGGCAGCCCCCAGACCTCGGATTCGCGCACGCCGGGGACCTGCTCCAGGCGGTCTTGCAGATCCTCAGCGGCTTTGCGCAGGGCGCGTGGGCTGGCGTTCGGCCCTACCAGCGCGAGTTGCACGATATTGACTCGCCCAGGGCTGAACTTTTCGATCTTGAGGTTGTGCAAATCTGCCGGCAGTTTGCTGCGGGCAGCGTTAATTTCGCGCACGGCCTCGTCGTACTTCTTGTCGGCGTCTTTGCTCCAATCGAATTCAACGCGCACGATGGCGAGGCCGTCGCTACTGTGGCTGATCAGGGTCTTGATATCGTCCACTTGATTGATGGCGTCTTCCAACGGATCGGCCACCAGCTTTTCCATGTCGGTGGAGTCAGCCCCCGGGTATGTGGCGATCACTGATACGAAGGGAATGGGGAAAACCGGGTCGGCCGCCCGTGGAATGTTTTGGAAGGCGTGCCAGCCCATGGCGATGAGCAGGAATAGCACCACCAAGGTGAACTGATAGCGGCGCACAAAAAAGGCAATGGGGTGCATGGTTCAGGCTCCGCTACTTGATCACATTGACCAGGCTGCCCTCGCTCAGCCACGCCGCGCCCTCGCTGACGACTTGAGCACCTTCTGTCAGCCCGTCAAGCACGACCACCTGTTCCCCATGCAAGTGGCCCAGACGTATATCGATTCGTTTGGCGCGGCTGGGATTGCCCTCCACAACATAGACGTGACCGCGTTCACCCGAGGCTTCCAGCACCGCGTTCAAGGGTACGACCAGGGCTTTGGCATGGTTGTCTATGGCAGTGTGAATGCGTGCTCGGCCGATCCAGCCGGAGACCAGTCGCAGTGCTGGCGCATCGAGGCCAATCTCGGCTTCTACCGTGCCGGTTTGTGGGTCACTGGCGGCTCCAAGCCGCAAAACCTTGCCCTTGAGCGTTCTGTTGGGATAGGCATCCAGGCTGACTTCGACGAGATCGCCGGGGTGAACCTGCACCGCCTGGCGATCCGCCAGCCCGGCGCGCAACACCCAGCCACTGTCGGCACGATTGAGGCTAATGACGGGAGTCCCTGCGGCGACATTCTCACGTGATTCTGCCAGCTTGGCCAGCACCACTCCGGCGCTGGGGGCAATGATGCGCGCGTGCTGCTGGTTAAAGCGTGCTGCATCCAGCGCGGCCTGGGCCATGCTGAACTGGCTGCGGGCGTCCTGCATCGCCTGGGTCGAGACTACACCTTTGCGATTGAGTTGCTCGGCGCGGGCGAGGTCGCGCGCAGTTTTCTCCGCCTGCTCCTCGGCGTTGCGAACCTGGGCGTTGATTTCCACCTGATCCAGTCGGGCCAGCTCCTGGCCGGGGCGCACCACGTCGCCGGCATTCACCGGCATCTCTTGAATGATGCCGCCTATCTTGAAGGCCAGCTTGAGCTCCTCTTTGCCCTCTATGCGGCCTGAGATATCAATGTAATTGACAGTACTCATCGGGCCGGCCGGGGTTACGCGCACGGGCTGAGGGGCGGCCACGGGCGGTGTGGTCTCATTGCCGCACCCGGCGAGCAAGGCAAAAAATGCTAGGGCAAGGGGAAAACGCGGCATGGCGCCCTCGTGAATCATGCTAACTTGACAGTGACAGCATCGGGGAATATGTTGACGCTGTCAAGTTTTGCTGTACGATTGTGCAGCTTGTGGTGATGTGAGAAACCAGATGTCACAGTACAAAGCAGGGGCGACGCGTTACCATCATGGCGACCTGCCAGCCGCGTTGTTGGCGGCTACCGAAGCCATTTTGGAGGAGCAGGGCATCGAAGCGATTTCGCTGCGCGCCTGTGCACGGCGGGCAGGGGTGTCTCATGCGGCGCCGGCTCACCACTTCGGCGACCTGGCGGGTTTGCTGTCAGCTTATGCCGCACAGGCGTTCGTCCAACTGGGCAATCGCGTGGATGCTGCGCTGGCCAGCGGGGGGGATGATCCCTTCGAGCGCATGCGTCATGGAGGGCTCGCGTATATCGCTTTTGCACGCGCACACCCTGCCACCTTTAAGCTGATGTTTCGCTGCGACATGGTGAATCCGGAGCATCCCGGCCTCAAGTTGGCGACTGAGGCGGCATATGCCAGCCTGACCAACTTGGTGGAGGCGTTGACGCCCAGTGGCGATATCGAGACGATCCAGGTGCGGTCTGTATTGGCCTGGAGCCTGATGCACGGTTTTGCGACCTTGGTGCTGGATGGCCACTTTGCCAGTGTCTGCCCGCCCGGCATGGCGCCCGGACGGGAGGACTGGCTGGCAGAGCGCATCACCGAGGCCCTGCGGCCGGTGTTTCTCTGAGAACGGCGCTAACACCGCGCTCAACGCGTGTCGCCCAAGGTGGTGCTTAGGCCTCTGCTGCACAGGGCGTGGTTAAGCACCTGGTGTGGGCCTGCAGCGCCGATCCGCGTGCCGGTTGGCCGCTGGATTCACGCTGCGTATGGCTACACCTTCGCCTGGAGTGGCTAGAACGGTCATGATGCGGCGCGTCTTTCACCCGCAGCCACTGTGGCCACAAAGCCCAATGCCGCCGCATGTATCTTGATTCGCAGCAACCGCATTAACGATACACAAGTGCGTTAATACGCGTGTCGATTGAGGTGCCGCCTTCTCCTCTTACGATTTTGTCGATGTCGGCCAGTGAGCCGATGGCGGCGCGCTTCCCGGTGGCTCGGGCAAACTCACAGGCCGCCTGAACTTTCGGCCCCATGGAACCCGCGGCAAAATCCATTTTTTCCAGCGCATCAGGATGTGCTTTTGAGATGGCGCGTTGGGAAGGTTTGCCCCAGTCGATGTATACGCCATCTACATCGGTTGCGATTACCAGCAGATCGGCATTCAGCTCTTGGGCGAGTAATGAAGAACACAAGTCCTTGTCGATGACGGCTTCGACGCCCTGCAGCTTTTTGTTGGCATCGTACATGGTGGGAATGCCTCCGCCACCGGCACATATTACGATCGTGCCATGCTCGAGCAGCCATCGGATCGGCCGTATTTCAAAGATGCGCTTGGGGCGGGGGCTCGCCACCACTCGGCGAAACTTGTCCCCGTCGGGCGCAATGGCCCAGCCTTTTTCCTTGGCCAGCCGCTCGGCGTCCTGTTTGGAATACACCGGGCCGATGGGTTTCGTTGGGGTCTTGAATGCGGCGTCATTCGGATCCACTTCCACCTGGGTAAGAATGGTAGCGAAGGGCAGTTCGGGCGGCAGCAAATTGCCCATCTCCTGCTCGATCATGTAGCCAATCATCCCCTCTGTTTCGGCGCCTAGCACATCCAGCGGGTAGGGGTTTTGGGGATCATGGGCGGCGCCCTGTAGTGCGAGCAAGCCGACCTGAGGGCCATTGCCGTGGGCAATGACCAACTGATTTCCTGGCGCTACCTGCGCCATCTGCTGTGAGGCAATGCGCACATTTTCGCGCTGGTTCTCGGCTGTCATGGCCTCCCCCCTGCGCAGTAATGCATTGCCACCTAATGCCACAACAATACGCATCCCTCATGCTCCTTTACACGTTGCCCAGTGTTGCCACCATCAATGCTTTGATGGTGTGCATGCGGTTCTCTGCCTGTTCGAAGGCAATACAGGCGGGTGACTCGAATACATCTTCAGTCACTTCAATGCCATTGGCGAGATGAGGATATTTTTCGGCAATTTGTTTGCCCACTTTCGTTTCGCTGTTGTGGAATGCGGGTAGGCAGTGCATAAATTTAGTGCGTGGTGAGCCTGATGCCTTCATCAGTGCTGTGTTGACTTGGTAGGGCAGCAGTTGCTTGATGCGCTCATCCCAGGTTTCGATGGGTTCGCCCATTGAGACCCACACATCCGTATGAATAAAATCCACACCGTTGACAGCGGTTATCGGGTCTTCGGTCAGCGTTATGCGGGCGCCGCTTTCAGACGCAAATTTCTTGCATTCCTCAACCAGCTCTTCGTGTGGCCACAAGGCCTTTGGGGCCGCAATGCGTACATCCATGCCAAGCTTGGCACCGATCAGCAACAGAGAATTGCCCATGTTGTTGCGGGCATCACCAAGATAGGCATAGCTGATCTGGTGCAAAGGTTTATCGCTGTGCTCGCGCATGGTCAGTACATCTGCCAGCATTTGTGTCGGGTGGTATTCATCGGTGAGACCGTTAAATACCGGGACACCCGCGAATTTTGCCAGCTCTTCCACAATTTCCTGCTTGAAACCCCGATATTCAATGGCGTCATACATGCGGCCCAACACGCGCGCGGTGTCTTTCATCGTCTCTTTGTGGCCAATTTGTGATGACGTTGGGTCAATATAAGTCACGTTCGCGCCTTGGTCGTACGCAGCCACTTCGAACGCGCAGCGGGTTCGCGTGGAAGTTTTTTCAAAAATCAGCGCGATATTTTTCCCCTTTAAATGCTGTTGTTCTGTGCCTGAATATTTTGCGCGTTTGAGGTCGCGAGAGAGGTCAAGCAAAAACTCCAGTTCGCGAGTGCTATGGTGCATCAGGCTCAGCAGATTGCGGTTGTGTAGATTGAAGGGCATGGCTGAATTCCTCTCAGTAGTCGATGGCGTCGCGGATGATCGGGCAGGTCATGCAGTGGCCGCCGCCACGGCCACGGCCCAGCTCACTGGCGGTGATGGTGATGACTTCAACGCCTGCCTTGCGCAGTAGGGTGTTGGTGTATGTGTTGCGATCGTAGGCGACTACAACGCCAGGCTCCAAGGCCACCACATTGTTGCCATCATCCCATTGTTCGCGCTCTGCTTCGTAGCTGTCACCACCTGTTTCAACCACCCTCAGTTTTTTCAGATTCAACGCATCAGCGACGATCTGCACAAAGGATTTTTCTTCCCTGCGTATATCCAGTGTGCCGGGTTTCTCGCCTGGGCGAACCGTGAACGGTACAATCCGGCTAACCACCTCGGGGAAGATGGTGACGAGGTCGCGATCGCAGAAACTAAATACGGTATCCAGGTGCATGGCGGCTCTAGACTTAGGCAAGCCTGCCACGATGATGCGTTGTGCCGCACCTTTTTCGAACAGTGACAATGCCAGTTGCCCAATGGCTTGGCGCGAAGTGCGCTCGCCCATGCCGATCAGCACAGTGCCGTTTCCAACCGGCATAACATCGCCGCCCTCAAGCGTAGCTGCACCGTGATCGAGATCCGGATTGCCATACCACACTTGGAATTCAGCCTTAATAAAATCCGGGTGGAACTTGTAGATTGCCGTGGTCAGTAGGGTTTCTTGGCGGCGCGCCGGCCAGTACATGGGGTTAAGCGACACACCACCGTAAATCCAACAGGTGGTGTCTCGTGTGAATTGTGTATTTGGCAATGGCGGCAAAATGAAACTTGCCATGCCCATGAAGTCTGCCAGCATGCGCAGGCCATTGCTGTTGCCGAGTCCGTTGATCAAATCCGCCACCGATACGCCGCCTATCAGGTAGTCGGCCAGCTGGCGTGGTTCAAGGCTATCGAGCCAGCTGCGGATTTCATCGACTAGGCTCACGCCCACCTGGTTGGCAGTGACCTTGCGTTCCAGTATCCACTGGCGTGCTGCTGGGTTTTTGAGGGTCTCGGTGAGTAACTCATGCATCTCGACTACATCGACACCGCGCTCGCGCATCTTGCTCTGAAAGTCGAAATGGTCGCGCTTGGCTTGCGCCACCCAGATCACATCATCGAAGAGTAATTCGTCGCAATTGCCCGGGGTCAGCCTTAAATGGGCCAATCCAGGGGAGCAAACCATCACTTTTCGTAGTTTGCCTGCTTCGGAATGCACGCCCAAATGGATGTTATCTGCACTCATTTCGTTTCTCCTGAAATTATCTTTCAAAGGGCCAGCCAGCCCTGATAAAGCCCAGTCGCCGCAAGCCCTGCGCCTGCCACTACGAAGGTAAATACTGCTTTTTCAATGCGGGTAAACACCTGTAAGCCTTGCTCACGTTTTGCCTTGGCGAAGAGGATTGCACCTGGGGCATATAGCAGTGCAGAGAGCAGTAGGTAATGCATGCCAGCCGCGTATACAAGCCAGACCGCATACAGTGTTGCCAATGCTGCAATCGCAAGATCCTTGTTGCGTTCACCTGAGGGCAGCGCGTAGGTTTCACCCCTTAGGGTCAGCAGCAATGCGTAGGCGGCGGACCAGAAATATGGGATGAGAATCATCGACGTGGCGAGGTAGAGCAGGCTAAGGTAAGTGGAGCTGTTAAACAGTGTGATGATAAGAAAGAGTTGTATCAGTGAGTTGGTTAGCCACAGTGCATTTACCGGGGCTTTATTGGCGTTTTCCGCGCGTAAAAATGCTGGCATGGTGTTGTCTTTAGCGCTGGAGAAAATGATTTCTGCGCAGAGCAGGGTCCATGACAGCAAGGCACCGCCCAGAGAAACCAGCAGGCCGATACTAATCAGAATCGCCCCCCACTTGCCTACCACATGCTCAAGCACGCCTGCCATAGAGGGGTTTTTGAGTGCTGCCAGCTCGGGCTGCGACATAATGCCCATGGAGAGCACGTTGACCAGCACAAGCAGGAGCATCACTGCGATAAAACCGATCACGGTCGCCTTGCCCACATCACTGCGTTTTTCTGCGCGGGCTGAAAAAATGCTAGCGCCTTCGATGCCGATGAAAACCCACACGGTGACAAGCATCATGCCTTTCACCTGATTCATGACACTGCCAAGACTCGCGTTTTCACTGGCCCAGAGATCCATCGTGAAAATATCGTGTTTGAAGGCAATACTGGCCACCAGAATAAAAACCACCAGCGGGACAAGTTTTGCAATTGTGGTGATCAGGTTGATGATGGCCGCTTCACGAATACCGCGCAGCACTAGGAAATGTAGGCTCCAAAGTAATAACGAAGCGCAAGCGATGGCTGTTGGTGTGTTGCCTTCACCAAATACAGGGAAGAAATACCCCAGCGTGCTGAACAGCAGCACGAGATAGCTGACGTTGCCAATCCATGCGCTGATCCAGTAACCCCACGCGGATGAGAAACCCATGTAGTCACCGAATCCAGCGCGTGCGTAGGCGTATACGCCGCCGTCGAGATCAGGTTTTCGATTGGCGAGCATCTGAAACACGAAGGCCAATGCCAGCATGCCGATGCCGGTAACAACCCAGCCAATCAGCACGGCGCCTGGCCCCGCGCTGGCGGCCATGTTTTGGGGTAGAGAAAAAATTCCGCCGCCAATCATCGAGCCTACAACCAGCGCGATCAGGGCTCCAAGGCGAAGCTTGCCGGAATCAGCTGACATTATTTCACTCTCCCTTTTCGTTGTTATTGCGCAGTACCCGGAAGCCAAATGCGGTAAACGCCACGGTAATCAAAGGATTCAGCAAGTTGAAAAAACAGTAGGGGGCAAATGTCACAGTAGAAATGCCCAGCGCGGCCGCCATATAAGCCCCGCAACTATTCCACGGTATTAGTGGCGAGGTGACGGTGGCGGAGTCGCCCACCGTGCGTGACAGCAGCAATGGAGAATATCCACGCTCGATGTAGGGCTGGCGAAATAGCCGAGCTGGCAAAACAATGGCGATATATTGATCCGAGGTGAGAATATTGGCGCCGATACAGGTGCTCACGGTGGATGTTACCAGCGCGGTGGCCGATTTCGCGCTGCGTATTAGCGGTGCCATCAGCCGCTGCAACAAACCAGCATGTTCGACCACCGCACCGAACGCTAGGGCGGTGATGATCAGCCAGACGGTATTTAACATGCTCGACATGCCGCCGCGACTGAGCAGTTTGTCCACCAACGGGTCGCCGCAATCAATCGAGTAGCCCGTCGCCAGTGCTGACCACACGCCTTTGAGCAGGGCAAGTGAGACAGGCAGATCAGGGCTGGCCGCAAGCCGCATCACCGCCTCAGGCGCGAGTATTGACGCCTGCGCCCCTCCTGCAAGGGCCCCTAGGAACACGGTAACAAAGGGGGGGCAGCGCATTATTGCGAGCCCGAGCACCAGAATCAGCGGGAGGAAAGACCATATCGACACCACGGTGTGCTTTTGCAGGCTGTTGAGCGTGGTGCTGGCATCAAAGTCGCCGGTTGTGCCCAGAAAAGCGAACAGCGTCACGGCCAACAATAGCGAAGGGGCGGATGTCCATAAGGTCTCGCGTATATGGTCGAACAAGTTTGAGCCGGCGGCGGCCGTTGCCAGATTGGCGGTGTCGGAGAGAGGGGATGCCTTGTCACCAAAGTAGGCACCCGAAATTACGGCGCCGGCCGTGATGCCCGTTGAAAGTTGCATGCTTTCAGCAATGCCCACCATGCCAATGCCGATGGTGCCGGCCACGGTCCACGAACTGCCAATGCTGAAGCCGACGATGGCGCAGATGATCGCCGTGGTGGCGTAAAAAAAGTCCGGACTCAGCAATTTGAGACCAAAATAAACCATTGAGGCTATTGTGCCGGAAACGGCCCAGGTGCCTATCAGCGCTCCGACGGCGAGCAGGATCAAGATGGCTCCCAAGCCTGAGGCGATACCATCGATCACGGCCTGGCGTATGCCCCCCCATGCCATGCCATTCTTGTAGGCAATACCCGATGCGATCAAGCCGCAGAACAGCAAGGCAATCTGGTTTGGGCCATAGGAGGCGGAGTCACGAAACAAGTAATACGAGAGGCCAAGTAGCAACAGTAGCGTTGCAACAGGCAGCAGTGCGTCTGTCAGGGATGGTGGGGACCCATTGCTAGCGTGTTTTGAGGCATCTTGGCCGTCCACGTTATTCTCCTTAACGTCACGCGCACGCACTCAACCATAGAGAGTGGCTTTCAATGTAGCACCATGTTGGCAGGGAAACGAGTTGCTTTAGTATTAAAGCCCGGCTGATCAGGTGCTTCCTTGATTTTGATGCGGTGCTTCACCCTTCTTTTATGAGGGTTCGAATCAAGGTATGAATAAAATAGCTAATTCGCTATAAGAAAATATTCTTTTATTGTTTCATTAAAATATGAATAATAAATATCACTTATATTATAAATACGCCGTGCTGATGTCCTGTCGTTGTTCCAAACAATCGGCATCGCCTGCTTGGAATTCTCGGCAGATCAGCGGGCGTTTTTCGTAGATGGTACAGCGCATGGTGTTGCGATCTAGTGCAATGCACCAGCCATCCTCCAGGCGAGCCATGACCTCTCCACCCCAGTCATCCGTGTCTATGTAGTGTTCGGGAACACCGGTATCGGTGACCAACATCACCTCCAACCTGCAGCAACAGGCGGCGCAGGTGGAGCAGCTGACGGCTGATTCGGGTGGCAGTGGCGTGAGGGGGATCAAATGTGTCAGGGGAGGCTCCTGTTACTGGTGGCATCATGGTAGGCCGCCGCCGGTGTCTTGACCAGCCTCAATGTCGATGCGTCCCCGGCGGCTTATTCAACTGTTACACTCAGAATTGAGATTCATTGCCGCAAGGGAGTCACACCATGGCTAAATCGGCTTCAAACAAGGGCAAAGCCAAGGGAGCAGAGGCTACCCAAGCTGGGCAGCCGCTGAAGCGCCGGGAATACGAACAGGAACTGGCCAAGTTGCACGAGGAGCTGGTCAAGCTGCAGGAATGGGTGAAGCACAAAGGCCTCAAGGTCTGTGTGATCTTTGAGGGGCGTGATGGTGCTGGCAAGGGGGGGTGCATCAAGGCCATCACCGAGCGGGTGAGCCCGCGGGTGTTTCAGGTGGTGGCCCTGCCGGCGCCCACCGAGCGAGAGAAGTCGCAGCTTTATATCCAACGCTATATTCCGCACTTGCCGGCGGCGGGCGAGGTGGTGATTTTCGATCGCAGCTGGTACAACCGGGCGGGGGTGGAGCGGGTGATGGGCTTCTGTTCCGAAGAGCAGGCCAAGCGCTTTCTGGACGCGGTGCCCGGGGTGGAAAAAGCCATGGTGGACTCCGGCATCATCCTGCTCAAGTACTGGCTGGAGGTGAGCCAGGAGGAGCAGACGCGCCGCATCGAGGACCGCATCGAGGATGGCCGCAAGATCTGGAAGCTGTCGCCCATGGACGTGAAGTCCTACAGCCGCTGGTATGAGTACTCCAGGGCGCGGGACGACATGTTCGCCGCGTCAGATACGCCTTGGGCGCCGTGGTATGTGGTGCCCTCGGATGACAAGCGGCGCGCGCGCCTCAACATGATCAGCCACATGCTGAGCAAGATCCCGTATGAGGATGTGCCCAGAGAGAAGGTCAAGTTGCCCAAGCGGCAAAAGCAGGATGACTATGTGGAACCGGATTACCCCTACAAATTCGTGCCCGAACGCTACTGATGTGAAGGCTATCGCCATGAGCGAGCGCGACTGAATGCGGGGTGCGGCAGCGGCCAAACGCCGCAGCGCCTGGGTGGGCGAGCACATCTCTGTGCAGTGGCTGAGGCAGGATGTGGTGGCGGGCCTCACCTCGGCGGCTGTGGTGGTGCCCAAGGCGATGGCCTATGCGGCCATCGCCGGCTTGCCGGTGCAGGTGGGGCTGTATACCGCGCTGTTGCCGGTGATTATCTACGCGCTGCTGGGCAGCTCCCGGCCGCTCAGTGTGACCACGACCACCACCATCGCCATCCTGGCGGGCAGCCAGCTGGCGCGCGCCGTGCCTGGCGCCGACCCGGCACTGCTGCTGACGGCCTCGGCGACCCTCACCCTGCTGGTGGGGGGGATGCTGTTACTGGGCTCCTTATTGCGCTTTGGTTTTCTCGCCAACTTCATCTCCGAACCGGTGCTGGTGGGCTTCAAGGCCGGTATAGGTGTGGTGATCGTGTTGGATCAGCTGCCGAAATTGCTGGGTGTGCACGTGGAAGGCGTCAGCGTGCTGCAAAAGCTGGCGGCGCTGTGGCCGGTGTTGCCCGAGACCTCCTGGCTGACCCTGGTCATGGGCCTGGCGATGATCGTAGTACTGCTGGTGTTTGAGCATCGCCTGCCGCGATGGCCGGCGCCACTGGTGGTGGTGGCCTCGGCCATTGTCGTGACGGCGTTGTGCGGCCTGCAGGCGCGAGGGGTGGAATTGGTGGGGCACATTCCGCAGGGCATGCCTAGCTTGATCCTGCCGGACCTCCAGTTGGTGAGCATCCTCTGGCCCGGGGCTTTGGGTATTGCCCTGATGAGCTTCACCGAAACCATCGCCGCCGGGCGGGCGTTTACTCGCCAGGGGGAGCGCGCCCCGCGCGCCAATCAGGAGCTGCTGGCCACCGGCGCGGCCAATCTGTTGGGGGGGCTGTTTGGCACCATGCCCGCCGGCGGCGGCACCACCCAGACGGCGGTGAATCGCCTGGCGGGCGCGCGCAGCCAGACGGCTCAGCTGGTGATGGCCTTGGTGGCCTTGTTGAGCTTGTGGCTTCTGGCGCCGCTGCTGGGGCTGATGCCCCAGGTGACCTTGGCGGCGGTGGTGATCGTGTATTCGGTGAGTTTGATTCAGCCTGCCGAGTTTGCCGCCATCAAGCGGGTGCGCACCATGGAGTTCGTCTGGGCCCTGGTGGCCGGTGCGGGAGTTGTGCTGTTGGGCACCTTGAAGGGCATTCTGGTGGCCATCGTGGTGTCGCTGCTGGCGTTGGTCTACCAGGCCGGCACGCCAAAACTGCATGTATTGGGGCGCAAGCCCGGCACCCATGTGTTTCGTCCACTCTCTCCCGAGCACAGCCGCGATGAGCGTTTTCCCGGCCTGTTGATGTTGCGGGTGGAAGGGCGGGTGTTCTTCGCCAATGCCGATTTCATCGGCGAGCAGATCCGCGCCCTGTTGCTCGAACACCAGCCACGGGTGGTGGCACTGGACCTCAGCTATGTGCCCGATGTGGAATACACCGCGCTGAAGATGTTGATAGACGGTGAACGGCGCAATCGCGAGCGGGGGATTGAACTCTGGTTGGTGGGGCTCAACCCGGAGGTGGCCGACATGGTACGGCGTGCAGGGTTGGCCGATACCATGGGCAAGGAGCGTTTATTGCTGAGCCTGGATATGGCGGTGGAAAAATACCTGCAACGCATCGCCGAGGAGGAGGATCGCCAGGCGTGATGCTCCTCGCTCAGGCGCCCTGCAGCAGGTGCCCGAGCATGGCTAGATGATGCGCGCCCCGCGTGTTGAACTGCTGCGAGCTGATCAACTGCATGTCGGCGTAATCAAAGCCTGGTGCTACCGCCTCGGAGATCAAGCCGAATTCCCCTGTTTTCAATTCGCAGGCTTTCCAGGTGCCGCCGGGCACCAGCAGCTGCGGTCGCTGGCCGGCGGCCAGATCCAGCCCCAGCACATGGGTTTCCAGCCGCCCGCTGTCATCGATCAGGTAGTAGGTGATCGGCGCGCCGGCGTGGAAATAGTGCAGGATGTCAGAGCGGTTGACGTGAAAATGGTCCACCGGCTGATCATCTGTCAGCAGGTAATAGATTGAACTCATCAGTGGCCGCGCCCCGCCAGCACTGGCCGTGTTGGAGCGGTGCTGGTAGGTTCTGCGGAAATAGCCGCCTTCGATGTGCTGCTCCAGCCCCAGCGTCGCGATGATCTGCTGTTTGTTCATGGTCATTTCTTGTAGATCACCAGGGTGCCCGCCAGCTTGTCATGCCAGCCCTGTTTGCGGCTGTCGAAGGCCACCCAGAAAAAACCGAGCATCAGCGGCAGCAGTGACAGGTAATAACCCAGATAGCGAATGACACATTGCCCCGTGCTGGGCGGCTGCAGGGTGTTGGCATCGACGATGACCATGCCCAGTATCATCTTGCCCGGGGTGGCGGAGCGGTATTTCCAGAACAGTATGATCAGCACCGCGTAGAGCAGCCACTCCAGGCCCGAGCCGCTCGACCCCGATGATTGGCTCATCATCATGGCCATGTCCATGCTGCTTGCGCCGCTGCTGCCATCCATCAGGGCCAGCAGTTGCGTGAAACTACCTCCGCCGAGCAAGGTCGTGAGTGGGTAGAGCAAAATGCCCAGGCACAGGGTGTCGATCAATGATGCCAGTGTGCGCATCCAGAAGCCCGCATAGCGGGGAGGCGGGGAGCAATCCATGAGAGGCCCTCGGGTTGTGATGCGGACACCTTAAGGCCGGCATGGCAATTTGACCAGTGCTGGGCCGGCATAATTCAGTGCCCGCGCCAAACGGGTTTGCGCTTTTCCATGAAGGCGTTGAGGCCCTCGCGAATATCATCGCTCTTGAACATCTGCTCAAGTAGGGGGAACTGTTTGTCGGCCTGTGCCTGCAGGGCGGCTTCCAGGCTGGGGAAGTCCAGGCTGGCCATGGCCACCTGTTTGGTGGCGGCCACCGCCAATGGCGCGCAACGCAATATCTGCCTGGCCAGCGCGAAGGCGGTATCGAGCAGTTGCTCCTGGGGCACCACCTCGTTGACCAGGCCGAGTTGCAGCGCCCGCTGTGCATCGATGCTGCGCCCGGTGAGCAGTAGTTGCATGGCGGGTTTCAGGCCGATCTGCCGCACCAGCCGGTGCAGGCCGCCACCCACCGCCGCCGTGCCGATCATGGGCTCCGGCAGGCCGAAGCTGGCGTGCTCGGCTGCCACGATCAGGTCACAGGCGAGGGCGATTTCGAAGCCGCCGCCCAGAGCCAGGCCGTTCACCGCCGCGATGATGGGCTTGTGGCAGTGGCTGCGCCGGGTGAGGCCGCCGTAGCCGGTGGCGGGGATGGCGTAGTCTTCCTCCTGCTGGGCCTGGGCCATCACACTGATGTCGCCGCCGGCGCAAAACGCGCTGCTGCCCGCGCCGGTGAGGATGGCGACCCGCAGCTGTTCATCGCGCTCGAATTGGTCGAATGCCTGTTCCATCGCCAGGTGTGTTGCAGGGGCGAGCGCGTTCATCATGTTCGGTCTGTTGATGGTGACCAGCATAATCTGCTCGTGCTGGGCCAGGCTGATGTGCTCGTTAGCGTGCATGGTTGACGCTCCTGATCGAGGTGAGCCAGGTGGGGATGTGTGCGCTGAATTTAGGCTGATTTTGGGCTGAATGCCATGCTGCAGGTAGGTTTCAATGCGGCAGGGCGACTGTTGAGCCTCTGTGCAATGGCGTTGAAATGGCTGAAAAAAGGCCCGCATCAGGAGCGCTTTGAAAACATCCGGCCAGGCATGATCAGGGGCATGGCCTGGTCATGGCGACGGCATTTTCAAAGCGCCCCTGGTGCGGGCAAAAGAGATTCCTTTCTCTGGACCACGGGGGCAGGGCGTCACACCTGCCTCACTCCAGTGTTTGCTGTCGCCGCTGGGCGACTAAAAAATCAGAAGCGCTCGGCATTGAGCTGTGCGTCAATGCCACCATCCACCAGCATCACGTTGCCGTGTACATAGGAGGCTTTTTCACCCAGCAGAAAGGCAATGGTTTCGGCAATCTCGGCGGGTTGAGAGAAGCGACCGAGCGGGGATTTGAAATTGCGGATTGACGGACCAAAACGGGGGTCGTCCAGGCCGGCCTGTAGCAGTGGCGTTTCGACCGCCCCGGGCGCCACGGCGTTCAGGCGCACACCGGCATTGCCCCAGGCCAGTGCGCGCTGGCGCACGGCCACGGCCACGGCATATTTGGAGCAGGAGTAGGCGGCGAAGCCTTCACCGCTGTCGGCGATCTCGCATGCGGTGGCTTCGTCGTTGTCCAGCAGGGCCGCGCGCAACGGGTGTTGGCTCCAGTCCACCAGCTTGCCGGAATTGGAGGACACCACCACTGCCGAGGGGGCCTGGCCTTGCTGCAGGGCAGGGAGCAGCGCATCGAGCAGGGCCACCACGCCAAAATAATTGACCCGCACGATCAGCGAGGCGGGGCTGACCTGTGCACCCAGGCCGGCACAGCACACCAGATGGTCGAGCCGGCCGTCGCACTGTTCGAGCACGGCGTCGATGGCCTGCTGGCGCCCCTCCGGGGTGGACAGATCGGCGCAGATATCGCTGTTGCGCACATCGATGCCGATGACGCGCTGACCTTGGGCTTCCAGCAGGGCGCGGGTAGCGGCGCCAATGCCTGAGCCTGCGCCGGTGATGGCGGTGGTGATGGTCATGATGTTTTCCTCATTTGTTGGCCGCAGCAGGCGCATCCCATACCGCGACGATGCCCTTGGTGGTGCCGATGTAAGCGGTGCCGTCCGGGCCCAGGGTGATGGGGGCCCAGTTGTTGTCGTAGTTGCGTCCTACGCCGGTCAGAATCTTGAAGCGCGTTTTGCCGGTGTGAAAATCGACCGCGGTCAGATACCAGGCGTTTTCACCACTGGCTTGAGGCTGATAGGTATAAAAGTAGGCCAGTCCATTGGTGGTGGAGAGCTTTGCCACCACCGACGGCGACTTTTCCTCGGAAGACCACACCACATCGCAGCCACGGCCATCGGGGTGGATATCCACCCGGGTGATGCCGCCGCCGGCGCTGTTCCAGTCTTTCTGACCAAAGGCGTGACTGTAGCCGGCGTTATTCTCCAGCAGGATGCTGTTGCCCAGGCCGATCATGGAGTTGTCGGTGGCGGAGTGGCCGGCATCGAACACCGGTATGCGGCACACCTCACGCGGCCCTTCAATGTGCTGCTGGCGCCGGTAGACAACGATATTGATGCGCGGTTCGGCGTTATCGGCGATGGTGACGTAATCGCGGCCGAGCAGGGTGGGGGTGGTGCCACTGCCCTGGTTGATGCTGCCCACTTTTTTGCTGATTCCGCGATCATAGGGCTCGCGCCAGCCGATGCGCGGCGAGCCATCGGCCGCCGACTCGAAGCGGTACATGGCGTGATCTGAAACGATATAGACGCCATCTTCGGCAACCGAGAAGCCATTCTGGATCTCTTCGCCTTGCAGTTGGAAGCTGCGAATGGTGCCTTTGTCCGGGTTGATGGTACCCAGCCGGCCGTGGCGGGTTACCCACCAGATCAAGCCCTGGTAGTCGGGCATGACGGCGGTGATGGGATCGCATTCGCCACTGGGGAAGGGGGTGGCTGGCCCCACGCATTGATGGGGCACGGCGCCGGACAGATCCCAGGCGCCGTCCTGGTAGAACTCCCACGCGCCACTTGCCACTTGGCGATGGGCGATGCGCTGGATGACCTGTTGGCTGTCGGCCATCACGACGCGGTCCTGGTGGTCCAGGTAAAAATAGGCGCCCGAGCTGTCCTCCATGATCTTGCGTTTGTCCCAGGCGATCAGGGCTTCGTAGGTGGATGGACGCACCGGCAACTTGTATTCAGCCAGCAACTCGAGGCTGCGCGGTTCCAACAGCTGGATGCGGAAGCCGTTGATGGCCGTGCAGAGAGCCACCAGCCGGCCACTGCGGGCGAAGGTCACGGTGGCACACTGGCCGCCCGGCATGCGCGCTCCCACCCGGCTGGTCACTTGCGTGTTGTGGCCGAGTGGGCCTGGGCCTGGGTGAGTATCACTGCTGGCGCTGTCGCCATGCATGCTGTTGAAGCCCTGTTGCGCCATGAACGGGTGAACGGGCGCCGGCTGCACCGGCAGCGGCTGGGCCGTGGCTGGCGCGCCCAGAAAGCGCGGCACATCGGCCACGCCGGTGGGAATGGGCTTGGGCGTGCGCGGTTCTGAGCAGCCGGCCAGCAGGAGGGTACAGGCAATGAGACCTAGCATCGAGCGCATGTTGATATCCCTACTTTAACCACTGCCACAGGGCGGCGCTGGATGACTGCTCAGGTTGGTCGGCAGAGAAAATGGTGGTGCCCCCGACAATGGTGCGGAGTACCTGAATATCGCGCATGTGCTGGGCTTCCTGGATGGGGTCAGCGGCCAAGACCACCAGATCAGCCAGCTTGCCTGGCTCGATGGAGCCTCGGCTGTTTTCTTCAAATACCTGCCAGGCGGCATCAATGGTGATGGCGCGCAAGGCCAGCATGGGGTCAATGCGCTGCTCAGGGCCCAGCGCTTGACCCGAGCTGGTCAGGCGGGTTGTGCTGCTCCAGGCGGCCAACAGAGGCTGCATGGGGACCACCGGAGTGTCCAGGTGAACGCTGAAGCGCAGGCCCAATTGTTGTGCACTGTGGGCGGGGCTGATGTTCGCCGCCCGTTCGGGGCCGATGAAGAGGTCGCGATGGCGGTCGCCCCAGTAGTAGACGTGCGCCGAGAAGAAGCTGGGGGTCACGCCAGCGGCGACCATACGCTTCAGCTGTGCTTCGGTGGCCATCTGCGAGTGCACGATGATGTGCCGGGCATCTGGGCGGGGGTAGTCCTTCTGTGCCTTTTCGAAGGCTTGCAGCACATTCTCGACTGCGGCATCGCCGTTGGCATGCACGGCAATCTGGAGCCCGGCCACATGCAGCTGTTCAACACGCGCTTCCAGCGCCGCTTGGTCGATGCTGGGGTAGCCGCGATAATCAGGTGTGTGGTTGTGCACGCTGAAGTAGGGGCTGGAGAGATAGGCGGTAAAGCCTTGGATGGAGCCATCGGCGACCAGCTTCACGGCGCCCACTTTGAACTGTTCGCTGTTGCCGCTGGCCAGTTCGGTTTCGCCCTTGGCCCAGGCGGTGCCCAGCGCTTCATCCGGCCATATCACCAGGCGTTGTGGCACGGCACCCAGGGTGGCGGCCAGCTTCAGCCCTTTCAGGAACAGGTCGCTGGTCAGGCCCGACTGGGCGGTGGTCACGCCGGCTTTGGCGTACTGGGTGGCGCCATCCCGCACCAGGCGCAGAAACTGAAACAGTGAGAAATCCATCGCGCGTGCGGCGGCGTCGAGGCGTGCAGTTTCTTCCAGCACGCCATTGAGCTGGCCGTCCGGGTCGCGACCATACACCCCACCCGCGGGGGGGGCGCTGTCGGCATCCAGGCCCAGCAGTGCCAGTGCCGCGCTGTTGACCACGGCGATGTGACCGGACACATGCATCACGAAGATCGGATGTTGAGGGGAAACGCGATCAAGATCCCAGCGGCTGATCGGGCGATTATCGCTCAGCATGGAGTCGTCATAGCCAACGCCGACCACCCATTGGCCTGCCGGGCGCTTGGCGGCCTGGTGCTTCAGTGCCTGCAGCAATGCCTGGATGGTGGTGATTTTGCCAACCGGGGGGCTGCTGAGATCGGCCACCAGCTCAGCGCTGTTGAGCCCAGGGAAGTGACTGTGGGCGTCGATGAAGCCAGGAAGCAGGGTTTTGCCGGCAAGATCGTGGACGGTGGTTTTTGCATCTCTCCACTTGAGGATCTCTTCGGTAGTCCCCACTGCCATGATGCGATCGCGCTCCACGGCGACGGCTTGGGCGCGTGCGTTCTGGCCGTCCATCGTCAACACATTGGCATTGATGAACAGTTGGCGCTCAGGTGGCGACGGCATACAGGCGCTCAGCCACAGAGCGGTTCCCGCCAGGAGTGCGATGGAACAGACTGTAATCAGTTTGCGCATGACGAACATACTCTGCGTGGCGACAGGTCGTTGGGGCGTGGTCTCCGGGCATTCAGCCTCGGTGACTCGCGGGTCCCCAACGGATTAGACAGCTTGATCAAAGCACGCCGCGGGGTGTAAAGATTTCCCGCCACTTCGGCAATAAAAAATAAATGCCGGTTGAGTCATGCCTGGCAGCGACTCCGCGCTGCCTGCCGGGCATCGTTGTGTCAGGCGGGGGTGTTTCGTCCGCGTTGGCGGTATTCGGAGGGGGTCATGTGCATGACTTTCTTGAAGCGCGAACTGAATGCTTGCTGGGTGCTGAAGCCGCAAGCCAAGGCGATATGCAGCAGGCTCAAACTGGGTTTTTCATGCAGTAGCCGCGCCGCCTCCTGCACGCGGTAGGCATTGATATAGTCGAAAAACTTCTGCCCGCCCTGGCGGTTGAGCACCTGGCTGAGATGGCTGCCCGAAATGCCCACCAGTTCGGCCAGATCGGCCAGTTTGAGCTCGATGTTGGTAAAAGGCTTCTTGTCCTGCATCACCTGTTCGAGCTTTTGCCACAGAGCGCTGAGGTCCTCTTCTTTTAGGCCACTTTTCTCGTATTTTCCCCGCCTGGGCTCGTCGTCAACGGCTTCGGGCTCGAAGATGGCTTCTTCCACGGGCTGCTCGCCCTGGGTGGTTTGCCGTGGTAGAAAAATCAGTGACTGCCGCATGCCCATGAAGGCCATGTAGTACAAAAGCAGGGTGGCAAGAATGGTGCCCACCGACTGGCGTGGACCGAGGCTCAAGCCGGCATACATGCGAAGCATCTGTTCCAGTACGGTGCTGAGGGAAATCAGCAAACAACCGGCCAGTACCACCCACAGCCAGCGCAATTGCTTGCCTTCGGTGTTGGAAAAATACAGTTCGATATTTTCCTGGTGGCGCACCAGGCGTCGGCCAGCCATGACAATGAACAGGGTGAAATACAGTGCACTCAGCAGTAGATAAATCATGCCGATATTTTCGCGCAGGGTGCCAGCGCTGCCGGCCCACCAGTTCCCTGTAGCGTGCAGATCGGGAATAGAGCCCACCAGATAGAAGGAATAGGCGAATGCCATGGGCACGGGCAGGAAGGTTAAATAATCGCGCGTGCGCCAGGCAAAATTGGCCATGGTGAGGGAGCGCACGTAGAAATAGAGTAACGGCCCAAGGGCGAAATTGAGATTGAGCAACAGCGGGCCATAGGGAAATGTGGCCAGCTGGTTGGAATAAATAATGAAATAGACCAACAGCCGGGTGGAGAAAATGCCGATGAAGGTGGCCAACATGAGGTTGGTCGGCCTGAATCCAAAGGGTTGTGTGGCCAACATCAAGGCCAGAACAAAGCCTTGTGAAGCGCCCACCAAGGCGATCAGGCTAAAGACATTCACAGGAACATCCGCAGTAGTCCAAGTGAGTATCAGCTTAGCAGTTGCTGCTGGTTTTAGGTCGCGCGAATACCCCTGGTAAGCTGAATGCAAGGCGAGGGGCCATGGGCCCCTCGCCACCTTTAGGCAACCATCAGAAGCTGTACTTCACGGCGATGGCGACGTTGTCACGATCTGCCAGGCTGTAGAAGTTCTTGTCGTACTGATCGTCGTCTTCACCGTTGTAGCTGGTGTAGGTCATCGATACGCGCAGATCGCTGGGGAAGCGCGCCTCAACGCCGATTGACGCCACCAGCACGTCTTCACGGGCATTGGTGCGGGCGTTGGTACCGCTCAGGCCGTAGGTCATGGTCATCGGCACGGTGATGTTGGCGCCGGCGATCACGTTGTTGTAACCAGGCTCCACGCGGGTGAAAAACGCATAGCCGTCGGGGGTGTTGGTGACGAACAGGCTATCTTCGTCGCCGTTGTCACCGTTCTTGATGGTGCCGTAGCGCCAGCTCACCAGTTCGGCCGCGATGTTGAGGTTTTCCCACAGGGCGGTGGGCTCGAACACCTTGACCGCGGAGATCTGCGCCTGGGTGTACTCCGCGCGCACCGGCTCGGCGGGCAGATGGGTGTTACAGCCAAAACTGGCGGTGCAGGTGGGGTCCAGCACGGCAATGGCATTGGGCCTGTAACTGATCTCACCGGCCACGTTGGCGCCGGCCCACTCGGTGGAGAAGCTGGCGCCGTAGAGACTGATGTCTTCGGCGTAGAAGACCTCATAGTATGATTTTGCGGGGTCGGCGACCACGCTGGGTGTCTTGTCGTGATAGTTCAACGCATACAGGCCGAAGTCGGTGCCGCCATCGGTGGTGTAGCGCACTGCCACGCCGAACTGGCCGCTGTCGCGCGCGTCGCGTTCCACCTGGGTTTTATTGGCGCCGCCCGGGTTGAGGGATACCAGCGAGCCGGCGCCCAGGGTATCGCTATCTGACCAGAAGGTGCCGACCGGGAACAGCTCGGTGGGGCGGTGTTTCCACTGGCTGAAGATCTGCAGCCCCAGATTGTTGGTGAGGGCAAACTGGCCGTACACCGCCTCGGTGGGCATGAGGATTTCCTTGATCTCCACACCTGCCCGGGTGCCGGCATTGGCGTCCACCGGGTTGATGGAGGAAGAAATGCCATTGCCGAACACCAGCCCCTCACCCCAGTTGATGGCCTGCTTGCCCACCCGCACGCTGGCGGGTTGCTGGGCGATGTCGAAGTTGTAGAACAGATTGGCGTCGAGAATTTCCGCCTGGCTGCCCATGTAGTCTTCGGTTTCCTGCTCGAAACTGCCCAGATCGCTGCCGTTGAAGTCTTTTTTGGGTAGAAACACCGGGTTGAAGGTGTAGCTGTTGGGTGTCCAGTGTTCCGGGCTGCGATTGTTGTAGGCGGCATCGTACCAGGCGCGGCCGCGCACGAAGGCGCCCATATTCTGGTAGTCGATGCTCAGCTCGCTGAGCAGGCTCAAGCGGTTGGAGACGATGGTCTTGTCCATGTTCAGGTTGCCATCGTTGCCGTTGGCGACACGGCCCGCCATGGCGGACTGATACAGGAATTGATTTGGATTGGTGGCCGCCAGTGCCGGACTCGGCAATCTCGCGACCGTGCCTTCCCGGTTGGGATCTTCGGTGCGCATTTGCAGGCCGTAGGTGACTTCATTGGTCAGACCTACTTTCACCGCCTCTGCCCCTTCTCCCCACTGCAGGTCAAGCGCATGTGCGGCGGGGGTGATGCTGACTGCCAGCGCCAGGGCGCTGGGCTTAATGACGTGTTTCATGTCCGTCTCCCTTGATTATGAGTGCTATTAGCGACGGGTGTTGATGCGTATGGCGTTGGGCGTGAAGTTCTCCAGCGGCTCTGGCTTCAGGTCAAAGCGCTCGGCCTGGGGCAGCTGGTTCACCAGTCGGTCTGCCGCGTAGGCGCCGGACTGCAAGTCGGAGACGATCCAGAGGCGGCTGTAAGCGCCTGGCATCAGCGGGTGCACGATCTGGGTTTGCATACTGGTGCGCCACAACTGACCGCGGTTGTCGAAGTTGTCGGCCAGCACCACATGCCAAGTGTCCTCATCCAGATAGAAGCGACGCTTGCCATAGAGGTGACGAGCACCTTGTTTCAGGGTGGCTTCAACCACCCAGACGCGATGCTTTTCATAGCGGATGTAATTCGGGTTGATGTGATAGGGCGTCAACAGCTCGGAATACTTCAGCTTCGGATTGTCAGCATCGTAGTTGTGGTAAGGGATGAACATTTCCTGCTTGCCGACCAGTTTCCAGTCGTAGCGGTCGATGGCGCCATTGAACATACGGCCGTCGTCCACGGTTTGCAGATCGCCCGGGCCGGCGGGGTTGTCGTAGGCCACCACCGGGGCGCGCTTGACGCGGCGGGTGCCAGGGGAATACATCCAGGCATCGCGGGGGAATTTCACTTGGTTCACGGCTTCGTGCACCAGGATGATCTCACCGCGTTTGCGCTCGGGTTCCAGCCACTCCACCATCTGGTAGCCCAGCATCTGGTTGAAGTCTTCCAGCGTGCCATCGGGCTTGAAGAAGGGCAGCAGGGTGCGGGTGCGGGTACGCTGGAAGCCGACCTGGCCATCCTTGTACACCGCGGCGCCATCATAGGTGATGTCGTAGTAATAGGTGCTGACGCGCACCAGCTGGTTCCAGATCGCTTCCTGGCCATCTTTGGGGATGGGGAAGGGGGTGCCACCGATGCCATTGATGAAGCCATTGCCGCCCTCCACCAGTTCGGTGCGGGTGGCGTTGGCCACGGTGTTTTTCTGTGCCTGCTCGCTGAAAACCGCATCCCGGTGGGTTGGGTAGACTACCACCTTGTAGGTCTTGGGATAGTGCTTGAACTGCTCGATCTGGCCGTCGCTGAGATGCTTGCTGTACTGGGTGTAGTTTTGCGCGGTGATTTCGAACAGCGGCTTTTCATTGGCGTAAGGGTTCGGCAGGTGCTTGCCCGGTTGCTGGTATACCTCGGCCGGAAAGGGGGGGAGCTTGCCAGAGAACGCGGGGATGCTGCCATCTGCGTTGCCGGCGGCTTCGGCGCCCATCACGGTGAGATCTCGTCCCAGCCGGCTGGCCTCTTCTGCACTGACTTTGGCTGAAGCACTGTTGCTGGCAATTTGCGCAGCGATACACACGGCCAGTGTGAGCAAAGGTTTCATGTTGCCCTCTCAAAATCTTTATTTTCGGGTTCAGGTCTGAAGTGCCTGCTGTAAAAGCTTATGTGCAATCGGCGCCTTCGGCTTGTCAGCGCAGTGGCTGTGAAAAGAATAAAATCTCATAAAAACATATGGTTACATTCTGCTAGTGTGTTTGCCTGTTGGCGCTATTGTGGTGGCCCAACGTTGGCGTGGGGCTAAGGTGGTGGTGGGAGGGGGAATGCTGACCTGCATGCAGGCTTAATCGGTGGGGGAAAAGGCCCCGGGTTGGGGGCCTAGGCACTGCGCGGCTGGCACGTGGAACGGGGTGGTGTTGTGTGTGGCAATCGCTTCATGCCGGTGGCGGCGAGGTCATGAAGGGCAGTTCATTCACCGTGCGATGCCTGTCCTGATTTGGGTAGCAACGGCCGGCGTATCACAGGCCAGAACAATTCTTCGGACCACGCAAGCCGTTTGGATAAGGGCAGGCCAAACTGCTGTTGCCGGCGGTTGGGAATTCTGGCGGTGCCGAACAAGGTGTCAAAAATGAACAAGGTAATGGCATAGTTGCCGTTGGGGTGGGCATCCTTGCCGTAGGCGTGGTGCGCATGATGGGTGTCGGGCAAGGTGATGACGCGCTCAACAATGCGCCAGAGTGGTTCGCTCCAGGGCATCTTCTCCCGCAGCCAGAGATCCCAGCGGAAACTGGTGTGGGTGAGCACGTTGACGCTGAAGGTGGTCAGGATGGCCGCCATATAGGGCAGCCCCAGGCCCATATAAACGCTGAATGCGCCAAACCAGGTTTGTGGCAGCAGCAACACCCAGAACACGTTATAGCGGAACAGTACCCCGGTATTCAGTTCTTCGGCTGAGTGGTGGGTGCGGTGCAGCTTCCATAGCCAGCGCTTGTCGTGTGACCAGCGATGAATCCAGTAATGGCAGAACTCGATGCTGATGAACACCATGGGGAAGGCCAGCCAGAAGGGCGTGGCACTGAGGGCGTTGGCCTGCCCGGCGAACAATTGCTGCACCAGCAGGCCGGCCAGGCTGCCGACCACCGGCCCGGACAACAGCGCGTGGGAGATCAACCCGGACAGCGTGAACAGCATGTCTCGCGCTGGACGGTCGCCGCGCGTGATACGGCCGCAGGCGAGTTCGAGCAGATAGGCGCCGCCGAAGATGGCGAGCACGCTGAGCCCGAGTGTGGCTTCTAGATTCGTCATGGCAGTACCTCTTGAGAGGGGGCGTGCGGTGCGCTGAGCCCGGCACTGAGGAAGCCGACCAGGCAGTGGGTTCGGCGCTGAATCTCTTCTGGGGGAAGCCGCTCCGGGTTCAGGCTCAGCTCGGCTTGCCAGCGGTTGACGGTGTTGATGATCTGGATGCCGCAGAAGCTGAGCCTGACAAACACCTCGGCTTGGGGCAGGTGCGCCAGGGCCTTGAGCAGCAACGCGCTCACCCGCAGCAGCGAGCTTGCCCGCTGTGGATGCTGCGTGAACAGGGCATAATCGAGGTCGCGGTTGAAGAGCTGGCAAAGCAGGCCGAAATAATGACAGCTCTCGGGGGAGTGCAGCTGGTCGACATAGGGTTGCACCAGGCAGTGCAGCAGCGCCGATACATCGTCGGCTTTTGCACACTTTTCCAGCGCGTCCAGGCACTGATTGCGCTGCTGATTGAGTGGTTGCATGCGAAGATCCAGGATGGCGTTGAGCAGCCCCTCCCGCCCGCCGAAGTGGTAGGCCACGGCGGAATTGTTTTTTTGCCCGGCGGCCCGGGCGATCTCGCGATCCGAGACGGCGTCGATGCCTTGTTGGGCAAACAGTTGTTCGGCGGCGAGGATCAGGGCCTGCTGTGAGGGTGTCATAGCCTAGAATCTGATTAAGTCGACTGACTTAATCTTTGTATGGAAATGGAGTTAAGTCAAGTGCCTTATTTTGGGATGGTGGCTAAGGAGCAGAGCCGATGCTGAGACTCGGGTTGGCCTTGTTGGCGGCATGCGCGAGTTCTACGCTGAGCGCCGCACAGGGGTTTGGCATGCCGGTTTCCTGCGAATACGGGCGCCAGTGTGTGGTGCAGAAGTATGTCGATATCCTGCCGGCACAGGGGGCGACGGCCTACCAGGACTATCGCTGTGGCAAGCTGAGCAACGACGGCCACGATGGCACCGATTTTCGCATCATCGACCTGCCGGGCTACAAGTCCGGGGTGCCGGTACTGGCGATTGCCGATGGCGTGGTGCGCGGCACCCGCGACGGCGAGCCGGATATCAGCGTCCACTCGCGCGGGCAGGCCGCGATCGCCGGGCGTGAATGCGGCAACGGCATGGCCATCCTGCATGCCGATGGCTACGAGAGCCAGTATTGCCATCTGCGCAAGGGCAGTGTGCGGGTGGGGCCAGGGCAGCATGTGAAGAAGGGGCAGATGTTGGGCCTGGTGGGGATGTCGGGGCTCAGCGAGTATCCGCACCTGCATCTGACCCTACGCCACGACAAACAGCCGGTGGACCCCTTCACCGGGCGCTTGATGCGTGACGGTGGTTGCCAGGCCCAGGGCGCGCCGCTGTGGGCGAGTGAGGTCGCCGAGCGCTTGAAATACATCCCCTCCGGATTGTTGCACAGCTGGTTCCACTCTGCGGCACCTGATCCCGCGCTGGCGCGGGAAGGGGCTTACAGTGGGGTGACTCGTTTGCCTGCCAGCGTGCCGGCGCTGGTGTTTGGTGTGGAACTGTTTGGTGGCCTGAAGGGCGATCTGCTGCAACTGGAGGTCAGGCAGCCGGATGGCCAGTCACTGGTGACGCATCAGCAGGTGCTGGATCGCCCGTTGGCCCAGTTCTCCCAGTTTGCCGGCAAGCGCTTGACGTTGCCGGCCTGGCCGCGGGGTGAGTATGTGGGCACGGTCAAATTGCAGCGCGAGGGCAAGGCGCTGGTTGAGGAACGCCGGGTGGTGTTGATCGACTGATCGTGCGGAGTCTCCCCCGCCACGGCAAGAGCGCGGGGGAGGCTGAACTTGATATCCGCCAGCTGTCCGTGCGGTATCAGGCCATCCATGGCCGAGGGCAGGGGGAACCTGCCTGGGAGTGGTTAGAGCACGTCCAGCGGGAACTCCACTTTCACGCGCACTTCGTCGTTGTTACCTTCACCTTGCGCGTGATTGGCGCGGTGGGTGGCCTGCTCCAGGCTGATGGCGAGATCCTTGGCGGAACCCTCCTGCACTACGTAGGCCAACGCAATATCGCGCTCCCAGTGTGAGCCATCCTCACCGAACTGATCAACATAGCCTCCGTTGATGTCGGCTCCGGTGCCGTCGATATCCGAGCCGCGAGCATAGCTGGTAGAGAGGCTCAGACCCGGTGTGACCAGCTCGCCCAGATCCAGATCGTAGCCCACCCGCCAGGATTGCTCGTTGGGGGCGTTGAAATCCGAGTTCTGCATGGCATTGGCCAGATAGATGGCGTCGTAGCCCACGTAGTCAAACGGGGTGTCTCCGTTCACGCGCTGGTAGCTCAGGCCCAGGGTGTGTGCGCCCAGAGTGTAGGCGGCTGCCAGGCTGAAGGTGGTGTTGCTGATCTCGCCCTGATAACTGTCGCCGGTATCGGCCGTGCGATACAGGTTGAATTCAAAGTTGAGCGCTTGATCCTCGGCCAGCGGTAGGGTGTAGTTGCTGTGCAGGTAGTGCTGGCGCCAGGTTTCTGCGTATTCGGCGGTGTATATGCAGGCACTGAAATCGTCGCTGAGGGTGTACACCACGCCGGCGAAGTCCATGCTCTTGCCGGCCTGGCCTTCACCATAGGCGGGCGCCAGTTCGTCATCGCTGTTGGTGGAGGCGAAGTTGTTGTAAGCGGTGAAGTGGCCGGCCTCAACCATCAGCTTGTCCAGCTCCTCGCTCTGCAGCAGGAAGCCGGTGGCGGTTTCCGGCAACAGCATGGCGTCGCCGGTGGCGAATACCGGGGCGGTGGGGCGCATCTCGCCGTATTTCAGTGTGGTGCTGGAGGCGCGGAGTTTTACGGCGCCGCCTACTTCACTGTAGCTGTCCTCTGCATTGCCATCGGTATCGGTGGGCAGCAGGGAATCGCCGTAGGCGTCATCCTGGAAATTGCGGCCACGGCCGGTATCGAGTTTCAGGCCGCCATAGGCGTAGGCATCCACGCCGAAGCCGATGGTGCCTTGGGTAAAGCCGGATTGATACTCGGCCATCAGCCCCTGGGCCCATTCTTCCTGGTAGCTTTGCTCGTCTGCAGCAGCGCTGTGGTTATCGTGATTCAGATAATAGTTGCGTGCCAGCAGTTGCAGGTCGCTGTCTTCAACAAAACCCTTGGCGTCGGCTTGAGCGCCGGCCATGGCGAGTGAGCTGGTGCTGGCGGCAATGGCCAGGCTTAGCAGTTTTAGTTTCATGTTGTTCACGTTTGTTCTCCAGAGGTTCTTACGTTGCTCTCACCTTGCGGTGGGCTAATCGTGCGCTTAGGCGCTTTTTTTATAGTAAGCAGATTAAATATAGTTGCTTACATCTTGATTCACAAAGGAATTGTGTTGTAGCTCACTTTGCGCTCGATGCTAATAAAAATTAATATCATTTGCAATAATTGATTCAGGACGGCCATAAAGGCCCGGCGCTGGCAATACAAACGGTGATCAGGCCTAATAATAGATTGATGCCTACCAAGCGCCGAATCTGAGCCAATGCTGCGCCCCCGGCGGGCCAGTCTTGAGTGGACACGGCCCGTTTGAGACGGGCATAAGGGGCGAAATAGACATGGGCAAAAATCAGCATCATCACCACGCCCAGGCCCAGCATCAGGTGCACGTAAAGTGGGCTACTGGCCATGCCATTGAAGCGGCTAAAGGTCATGAAGAGCCCACTGGCCAGTAGCGTGGCCACAGACACCCATACCCAGACAAAGAAGCGCTGGAAGGTGCCCGTCCACAGGCTCAAACGTTGCGGGGCTTCAAGCAAGGTGGCGGCCGCTGGACGCAGTGCCATATAGGCGAAAAACATGCCGCCGACCCAGATCAGGGCGGCGAGCAGATGCAGCGTCTTGCTGAGGGTGAGGGCGTAGAGCATGACGGGGTACCTGTGAATGAAGTGCAGCCGCAGTCTAAACGATCAGTGCCGCCGTGCAGAGCAAACTTGGCCCAGAACGTGCTGCTATCCCGTCAGAAATAATGGAGAGCGCCAAAAAGCTGTTCTACATTACTCAAACGGCAGTGTGCAGGGCAATGAGGAGTTCGCGGGCGGCAAGTGTTGGCCGTTTTGCGGTGGAATGCCCCCGCCACTGATCAATAAAAGCCTGAACGAAGGTAGGCCTCCGTGACGCCGATTACTGACGAATCCAAACTGCTGGGCCAGTTCATCCCGGTGCAGTACCACTACAACATGTTGTTGGACGAAGCACGCATGCAGGGTTTCCGCGCGGCCATCGACTATGTGGTCAAGCCGGGTATGCGGGTGCTGGAGCTGGGCGGGGGCACCGGGGTGCTCTCCTTCTTCGCCGCGCAGCGTGCAGAGCGGGTCTATTGCGTGGAGCGCAACCCGGCTTTGGTCGATACCGCGCGCCGTATGCTGTCAGCCAATCCCAATGGCCACAAGGTACAGGTGGTACTGGCGGATGCCTTCGACTACCTGCCGCCTGAGCCGGTGGATGTGGTGATATGCGAAATGCTGCACGTCGGCCTTCTGCGCGAGAAGCAGGTGCAGGTGATCGATTCCTTCAAGCGTCGCTATCTGGAAAAATTCGGCGGCCCGCTGCCGATGTTTGTACCCGAGGCCTGCCTGCAGGCGGTGCAGCCGGTGCAACAGGACTACCTCTACGAGGGCTATTACGCCGCCACGCCGCTGTTTCAATGCCCGGTGTCACAACAGCCCCGCACCGCCGGCCTGGCGGACCCGGTGCTGTTCCAGTGCTTTACCTACGATGCCGAGTTGCCCCAACGCTGCGAGTGGCAGGGCTTGATTCAGGTGACGGAAGGCGGCCTGTTCAACGCGCTGCGTTTCATCACCAAGAATGCCCTGGCGGTGTGCCTGGATACCGCCTCAACCATCGACTGGCACAACCAGTATCTGGTGTTGCCGGTGGCGGAGCCCTGCCAGGTGCAGGCCGGTGATCAGATCGCCGTGAGCTTCAGCTATGCTCCGGGGGAGCCGCTGGAGGCCCTGCAGCCGCGGGTGGCGGTGATTTCCGCAGCAAAGCCCCTGGCGGCCTGCGCATACTGACACCTCCGCGAGGCAGTGCGGGTCGCCATTCCTGAAACTTGCTTCGCGCGCAACCTGGCCGGGCTGATGCCCGGCCTTTGTTTTCTGCCGGCGCGGTGCTCACATCAGTGTTGCATAGCCATGCCCTGCGCCCTGGCTGCGCACCGCAACTATAGCGTGTTGTTCATCAGGCACTCAGTAGAGCAGATATCGCTCCCTGATGCGGTTGAAGTGCGCCAGTGCGCTTTGCTGCCGGGCTTGGTCGTTTTCACCTTGCCGAATGGCGTCCAGCGATGCTCGTGAGCCCACATTGCCCAGGGTGCGGCCCAGGCTGAACTGTTGCGGGTACAGTCGGTGCAGCTCCGCCGCCAGCGCCAGGCCCAGGGCGGGCGTGTCCAGTTGATCGCGGTCCAGTAGCACGACGCGCACGCCCTGGCAGGCCTTGCCCGCATGGGTGGCGCTGGCGGGAGTAAAACGAGTGGCTTCAAAGCGCACACCGGCGAGTTTGCGCGCATTCAGCGCCCGGCTCAGTGCGGGGCCATCGATCCAGGGGGCACCCACCAGCTGGAAGGGGGTGAGGGTGCCTCGCCCCACCGAGACCTGGGCGCCCTCGATCATGCCTACGCCGGGGTAGAGGGCGGTGCTCACCATGTCGGGCAGGTTGGGGGAAGGCGGTAGCCAGGGCAGGCCCGAGGCTTCGTACCACTGGTTCCGCGCATAGTGCTGCATGGGGATCACATGCAGGTCGACCGGGATATGGGCCTCGCCGGCAAACAGCCGGGCCAGCTCGCCCAGGGTCATGCCGTGGCGCAGGGGCAGCGGCCAGTAGGCGGTGAAGCTGCGCAGGTCCTCATCCAGCAGCGGACCCTGCACCACATCCGCCCGGATGGGGTTGGGCCGGTCGAGTACGTAGACCGGCAGTTTGCGCGCGGCGGCGCTCTCCATCAGATAGGCGAGGGTGGTGGCGTAGGTGTAGTAGCGCACGCCTACGTCCTGCAGATCCACCACCAGGGCGTCGATGCCCTCCAGCATGGCGGCCGAGGGGCGTTTGCTGTCGGCGTACAGGCTGGCGATAGGCAGGCCGCTGCGTAGATCGCGATCATCCTTGATCTTGCCCTCGCTGTCAGACGCCAGGCCGTGCTCGGGGCTGAGCAACCTTAGCAGTGTTACGCCGGGGGCCTGTTGCAACACGTCGATGGTGCGGCGGCCCTGGCCGTCCACCCCGCTGCGATGGGTGAGCAGGGCGATGCGCTTGCCGCGCAGCGGCTCGAATTGCGCCGCCGCCAGCACGTCGATGCCGGTGAGCAGTGGCTGGGCCACTGGCGCGGCGATATAGGGTTTCAGCCGTTCTGCCAGCTCGGGGCGCTGCTTGGCTAGCTGGGCGGCGGGCATCGGGCCCATGGCCTGACTGAGGGCCGCCACCAGCCGGGCGCGCAAGGGCCCGGCGTCGCCGCGTTCATCCGGGTGCAGGCGGCTGCTGAGGGCGATCATGTAGGTTCGGCTGCTAGGGTCCAGCCACAGCGCGGTGCCGGTGAAGCCGTAGTGGCTGGCGGCGCCGAGGGCGGGTAGGGCGGCGCGGTTGGCCGCCAGCGGGGCCTCCAGGCGCCAGCCCAGACCGCGCAGGGGGCTGCCCGGAGGCGTTTGTGGGCTGAACATGGCGCGCACGGTGTCGGCTTTCAATAGCTGGCCGCTGGGGGCGAGCAGCGCCCGGGCGAAGCGGGCGAGGTCGTCCGCATTGCCGAACATCCCGGCATGCCCCGCGATGCCTCCCAGGGCACTGGCCAGCGGGTCGTGTACCTGGCCTTGGCGCATGCGCTGTTGCTTGTCGGGGCTGGTGGGCGCGATATTGCTGCGCCACGCCATGGGCGGGCGATAGTGGCTGTGGGTCATGCCGAGCGGCGTGAAGATGTGTTCTGCAGCGTAAATGTCCAGCCGCTGGCCGCTGACCCGCTGCACGATTTCACCCAGGGCAGCGAAATTCACGTCGCTGTAGCGCACACCCAGTCCAGGGGGGGATTGTGGCTTGATCAGGGCGATGCGGTTGTGCAGGGCGACGGGGTCCTGGGCGCGCCCGGTGTCGATGCCGGCGGGTAGGCCCGAGCTGTGGCTGAGCAGCTGGCGGAGGGTGATGGCCTGTTTGCCCTGGCTGCCGAAGGCGGGCCAATAGCGGGCCGCCGGAGCATCGAGTTCCAGCAGGCCGCGCTCGGCCAGCTGCAGGGTGGCGGTGCTGGTAACCACCGCCTTGGTCAGGGATGCCAGGTCGAACACGGTGTCCGCTTGCAGGGGCTCGGGCTCAGGTGCAACGGCTTTGAGGCCGAAGGCCTTGCGGTACAGCACCCGCTCGCCCTGGCCCACCAGCACCACGGCACCGGGGATGTGGCCGGCATGTATCTCGTCCTGGATGATGGTGTCTAGCGGGTTGAGGTCGGAGGCCTCCAGGGCGTGGCTGGTGGTGCTCAGCAAGGCCAGCGCCAGCCAAAGGCATGATGCAACTGTGTGCCACAAGCCAGTGTGACGGTATGTTTTCTTCTGGATTGTTTGGCGGCGAGTGCCGTCTAATTGCTTCACTGCGCTTTCAGCCCTGCATCGCTGTAGACATTGCGCGGGTTCCACAGCAGCCAGCCACTGCTGCCAAAGTCTTCCGCTGCCTTGATCTGGTCGCCGATCTCGCCGGCGCCAAACTTGCGCCGGTCGAAGGCGTAGTCTTTGAAAGATTGCAACCAGGGTCTATAGCGCAGGGGCGAGATACCGCTGCGCTCACCGGCGCGTTTCAGGGTGAGATTGACGATCTTGTAGCTGTTGGCCACCGGGTTGCGATAGCCGGGGATGCCAAACTGAAAGCCGGAGGGGTAGAGCATGGGGCAGAGGTAGTCCAGGTGGGGCACGGTGCCTGCGAGAGTCTGGCCGATGTCGGTGTCGTTCTGGTTCCAGGCGATGTAGCCGAACAGATCTGCCGCCACAAAAACGTTGTGCGGCCGAAGCCGTTCACGGGCGGCGGCAAGAAATCCTGAGATGCTTTTCACACGGTTTTCTTCGTTGTTGGCGATGCTGAATTGCACCCCCCGCTTGTCTGGGAAGCGCACGTAGTCAAACTGGATTTCATCGAAGCCGAGTTTGGCGGCTTGCTCGGCGATGTCCAGATTGTACTGCCACACCTGCTGTTGCGAGGCATCCACCCAGCGCAGTTTTTCGTTGTCTCTGAAGGTGCCGCCGCCGGCGGTTTTGACGGCCAGGTCGGGCTTGGCGGCGGCCAGCAGGTCGTCCTTGAACACCACGATGCGGGCAATCAGATAAATATCGCGTTGTTTGAGTTGCTGGATAAGCGCCGGCATGTCGTGCACGGTGGTGACTGTGCGGGCGCCGATCTGCTGTGCCAGGGGTACGTCCAGGTCGAAGCCGATCAGCCCGCGATCGCCCTTTACGTCGATAACCAGCGCATTGAGTTCGGTGCTTTCGATCAGGTCTAGCGCGCGGGTGCGCAACGTTTTGCTGCCAATGCCGTACACCGATAGGTAGAGGCCCTTGGGATGCAGACTGCTGAGGGTGATGTCGGGCGCTGCCCCGCTGGCCGGAATGTCGATGCGGGTGCGGGTGTAGCCCACTGCCCGTGCGCCGAGTTGCGTGGTGCCCTCGGCTACCTCGATCTGGTAGTGGCCGTTGCTATCGGTGCGCACTTCACTGTGGCCGGCCACCACGATGGCATCTGCGATCGGGGTTTGCTTGGCGCCGTCCACCACCCGGCCGCTCAGGCTGAGGGCCTGCAGGTTGGCGCTGAGTACAAGTGCCAGGCTGGCGAGCAGGGTGCGACGAAATCCTGTCATGGCTGGCGGTCTCCTGTTTTGAGTCGCTTGATCAATCCTTCAACGCCCTGCGCATCGGCGATCAGGTAGCGCGGTACCGCCTGATGTGCGTCATCCGGGCGGGCGTGGCGGCCGTCGATGGTGAACGCGTAGCGATAGCCGGCTGTGCTGGCGGCCTGCTCCAGCGCGTCATCATGGATGCCAAAGGGCCAGGCCAACAGGTCGGCTTTCACCGCGAGCTTCTGCTGCAATGTCTTGCGGGACTGCTGCAGTTGCTTGTCGACAAAGCTGCGGTAGTCCTCGGGCGACAAACGCTTCTTTTCGAGCTTGAAGTTCGGGTGCCAGTAGGTGTGGGATTGGATGCTCACCCTGGGTAGGTCGCGCATTTCGGCCAGCTGTTGCCAGGTCATGGCGTAGTGGGCATTGGAGATGGCCGAGGGGTAGATGAATAACGTCACCGGCAGTTTTTCCCGCTGCAGGATCGGGCGCAACTCGCTGTAGACCGTGCGGTGGCCATCGTCCACCGTGATGGCGATGGCCTTCTCGGGCAGCGGCTGCCCATCAAAGACGCCCGCCAGCAGGGTATCGAGCGCCACGAACTGATAGCCCTCGGCGCGCAGCCGGGCAATCTGCTGCTCAAAGATGGCAGTGCGCAGGGTCATGCTGTCGGCCGCGCTGGGGCCGAAGCGATGGTAGCAGAGAATGGCGGCGCTGGCGGCATGGGTCGCCGTGCCCATGGCGAGCAAGGCCAGCAGGCTGAGGCATAGGCTGATGTGTCGCGCTGTTGCCCTGGCCGTGTGCATGGTCCCGCTCCTGGGTAGTTGATCTTTTCTTCAAGCGTAGTCGGCGCCGTAGGGCTTGCACACTCAGAGCCTATTCAGAATCTCGCCTTGCGCTGCATCCCTTGATCGAGATTCTGAATAGGCTCTCAGGGGGTGAACAGTTTTCCGCGCACCTGCTTCCTGTAACTGTTGGGGCTGGCCTGCAGCGCGCGGCGAAACAGCCGGCTGAAATAGGCGGCATCCGGATAGCCCACCCGGGCCGCGATATCGCCCACCTCCAGGTCGGTGTCGCGCAGCAGCTCCCGGGCGATGTCCAGCCGTAGTTTTTGCAGGTACTGCAGTGGTGGCTGGCCGGTGGCTTGAGTAAAGCGACGGTTCAGGGTGCGGGCGCTGAGATCGAATCGGTGGCACAGGCTGGCCAGGTCGGTGGCCTCGGCGTAGTGCCCCACCATCCACTCCTGAATGCGGGCAACCAGTTCGTCGTGGTGCACGCCGCTGCTGCCTTGCACATAGCTCTGGCGCTCGAAGGCGCGGCGGATCTCGGGTGAAAACTGGGCCTCCACCTGGCGGGCGGTGTGGGTGTCGAACAGCTGGCCGATCAGGTGCACCATCAGGTCGGCCGCCGAGTTCACCGAGCCCGCACAGTAGAGCGATTCCGCCTGGGTGATGAGGTGGCGGCGCTGCAGTTTCACTCGGGGATAGCGCCGGGCAAAGCTATCCATGTAGTACCAGTGGGTGGTGGCGGGCCGGCCGTCCAGCAGGCCGGCATCCGCCAGCAGGCAGCTACCGGTGCCCACCGCGCAGATCAGGCTGCCACGCTCTGCCAGTTGTCGCAGCCACGCCCGCAGCGGGCGGTGGCGCTGCACGGTGGCCTGGGGGTTGCGCCACAGCGCGGTGAGCACCAGCAGATCGCAGGCCTGTAGCGCTTCGGCGGGGCCGTCCACCCCCAGCAACAGGCCGCCGGCGGTGCGCACCGCGCCACCATGCAGGCTCAGCACCTGGGTGATCAGGGGCGTGGCTCGCCGGTGGCGCTGGCGGAAGGCGGCATCGGCGGCGTTCAGCATCTCCAGTGGCAAGGCCACGCTGGAGGCCAGGCTGTCTTCGCAGACCAGGAAGGCGACGGTGGGCATGGGAAAAATGACGATGTGGCCGTTTTGTTTAGTTTAATGGCAAAAATGTCGTATTCCTATGGCAATCTCATGACTAGAATCGTGGCCACTCGTAGCACTGCATAGGTGCATCCGTACGCATACTGGAGGATCTGATGTCGCGTCTGCCTGTTATCGTAGGTTTCGGTGGGATCAACCCGGCGGGGCGCAGCTCCGGCCACCACGGCTACCGCCGCATGATCATCGACGCCCTGGATCAGGCCAGTGCCGACGAAACTCTGCTGGGCCTGGCTCAGCTGATGGGCCTGGGCAGTGAGCTGACCCCTGAGGTGCGCCAGCAGGTGCTGGACGGCACCCTGGTGCGCCGGCTGGAAAAAAACCTGTTCGACGCCGACAACATCCCCTGGAACAAGCGCATGAACCTGGTCGGCCCGGTGAACTTCACCGTGGCCAAGCGCCACCTGCCTGAGCGCCTGCCCGAGGGCTGGCAGATCACCGAACTCGACGCCAAGACGGTGCGGATCGACATCGCCGACGGCACCGAGGTGCTGGTGCCCACCAGCCTCAGCTCCGATGTGAACTCCGCTGGCCAGCTGCCGAGCGGCTTCGTGCCCGAGAGCCTGTATCCGGCCCGCAGCCACCCGCGCGGCCTGGCCATGACCATCTTCGGCGCCTCCGATGCCCTGGGCTCCATGGGCATCGATTGGGATCTGATCGCCAGCCGGGTCAGCCCGGATCTGATCAGCGTCTACGCCGGCAGCGGCATGAGCCAGCTGGACAGCAACTCCAACGGCGGCATGATGGCCGCGCGCGCCAACGGCAAGCGCGTCACCTCCAAACACTGCCCGTTCGGCTTTGCCGAGATGCCGGCTGACTTCATCAATGCCTACGTGCTGGGCAGCCTGGGCAACACCGGCACCAACATGGGGGCCTGTGCCTCCTTCCTCTACAACCTGCGCATGGGTCTGCATGACATCCAGTCCGGCCGCGCCCGGGTGGCGATTGTCGGCAATGCCGAAGCCGCCATCACGCCGGAGGTGATGGAGGGCTATAGCGCCATGGGTGCGCTGGTCACCGATGCCGAACTGCTGGCACTGGATGCGGACAAGGGCGCCACCGTGCCTGACCACCGCCGTGCGGTGCGCCCCTTCTCCCAGAACGCCGGTTTCACCATCGGCGAGGCCGCCCAGTTCATCGTGTTGATGGACGACGAACTGGCGCTGGAGTTGGGCGCGCAGATTTTCGGTGCGGTGGGTGATGTGTTCGTCAACGCCGATGGCTACAAGAAGTCCATCTCCGCACCGGGGGTGGGCAACCACATCACCGTGGCCAAGGCCGTGGCCGCCGCGCGCGCCATCGTAGGCGAGGAGGGCATTCGCCAGCGCTCCTTCGTGCAGGCTCACGGCACCAGTACACCGCAGAACCGCGTCACCGAATCGCTGATTCTGAACGAAACCGCCAAGGCCTTCGGCATCCAGCGCTGGCCGGTGGGCGCGGTAAAGTGTTTCTTGGGGCACTCCATCGGCGTGGCCGGCGGCGACCAGATCGTCGCCAGCCTGGGCGTGTGGGCCCATGGCCTGCTGCCGGGCATCAAGACCATCGAATTCGTGGCCGAGGACGTGCACCACTCCCACCTGTGGCTGGACAACCAGCACAAGGACTTCGGCCCCACCGGCATCGACACCGCCATCATCAACGCCAAGGGCTTCGGCGGCAACAACGCCACCGCCTACCTGCTGGCGCCGCATATCGTCGAAACCATGCTGGGCAAGAAGCACGGCGCCGAGGCCATGCGCAGCTGGCGCGCCCGCGCCGAGGCCACGGCGCAGGCGGCGGCGGATTATGATCAGCGCGCCACCCGGGGTGAGGCCGCCCCGGTCTACAAGTTTGACCACAACGTGCTGCATGGCGAGGATGTAGCGCTGGATGGCCATCAAATGCGCCTGAAAGGTGTGGAGCATGTGATCAGCCTGGAGCTAGAGAGCCCCTACGCCGACATGCTCTGATCTGAGGCTGCATGTTCAGCCGGGTGGATAAGGTCTACACTCATCCATGAGTGAGAACATTTAGGAAATGAACAGGGAGTGTGCATGCGCCGTTTTATACGCCATCCGGCTGCGGTGCCCATTCAGTTGCACGCTAGCAGCTCCCGTCACCTTGCGCAGAGCCGAAATCTGAGCGAGGGGGGGCTGTGTTGTGCCGTGGCTCACGCGCTGGAAGTGGGTTCAGAGGTCGATATCTCCATTTCCCTGGTCAAGCCCCCCTACAGGGGCCATGGTGTAGTGGTGTGGTGTCACCCCGATGGCGATGCCTATGAGGCAGGCATTCGCTTCGAAGGCGAGCAGGATGCGTTCAGTGTTCGCATGGTCGAGCAGGTGTGTCAGATCGAACTCTACCGACAGACCGTCGCCGAACACGAGGGGCGTCAGCTTAGCTCCGAAGAAGCGGCTGCAGAGTGGATCTCACTGTTTGCCAAGGATTTCCCCGCCTGATTTGCGCGGCGGCAAGCCAAGCCGCCATGCGTGAAAAACGTGGTCTGATTTCCCTCGCGATACACCCACCTAGCGGCGTGTGGCCCCGGCGCGCCGAATACCTCTGATATTATGCGAGCCCCAAGCCAGTGTCAGCTAATCACGGAGAAGTCATGTCCAGCACGGCCGCCGCAGAAGTGAGAATCAAAATGCCCGTCGACCAGGTATGGGAGCGTATGCGCGACCTGAGCCTGGCCCCACGCTATGTACCGGGTTTGACCGGCTGCCGCTTCAATACCGAGCAAAAGGAGGGGGTGGGCGCCAGTCGCCGGGTATTTCAGCAGCGAGGGCCGGCCATGGATGAGACGGTGGTGGAGTGGAACGAGGGCCGTGGCTTCACCATTCGCCTGCACAAGGGGGCCGGCGCGCCGCCGATGTTCAAGGAAGCCGTTTTCGTCTATAGCATTGAAGACGCCGGTAACGGCGAGACGCTGTTCAAGCCGGCCATGGTCTACACCATGCCCTGGGGCGGTGTGGGCAGCATGCTCGATAAACTGCTGCTCAACCGCGTGATTCGCGGTATCGTCCTCAAGGTCGGTTTGGGGTTGAAGCGCTTCTACGAAACGGGCGTGCCCAGCAACCCTGCCTACCGGGGTTAATTTCCCCATCCGTATTGAGTCCAACTATGCGGGGAATGTCGGCGCTTACTGGTCATCTCCCCGATCTCGTCTATATAGAGAAGTGAATTTGATCAAGGGGATATGCGGGTGAGTTCCGACCGTTTCGACGTACTGGTGACGGGACAATTGCTCCATGGTGGTGATTTCAACACCGTATGGGCGGATTTCGTGCGCCAGTTGGCCGTGCCCGCAGACATGGCCGAAGAGTGGCGGCAGAACCTGCCCGTGACGGTAGGCCGAAAATTGCGCCAGGATGTTGCCGAGCGGCGCGCTACCATGATCCGTGGCATTGGTCTGGAAGTGGAGTTGAAACCGGCTGACAGCGCCGCAGCCGCCCCAGTTGCTGACGAGGCCCCGAAGCCCGCGCTGGCGCCAGCCTCGACACCTTCCGCCAGCGACATTTCCCCCTTGCCGGTCACGCCTGTCGCTGAGAGCGAGCCGCCCCATCCTGAGCCGCTGCGGGAAACGGCTATTCCCGAGTTCAAAGCGGTTGAGTCCGATCAGGTAGCACCCCACCCGGCGGCAGATGACGATGACCACGCGGTGCCTACCTTGGCTCCCATCGGCTTTGCTCCTGCCATGCCGGCACCGGCTGAGTTTGCGGTGCAACCTGCATTGGCGCCGTTAATGCCCGTGCCGACACCAACGCCGCCACCTATGATTTCAAGAGGCTCAGGCCTGTCGCTTGATGTGCTGGCGCCGGCGGCCCATGAGGCCGAAGAGAGTTTGGGGTGGCTCAGCAGTGCTGGTGGGCTCGATCAACCGCTCGACGCACACCAGGCGCAGACAAGCGCATCTTCAGTTGCTGCAACGCCGGCACATTTGCCCCTTGCCGAGCTTCATACACCGGCGTCGGCAGCGCCGCTACCTCGCACCGATGAGCCCTGGCTCACGGGCATGTCCAACAGTGGCCGCGACTTTTTGGGGGCTCCCGAGTTAGTCGCCCCCACCACCCCGGTGCAATTGGCCCCACTGCCAGTGTCCATCCCTGCACCCGCGCCGGAACCGGTGGCGCCATTGCCGCCCCCGTCCCTGGCGCCCAACAGTGGCATTGCCTGGGAAACCGTGAGCATTCCCCCCCTGGAGCCTGCCAAGGCGGTCGAGGCAAAGGTGGTGAGTGTGCCCAGCCTTGAGTTGATCCCCATTGAGCCCCGCGCGGCAGGGGACGAGCCGAGGCGAACTCAGCAAGGTGACACCTATTTCACACCGGCTTATGCCGAGCACTCCGCTACTGGCGGCCGCACAGAGAAACTCCACTTCAGTTTCAAGGGGGATGGCGGCGAGTTTTTCCGCATCTGGATCGTCAACCAGGTACTGACGCTGTTGACGCTGGGTATCTACAGTGCCTGGGCCAAGGTGCGTACCCAGCAGTATTTTCATGGCAATACCGTTCTGGATGCCTCATCGTTCGGTTATCTGGCCAAGCCGGTGGCCATCCTGAAAGGACGCGTGTTGGCGGTCATCCTATTTGCCCTCTACCTGTTTGCCGAGGAGTTTTCGGCGGAGTGGGCGGCCATCGCCGGTGGCGTGTTAATGCTTGCGATACCTTGGGTGGTGTGGTCCTCCCTGCGGTTTCGTGCCGCGACGAGCAGCTATCGCAATGTTCGCTTCAGTTTTCATGGCGGCGTGGGTGAGCTGTATTGGCTGTTTCTGCAAACACTGCTGCTTACGCCGGTTACCGCAGGTTTGATACTGCCCTACAGCTGGTTCCGCTGGCATCAATATGTCGCCTCCAACATGCGCTACGGTGATATGCGCTTTGAATTCGTGGGGCAGCTGGGGCTGTATTATCGCTCCTTGGTGTTGGGCTATATCTTGATCATGGCTGCCTTGGCTGCAGCTGCCGCGCTGGTGTTCGACATGATTGAGCTGACGGTCGCGTTGGCGCCAGTGTTCATGCTGGCCTACTACCTGGTGTGGCAGTCATACATGAAGGTGGTGCTGACGAATCTCCTCTATAGCAACACGCGATTGGGGCCTCACTGGCTGGAGGCTAACTATGGCTTCGGCTCTTATTCGCTGCTTTTTTCCATCAATGTGCTGTTCACCGTGATTTCACTGGGGCTCTACTATCCGTGGGCTCGGGTGCGCATGGCGCAATATCGCGCAAAGCATATTGGTTTACGTATGAATGGCTCTCTCGATCGCGTGGTGGCTGACCAACAGCAGCGTGCGAATAGCCTGGGAGAGGGCATGTCGGATGTGTTTGACGTGGATATTGCGCTGTAAAACAGGCGTAGTGCCTGTTTTCTGCGGCGGCTAAATAACATAGGGGAGTGCTATGAGCACGGATGGCTTTGAAGTCATATTGACCGGTGAGGCGCTTTTGGGGGAGGACTTCGAAGCGGCTTGGGCGGCCTTTGTGGCGCAGTTTCGGCTGGATGCCCACCAGGCCGATGTCCTGCTGATGCGTTTGCCCGCCAGTATTAAACGAGATGTCGATCGAGAAACGGCAGAGCGCTACGCGGAGCGTATACGCGCTATCGGCCTGGTGGCTAACGTCGCGCGGCAACACCAGGAGGCTGTGCTTGTTGAGCCGGTCGTGGCTCCTGCTGGCACTGGCGAGGCGGCGGCGGGGGATGGCTGGAGCTTGGCGCCGCTGGACGCCGAGGGCGCCATGGATGATGAGCGAAAAGTGGAGAATATCCATGAAATTTCGCCTCATTTTACCGTGGTGGATACCTTGCCTCACCCGACCCACGAGGTGCAGCAGCCGCTAATGCCTAGGCATGTGGCGTTTGGGTTTAGCGGCAATGGCGCCGAGTATTTCCGCATCTGGATCGTCAACCTGCTGCTCAGCATCGTGACCCTGGGGGTCTACAGTGCCTGGGCCAAGGTGCGCAGGCTCACCTATTTCCACGGCAATACCTGGCTGGGGGACTCGAATTTCGGCTATCACGCCAAGCCTCTCCAGATCCTCAAGGGGCGCGTCATTGCGTTTATCTTGTTCGTTGCGTTGGCTTTTGGCTCTGAAATCAGCCCGGCGGTGGGTTTATTCTCCGCGGCACTCTTCTTTGCAGCCTTTCCGTGGATGTTCTGGACCTCCATGCGCTTTGGTGCCAACAACACCAGTTATCGCAATATACGCTTCGGGTTTCGCGGTGATTTAAAGGGGGCCTATGCGGCCCTGTTGGGCTGGCCACTGCTGGGCATGCTGTCATTTGGTTTGCTGTTTCCGCTGGCCATGCACAAGGGCACGGCCTATACGGTCAATAACTATGCTTATGGCACCAGTCGTTTCAGCTTTGATGCCAGTGTGGGCAGTTTTTATGGCTTGTTCGGCAAGTATTTGGGCTTGTTTGTGCTGCTGATGGTGGTTTTCTTTGGCGGTGTTGTAGGGGGTACGGGGGCGATGGCATCGCTGCTGGGCATCGACCCCGAAACCTTGAAGTCGGGCGATGAGAGTGCTGTGGGCAAGCTGGTGATAGTGCCAATGACGCTGTTTTATGTCGGCTTTTTTGTGCTTTACGCCTGGTATCAAACGCGCATCCGCAACCTGGTGGTGAACCACACACAGGTGGAGGGCCATGTGTTCCACTCCCGCTATAGCATTGGCTCTTACATCTCACTTCAGTTGGGCAACTGGCTGGGTATCGTGCTGAGCCTGGGCTTGTTCATCCCCTGGGCGGCGGTGCGCACTGCGCGCTATGCGGCCGAGCGCACCGATGTGCAGGTCGCGGGCGATCTGGACAGCTTTGTTGCCGATCAGACCCGCCAGCAGAGTGCACTGGGGCAGGAAATGGGCGACATGTTTGATGCGGACATCAGCCTGATATGACGGTCAGCGGCATCTGGTATGACGGGCTGAGTGCTCAACGACGTTCCGCGCGCTTGCAGGTGGCTGAGGCCGGGGCGTTCGAGGTGCTGTCTGACGACGGCCCTTGTGCGCGTGCCGAGCGCTCTGAGATCACGTTTTCTGAACGGCTTGGCAGCATGCCGCGCACCTTGCAGTTCCCCTGCGGGGGCGTGTTTGAAACCCGCGAGCACGAGGCCTTGTTGTCATTGCTGGGGGGGGAGCCGGCCGGCTTGGGCTGGGTGCACTGGTTGGAGCAGCGCTGGAGCATGGCGCTGGCATCGCTGGTGCTCATGGCGGGGCTGGCATTCTGGAGCGTGGTCTACGGTGTGCCCATGGCGGCGGATGCCGCGGCGCGCCATACCCCTCAGCTGGTCATCGATACCATTGCCCAGGGGGCCATGACCGGCTTCGACGAGCAGTTTTTTGCCCCGAGCGAGTTGCCACCAGCGCGCCAGCAAGCATTGCGCGAGCACTTCAAAGCGGTGGGCCGCCGGGTTGGGCATGATCTGCATGTGGAGTTTCGCAAGGCGCCGATCATAGGCGCCAACGCCTTTGCATTGCCTGATGGTACGGTGGTGGTGACCGACGAATTCATCACCATGACGCCGGTGGAGCAGGAGTGGGATGCGGTACTGCTACACGAGATCGGCCATGTGGAGCAACGGCATGCCCTGCGAGGCATCTACCGCAGCTCCGGTGTGTTCATTCTCGCCTCCGCGCTGTTGGGGGATGCCAGCTCGGTGGTGGGGCAACTGAGTGCCATGCCCGCCGTGCTGGTGGGATTGGCCTATTCCCGCGAGTTCGAACGCGAGGCGGACGACTACGCCCGCCAGCGCATGCAGGCGCTGGGGCTGCCGCTGGTGCATTTCGCCAATGCCATGGCGCGGCTTGAGGCCTACCATTGTGGGGGTGGCGAGGAGGAAGACGCGTCGTCGGTGCTCTCCTATCTGTCGACGCATCCTGACTCCGCCGAGCGCATCAATGCCTTTGGTGGCAGCAATCTGAGCCACGAGCAGCTGCCCCGCTGCCGCTTTGATGAGGAGGAGGCGAAGGAATCGGGCACGGCATCTGATGAACCTGGCAAATCAGTATCTGCGCCCTGAAGGATCTTCGCTGAATTACAGGGTGGGGGCTGCGCGCGCCCAGCACTCACCTAAACGCCCCACAATGTGCCAAGCGCCTGTGCGCGTTTGCTGATCCCCTTGATGATTTGATTTGGAGTTGTGCGTGGACGCTCTCGACCTGTTGATCAACCGCGTTTCCTGCCCCCAACTGCAGGCGCCCGCCCCCAGCGGCGAGGCGCTCGAGAACATGCTGGCGGCGGCCTTGCGCGCTCCCGATCACGCCCGCTTGCGCCCCTGGGAGTTCGTGCTGTTCGAGGGCCAGGCCCGGGAACAGCTGGGCGAGCTAATTGCCGCCAGCATGGCGGAAGAGAAACCCACCAGCACCCCGGAGGAGCTGGCGCGGGCACGCGGCCTGCCACTGCGGGCCCCCATGTTGATTGCTGTGGTGGCCAAGCTGCGCGAGCACCCCAAGGCCCCGGCCATCGAGCAGATTCTGTCGGCGGGTTGCTGTGCGCTCAATCTGTTGCTGGCCGCCCGGGCCCAGGGCTTTGGCGGCATCTGGCGCACCGGCTTTCCTGCCACCAGCCCAGCGGTAAAACGTGGGCTCGGCTTGGCCGATAGCGATGAAATCGTCGGCTATCTTTATCTGGGCACACCTGTGACTGAGCCCGCGCTGCCGGTGGTGGATGATCCCGCCCGGTTTTTGCGTCGCTGGCCTGGTTAAGGCAGGCGCCAAGCCCCAACATCTTGCCAGGGAGTATGCCATGAACGAATACCAGCGACTGCGCATAGAGGTGGATCGCGGTGTGGCCACCGTGTGGCTGGCCCGCCCGGAGGCTGCCAACGCGCTGGATGAGCAGCTGTGGGGGGAGTTGCCCGAGTGCTTTGCCGAGCTGGATGCCTCACCAGAGGTGAGGGCGGTGGTGTTGGCCGCCGAGGGGCGCCACTTCTGTGCCGGCATCGACCTCTCGCTGTTCAGCCAGCTGCCGGCGGGGCCAGAGGATGACCGGGCCCATCACAGCGAGCACCTGCGCGCCCTGATCCTGCGTCTGCAGGCGGCCCTCAGCGCCCTGGAGGACTGCCGCAAGCCGGTGCTGGCAGCAGTGCAGGGGGCCTGTGTGGGGGCCGGTCTGGCCATGGTCTGCTGTGCCGACATGCGTTACTGCACCGATGATGCCTATTTCTCGGTGAAGGAGATCGAGCTGGCGATAGCGGCTGATCTAGGCACCCTGCAGCGCCTGCCCCGGCTGATAGCACCGGGACTGGCCCGGGAGCTGGCCTACACCGGCCGCAAAATGCCGGGCGAGGAGGCCATCTACTGCGGCTTCTGCAACGACCAGTTCACCGATGCGGACGAAATGTTGGCCGAAGTGCGTCGCATTGCCCGGGAGATCGCCCATCGCTCACCGCTGGCGGTGCGCAGCACCAAGCAGATACTGAATCATGCCCGGGATCACAGCGTGGAGGAGGGCTTGCGCCATGTGGCCACCTGGAACGCCGGCATGCTCAGCAGCGATGAAGTATTGAAGAGCTTTGAGGCGCGCAACCGTGGGGAATCGCCCGCCTACGAGGGCTGATCTCCAGGGGCGTGCAGGCCTTGGCGGGCCAGCTGTTGCAGTTGCTGTTTCAGCTTAAGCGCATCCTCCAGCGGGAAGGGCAGGCACTGCAACAGGGTAGCCGGCACCGAGGCGGCCTGTGCCCTCAGTGCAAGCCCCTGCGGCGTGAGCCCCACCCTCACCACCCGCTCGTCCTGCGGGTCGCGCCAGCGGCGGAGCAAGGACTGAGCCTCCAGCCGCTTCAGCAACGGGCTGAGGGTGCCGCTGTCCAGCAGCAGTCGCTCCCCCAGGCCCGACACGCTGATATCCCCCTTTGCCCCCAGCTCCCACAGCACCAGCATCACCAGATACTGCGGATAGGTCAGCCCCAGTGGTTCCAGCAGCGGCCGGTAGGCCTGGGTCATGGCTCTGGAGGCGGCGTAGAGGGCGAAGCAGAGCTGGTTGTCCAGCTTCAGCAGCTGGTCGGTGAGAGCATCGTCCTGCACCATGCGCTCAGCCCAGCAGGCGCGCGATGGCGGCTTCCAGCTTGGCTGGCGCCGTGGCTGGCGCAAAGCGCTCCAGCACGCGGCCGTCCTTGTCCACCAGGAACTTGGTGAAGTTCCACTTGATGCCCTCGCTGCCGAGCAGCCCCGGTGCCGCCGCCTTGAGGTGCTGGAACAGGGGATCGGCCCCCGGGCCATTCACCTCGATCTTGGCGAACATGGGGAAACTCACGCCGTAGTTCTTCTGGCAGAAGGCGCCAATCTGCTCGTTGCTGCCGGGGTCCTGCCCGCCAAACTGGTTGCAGGGAAAGCCCAGTATCTCTAGCCCCTTGTCCTTGTATTTCTGGTACAGCGCCTCAAGGCCCTTGAACTGGGGGGTAAAGCCACACTTGCTGGCGGTGTTGACGATCAACAGCACCTTGCCCTTGTAGTCGGCCAGGGGCTTGTCCTGCTCGGATAAGGTCTTGCAGCTGAAATCGTGGAGGCTGGTCATGGCAAGGGCGTCCGCAAATGGGTGTTGTTTAATCTATTGTCTGCAATTGTATTGTGTCAAATGTAAATTTGCACGAGCAGCTTCTGATGTGGGCTATGAGGGCAAAAACGCTATATGTGTGGCTAGGGCCACTGCCCCACCTTGCCTGCTTCGGCAGGGCTGAAGCCGGCCTCAGGCTCGCGGCGGTTCAGGCCTTGCTCCAGGCTGGTGGCGATGGCCCGGGCGCGTTGCTTGGCGGCCTCGGCGCGCGGCCCGGCAAACAGCTCATCCACACTCTGTAGCCACAATTGCAGCCAGCGGTTGAAGTGGGCGGTCTGGAAGGCGGCGCGCTGGTGGATGTCGAGGTGGGCCTCGAAGGTGCGGGCGCGGTAGTCCGGGAAGCTCCCCAGCAGCTGGTTTTGCCAGAAGCGGCTGATCTTGGGCAGGTGCTGGGGTAGGTCGATGCGGGCCACGTCGGTGAAGAAGAAGCCGATCAGCTCATCCTGCAGGGCGCGGCTGTAGAAGTGCTCCACCAAGGAGTCGATGTCGGCGGGGCTGGTGATGTCGTGCATGGGGGCGGCCTCCTCCGTGGTAGGTATTAACACTATACTAAGGACGGGGAGCGGAACATGATCTGAATGCTGACATCCCTGTCACCAGTGGGGATCAGGTCACCAGGTCGATCTGCTGCAGGGCGCCGCCGCTGCCATTTTCGGTGAGGTAGAAGCCGCTGCTGCGCACCTTGCCGGCGAGTTGGGCGCCCAGGGTGAGGTCGAAGGGGGTTTCAGCCCGGGCCAGGGCCAGGGCGCCCACCCCCATGTCTTGCAGGCTGCGCAGGCTGTCCACGCCTTGGGCATCGCGCTGCCATAGGCGCAGTTGCTTGAACACCGCGTCGCCCTCGTCGATAAAACCGTTGCTGTCCTGGTCGTACTGGGCGAGGTCGGCGAAGCCGTCGCCACTCAGGGCGCCAAACAGTTCCCGGCCGCTTTCGATGCGGCCGCTGCCATCCAGATCCAGGGCGAGAAAGGCACTGTTGTCGCCCAGGCGGTTGATCTGTTCCGCTTGGCCGTCGGCATCCAGGTCAAACTGGAAACGGTCTCTGGCGAGGCTGGCGGTGCCGCTGAAGCTCAGCACCAGTGGGTCCTTGAGGGCTGCGCCCAGGCGCAGGCTGATACTTTCGGAGGCACTGAAGCTGCGCGACATGCTGAAGGCCATGTCGAGGGCTATGCGCCGGCCATCCTGGGTGAGCACATCGCTGCTGATGCGAAATTCACTCAGCTCGGATTCACTGTAGCTGTAGTGGTAGTCGTAGCTGAGGCCGAATTCCGGTGCTGGGGCCGCTTGGCTGGCGCTTTCTGCCGATAGCGCGCCGGGCGCGGTTGGCGCCTCCAGGCTGGCGGTGGCGGCCTGGCCAATTTCAAGCGGTTTGATGGCCTCCAGGCCCAGTTTGCGCCCGCTGAGCTTTTCAATCACAGCAATCAGCAGGGCCACTTCCAGCGCGTCGCGGTCTTCGTTTTTGGCCGGCGCAGCGTCGCTGGCGGCGGGTTGCATACGCGCGGCCTGGGCTGGGGGGGCGAGGGCGGTGGCCAGGGTGGGGGGCGTCAATGCGCGCGCCGCCAGCCCGGGTGCCTGGCGGGCCAGGGCGCGCACCGCGTCAGTGGTTTCGCCGCCACTGCTGAGCTGCGCGCTCAGGCGGCTACCTTGCTGCACCTCGGCAATGCGGTGTCGCTCGTAGAGCATGCCATCGGTCATCTGCTCGGGGCGCAGGGCGCCACGGCTGTGGCCCACCAGCAGGCGCTCGTGTTCCTCTTCCCTGATCTGCTTGTGATAGTGGGTGTCTATTTGCAGGTGGGTGGTGTTTGCGATGCGCATGACAACTCCGCCGCTAGGTACCTGTAGGGTTTATCGGCGGAGTTGTACAAAAGTTGAGCAGAATAATTAGAGCGGGGTGTGTTCCAGCGCGCTGTGGGTGGTCACGCTGAAGTCGGTGAGCTCGATCTCGCCCTTGCCTTCACCCAGCAGGTGAAAGGAGAAGATCTTGCGCCCCTTGGGATTGTCGATATCGAAGCTGATGTCGAGTTCTTCACCCTTCTTGATGATGGGCAGCTCCGGGGCGGTGGCGTCGGTGGCGTGGTCGAATTCCTTCAGCGCCAGCCAGAGTTTGGCGCCTTGTTTGTCGGTATTCAGTGCCTTGACCTTGAGCCGCACGGTGGTGCGGGTGCCGGCGCCGAATTCCATGTACTGGGCGCCGATCAGGTTGTCGGTCCACTCGTTGTTGACCTTGCGCTTGAGCTTGCGGCGGTCGCCATTGGCAAACTGGTAGGTTTGCGCGGCCTGGTGCGCGGTGAGGGACTGATCCAGAATCTGGGCGCGCACCGCCACCCGGCGGGCATCGGCTCCGCTGTATTGGCGCGCCAGCGCGGCCTGCGGCTGAATGAAGTGGCCGCCCTGCTTGTACTCGCGGCAGACATTCTGGAAGTCGCACTCCTGGAAATTGCCGTTGCGATCCAGATAGCGCAGGAAGCCATTGGTGAAGGAGATCATCTCCCGCGGGGTGTCGTAGTCGCGGAACAGGCTGCGACCGCCGATGTCTTTAGGTAGGGCATAGCCGAAGTAGTCCAACACCGAGGCGGTGAGATCCACGTGGCCGTAGACCCCATTCTTGATTTTCGGCAGCTCGCTGCTTTCGGGGGCGAACACCAGGTTGAGGCCCCAGGCGCTGGCCAAGCGCAGCTCCTCGACGTTGTGCGACTCATCGGAGGTGACAATCACCAGGGTGTCTTCCATGGCACCCGAGGCCTTGAGCTTCTCCAGGAAGGCGGTGACGGCTTCGTCCAGATAGGCGACCGAGGCCATCTTGGCGCTGCCGTATTTCTTCACGTAGGCGGCCGAGGCAGCGTAGGGCTGGTGGGTGCCCACGGTGAGCAGGGTCAGCATCCAGGGCTTATCGGGGGTTTTGCGCAGCTCCTTTACGTAGTCGAAGGCGCCCTCGAAGAAGCTCTTGTCGTCCATGCCCCAGGCAAACTCGTAGTAGGGCTTGCGCTTGAACCACTCGCGGCCACGGGTTTGCTGGAAGCCCATGTGCGGCATGATTTTGTCTTTGGACATGAACACCAGCCCGGCGCCCTGCAAGAAGTGGGTGCTGAAACCGTGCTGGTTCATCTGCGCGGGCAGGCATTGCTTGTTGCGCTCGCTCAGGGCCAGCAGCTCAACCCCTTTGGGGGTGCCGGAGTCCAGCTTGCTGAAATCGCCGCAGAGCATGGCGTAGAGGCCGCGGATGGTCTGGTGGCTGTGCAGCACGTAGTCGCGCGACTGCATGGCATTCTGAGCGAAGGCGCTCAGCTTTGGCATGGGGTCTTTATCCCAGTTGTAGCCTGCTGCCTGGCGGGTGCCGGCGATGTAGGCGCCGGGAATGCCTTCCATGGTGATGATCAGCACGTTTTTGGCTTTGCCGTTGCCGATCAGGCGCTTGCCGGAGAGATCCTGCTTGGCCAGACCACTGACGTCCACGCTCTGGCGCAGCGCCTTGTCGTTGGCGATGGTGCTTTCGATCAGGTCGAAACGGGCCAGCGCCTCGCCGGTGAGCTTGTGGGCCAGGCTGAACTGCTTCCAGGGCTCGGCAGCGCTGGGCAGGAAGAATTGCCCGGCCTGGTGCACCGTCCACAAGGTGAGGGGGGCCAGCCAGAGGGTGCGGGGCAGTCGCGTCAATGCGCCTGTTTCGAGCATTGATCTTGCCAGCACGGCCGCGCTGCCGGTGAGCGCCATCATGAGCGCGAACACGGGGTGGCTGAGCCCGCCGCCGGTGGAGTTTTCCACGAAGGTGGGGTCGGTCAGGTATTGCAGGTCACTCAGCCCGGGCATGCGGCCCACGGCGGCCACCAGCTCCAGGTTGGCGCCGCAGGTGATGGTCCACAGCGCCAGCACGCAGGCCAGGGCCAGTGCAGGCAGGCGGTAGGCCAACAGGAAGAGGATGCCGCCGGCCAGCAGGTCGGAGAGCACGCCATAGGCGCTCTCACTGCCCCACAATGCCAGCCGTTGCAGCAGGGGCACGACCAACAACGGCAGCGCCAGCAGCAGCGCATAGTGCTTGGCCGATTTTGCTTTAATGGCGTTGATCGCGTTCATCTGTGCGGATCCTGGTGCGTTTCACTGACACACTCGTTATGACTGAATGATGGCAGTTGTATGACGGAACGCAAAGGGCAGAATTCACAGCTTGTGCAGGGCTTTTTGGCGGAAGGGCTGGCGCGGTTTTTTCCCGGGCCACAAACGAAAGGGGCGAACCGCGTGGTTCGCCCCTGGTGGCCTCAGCTGGCGCTGGCGGCGGGGTTGGGCTCATCGGCGGTGGGTGCAGGCATCACGCTGATGATGGACATGATCAAGGCCGCCAGATAGGGCAGGGACTGGATCATCAACACGGCAGACCACAGCGTCACCTCGGTGGAGGGCTCGGCCTGCACCGCCTGGATGCCGAAGGCGGCCAGCCACAGCAGCAACAGCAGGGTCACTTCCTCCCGCGCGTTGGCGATGCCGGCCAGCAGGCCGTCAGGGCGCTTCAGCTTGGGTGTGCGGAAGAACGGGATGTCCTTGGTGATGAAGCCCATCAACACGGCCTTGGCAATGGTGTGCGACAGCGAAAGCCCCGCCACCGCGGCCGCCAGGGTATCCGCCGGGCGGGTGCCGACGCGGCGATGGTAGAGGTAGACCAGCTTGAACAGCTTGCCGAAGAACAGCGTGACCGGCGGTAGGGCAAACACGAACATCGGCGGGTCGATGCGCTGCGGCATGAGGATCATCATGCTGGCCCACAGCAGGGCGCCGGCGGTGAAGAACAGGTTCATGCCGTCGGCGATCCAGGGCAGCCAGCCGCCGATGAAGTGGTAGCGCTGACCCCAGGAGAGCTTGGTGCCCTTGCCGCGCAGCAGCGAGTCGGTGTGGCGGCGCATGATCTGGATCGCGCCATAGGCCCAGCGATAGCGCTGCTTCTTGAAGTCGATGAAGGTGTCGGGCATTACGCCCTTGCCCTGGCTGTGCTCCACGTAGGCGGCCTGGTAGCCCTCCTCAAACACGCGCAGGCCCAGCTCGGCGTCTTCGGTGATGCACCACTCGGCCCAGCCGATCTGCTCCAGCACACTGCGGCGGATCATGGTCATGGTGCCGTGCTGAATGATGGCGTTGCGGTCGTTGCGGGTCACCATGCCGATGTGGAAGAAGCCCTTGTATTCCGCATAGCAGAGGCGCTTGAACAGCGACTCTTTCTCGTCGCGGTAATCCTGCGGGCCTTGCACCACGGCGATATTGGGCTCGCCGAAATGCGGCACCAGCTCCTTCAGCCAGTTGGGGTTCACGCAATAGTCGGAGTCGATCACGGCCACGATTTCTGCGTTGGGGCAGGTCTGGCGCAGGCCGAAGTTCAGCGCACCGGCCTTGAATCCGGAGATCGGGCTGACGTGGAAGAAACGGAAGCGGTGCTGACCCAGCTGGCGGTTCAGCAGCTCACAGTGGGCTTCCACCGGTTGCCATACCGCCGGGTCCTTGGTGTTGTTGTCGATGATCAGGACTTCGTAGTCCGGATAATCCAGCGCGGCCAGCGCGTCCAGGGTTTCCTTCACCATGTCCGGCGGCTCGTTATAACAGGGCACGTGCACCGACACTTTGGGGCGATAGGCGTCCTGCGAGGTCACGCCCTGGAACGGACGGCGGCGCTCGGTGACCCAGATGGCCTCGGCCATCTCGTGGGCCTCGACGAACAGCACCAGCAGCACCCCGATCACACTCAGGGCCAGGAACAGCCCGACGATCAGGGAGAAGGCGGTGCTGTACTGGCTGCCGTAGTCGTAGGCGATCCACACCAGCATGGAGGCGGTGCCAGAGGCGACGATGGCGAGGAAGAAGCGGCCGCGGCGCGACAGCGCGGAGCCGTCGATCAGCAGCAAGCCGAAGGTGACCATGGCCAGCACGATGGAGCCACCCGCCAGCATCTTCCACTGGGGCACTTCCATCACGATGCCGGTGAAGGGGAACTTGGCCTGGCGGTCGGCGTTGTAGACGCCCCAATAGGCACCCACCGCACCTTCAGAATCGCGCTTCCAGGGCTGGTCGAAGGCCTCCATGATGAAGTATTCGTAGCCCTTTTCGTTGGCGATGGTCAGGAAACGGCGCAGAAACAGGGCCTGCTCGGTGGTGGAGGCCACCGCC
>CAZYQX010000017.1:0-58842 GCA_964649985.1 uncultured Pseudomonadales bacterium | reverse complement strand
GTGCGCTGCGGCCCGGGTGACACCGAGCTGTAAAACGACCGCCTCCTGTTGCGCGCCCGCATCGACAGTATTCGCGCCCGGCTCGACAAGGTGCGCAAGCAACGCGCCCAGGGCCGCCGTGCCCGCCAGCGCAATGAAATCCCCACGGTGGCCCTGGTGGGCTATACCAACGCCGGCAAGTCCACCCTGTTTAACCGGCTCACCCAGGCCGAGGTCTACGCTGCCGACCAGCTTTTCGCCACCCTGGACCCCACCATGCGCAGGCTGCGCCTGCCCGGGGTGGGGCCGGTGGTGTTTGCCGACACGGTAGGCTTCATCCGCCATCTGCCGCACAAACTGGTGGAGTCATTCCGCGCCACCCTGGAAGAAGCCGCCCAGGCCGACCTGCTGATCCATGTGATCGACGCCTGCGACGAGGAGCGCCTGGAGCACATCGAGCAGGTGCATGCGGTGTTGGAAGAAATCGGTGCCGATGACATCCCCCGCCTACGCGCCTACAACAAGATCGATCTGATGCGGGAGGTCGAGCCCCACATCGAGCGGGAGCTGGACGACAAGCCCACCTCTGTCTGGGTCTCTGCCAAAACCGGCCAAGGCTGCGAACTCCTGTTACAGGCCATTGGCCAGCGCCTGGCCGGCGAGCTGGCAGTAGGCGATCTGGCGCTCACAGCCCGCCAAGGCCGACTGCGTGCGAAACTTTTTGAGTTTGGCGCCATCCAATCCGAGACGCAGCAAGATGATGGCGGCTGGATACTGCGCGTCAACCTCCCCCGCAGTGAACTGGCGCGCCTACTGGCCGCCGAGGGCCTCGATGTGGACAACGCGCTCAACCCAATCACAGCAAACTAACCCTTTCGGTAATTTGCACAAATTCTGATAGAATCAGTCGGATTTTCTCAGAGCCCACACTGGAGCAATGTATGGCTTGGAACGAACCGGGCGGTCAAAAGCCGCGCGACCCATGGGGTGGCGGAGGCGGCGATCAGGGCGGCCCACCGGATCTGGACGAAGCGCTGCGCAAGTTGCAACAGCGCCTGAACGAACTGTTTGGCGGCCAACCTGGTCACAGCGGCGGCTCAGGCCTCAGTGGCTTGCTTCCCATCGCGGTAGCCGGCCTGCTCGGTATCATGGTGTGGAGCGGTCTATATCAGATCAACGAACAGGAGCGTGCCGTGGTACTGCGCCTGGGCACCTACCACCGCACCTTGGGCCCCGGCCTGCACTGGACCTGGCCGATGCTGGAGAGCACCACCAAGCTCAACGCCACCAGCTATCGCCAGCACACCACCGAAGGCCAGATGCTGACCCAGGATGAAAACATCATCAACGTGAAACTGTCGGTGCAGTACAACGTTTCTGATGCAAAGTCCTACGTACTTGCAGTGCGGGACCCCGAAAACAGCCTGCGTGAGGCCACCGACTCCGCCCTGCGCCACGTGGTGGGCTCCAGCAAGATGCACCAGGTGCTGACCGAAGGGCGCGAGCAGATTGCGGTCGAAGTACAGAACCGCCTGCAGCAATACCTGGACACCTATGTCACCGGTATTCAAGTCACCAAGGTCAACGTGGAAAACACTGACCCGCCATCTGAAGTGCAGTCCGCCTTCGACGACGTCACCCGCGCCCGGGAAGACGAGGAGCGCCTGCAAAACGAAGCCAAGACCTACGCCAACGGCATCGTGCCCGAAGCCCGCGGTCGCAAACAGCGCATCATGGAAGACGCCAGCGCCTATCGCGATCAGGTGGTGGCCCGTGCAGAGGGTGAGGCACAGCGCTTCGAGAAGCTGCTGACCGAATACCGCAAGGCCCCCGAGGTCACCCGCCAGCGCCTCTACACCGATGCCATACAACAGGTGATGAGCAATAGCTCCAAAATCCTGGTGGACGTGAAAGGTGGCAACAATGTGCTTTACCTGCCACTGGACAAATCCAGCCAGCCGGCCGTCAAGCCCACGACCCCGACCGCTGAAGTGCCCTCGGTGCGCGAACTCACCAATCAGGTGATCGACCAGCTGCGCCAGGACGCCCAAACCACCAGCCGCCGCCGGGAGCTCCGCTGATGCAATCTTCACGCTTTCCCATTTTCATGTCCCTTGCCCTGCTGCTGGGCTTAGCGGCCAATGCCTCGCTGTTTATCGTCAAGGAAACCGAGCGCGCCGTACTGCTGAAATTCGGCAAACTGGTGGACGCCGACCTTAGCCCTGGGCTGCACGTCAAAGTGCCGCTGATGCATGAGGTGCGCAAGTTCGACGCACGCATCCTGACCATGAATACTAGCGCCGAGCGCTACCTCACCATCGAAAAGAAGGCCATGATCGTCGATGCGTATGCCAAATGGCGCATCAGCGACGTGGGCACCTACTACACCGCCACCAGCGGTGAAGAGACAAGAGCAGAAGGTCTGTTGGCTCGCCAGGTGAGTGAAGGATTGCGCAACCAGTTCGGCGAGCGCACCTTGCATGAAGTGGTATCCGGTCAGCGCGACGAACTGATGCAGAACCTGACCAAGCGCCTGAACGAAATCACGCGTAAATCCATGGGCATCGAAGTGGTGGATGTACGCGTCAAGCGCATCGACCTGCCGGATCAGGTCTCGGACAACGTGTTCAAACGCATGACATCCGAGCGTGCGCGCGAAGCGCGCGATCACCGCGCCCGGGGGCAGGAGCTGGCAGAAGGCATCCGTGCAGAGGCCGACAAGCAGAAGACCGTGATCGAAGCGGAAGCCTATCGCGATGCCGAGATGCTTCGGGGTGAAGGCGATGCCAAAGCCGCGGCTATCTACGCCGCCGCCTATGGCAAGGACCCCGAGTTCTACGCCTTTTTACGCAGCCTGCAGGCCTACAAGGAATCCTTCAGCAACAAGGGCGACACCCTGGTGGTGGATCCCGAAGGGGACTTCTTCAAATACTTGAACAATCAGGGCGCCAAGCCCTGATCAGGCACTGCACACCGCACCCGCTGGCAAAGGAGAGCCTGGCGGGTGTGAGTCACTGCCCCACTCCCCCCCTCTAGCTACCCTGACAATCCCGCGCCTCGCCATCACACTGGCTGCTCATCCCCCACACAATCCCAGATACCATCAGCAGCATGTAAGTCCACACCAGCATGTGATCCGCCGCCTGATCATGCGCATGACGAAGATTAAGATAAAACCCTGGCACCAAATTCAGCGCCAATACCAACAACTCCACCCCAAACACCACCCCCAGCCAGATACAGCCAACGCGCGCCCCCGCGACCAACCACGCAATCGCCGGACACAGCGTCAACAACTGGTTGGCCGCCGTCAGTGTGGGCCCACCCGACACCGCAATCGCCCCGACGATGGCCACCACTGAGCACACAGCGCCCCATGCAGCACCCACAGCCGCCAGAACGCTCGCCTCACCAATAGCACGGCCGCCCCATGCGCGATAGCCGACAAGGCCAAACCAACCAGCAACAGCGTGGCACGCCAATCGCCAAGATCCTGGGTTATCAGCACGTAACACAACGCCGTGAGCGAGATACCTGCGTTGAGCACGAAATTAACCTCTGCCGCCAGCAATTGACGACCACCAAACGCCGCTAGCTGAGACACACGCACCGCTCCCATTAAAGATGGCTCTCGGTCAGTATGGCCCATCCCGCCAGATTTACCTCGCAACGATGAATAGGGGCAATACCACCCCTCATGCACGTGAAAATTCCCCCACATCCACAGCGCCAAAGCCCTGCCGGAACTGGCCGCCCCCAGGCATACCTGTGCTATCATTCTGCAACCGGCTGGACTGCCCCCCTGAGTGAGGGCGCGGTGCCTCCGGTTTTTTTATGCTTGGCGCTGTGGAGTCCACGACCACCATGTGGCACGATCTGGGTGTAGCTCTGTGTCTTGTTATGGTGATAGAAGGCATCCTGCCCTTTGTTAGCCCCGCCCGTTGGCGCGAGGCGATGCAAGTAATGGGGCAAATGAACGACCGCAGCCTGAGAATCATGGGCCTTGTCAGCATGCTGGCCGGTGCCGGACTGTTGACCCTCATTAATCACTGACCCGATTGCCATGACCATTGCGGATCGCTGGCTGCTGCCGGACGGTGTCGAAGAAATGCTGCCTGCCCAGGCGCTCGAAGTTGAAGCGCTGCGCCGTCGCATCCTCGATTTGTACAACTGCTGGGGCTACGAGCTGGTATTGCCCCCGCTGATCGAATTCACCGAATCCCTGCTGATCGGCCTGGGCCGCGACATGGATCTGCAGACCTTCAAGGTCACCGATCAGCTGTCGGGCCGCACGCTGGCGATCCGGGCTGACATCACCCCGCAGACCGCGCGCATCGACGCCCACAGCCTGCGCCGGGAAGGCCCGGTGCGCCTGTGTTATGCCGGCTCCGTGCTGCACACCCGGCCCAAGGCCCTGCTGGCCTCCCGCTCGCCCATCCAGGTGGGTGCCGAACTGTACGGCGCCGCCGGGCTGGATGCCGACATTGAAATCATCCTGCTGATGCTGGAGACCCTGCGCGCCGGAGGCGCCCCGGCTGCCCACTTGGATCTCGGCCACGTGGGCATCTACCGCGCCCTGGTCAACGCCGCGCAGCTCTCCGACGCCCAGCAAGACACCCTGTTTGACGCCGTGCAGCGCAAGGCGCTGCCCGAAATCGACGCCTTTATCGCCGAGGCGGTGAGCGATGCCGCACTGGCCGGCTGGTTGCGCGCCCTGCCGCGCCTGCATGGCGATCGCGCCGCCCTGGGCGAGGCGCGCCGCCAGCTGGCCGGCGCCCCCGCAGGCGTCAGCGAGGCGCTCGACACCCTGGATCGCGTGGCCGACATCATCGCCCAGCGCGCCCCGGATGCCGCCCTCTATTTCGACCTGAGCGAACTGCGCGGCTTCGATTACCACACCGGCCTGGTGTTTGCCGCCTACTGCCCGGGCCACGGCCGCGCCGTCGCCAATGGGGGTCGCTACGACCACATCGGCGAGGTGTTTGGCCGCGCCCGTCCGGCCACCGGCTTCAGCCTGGATCTGCGCGCCCTGCTGACCCTGCCGGGCCGCGCACCGCTCACCGATTACGCCCGCCGGGGCGGCGTGCTGGCCGAGGCCAGCGACGCGCCCGGCTGGTGGGATGAAGTTCAACGCCTGCGGGCCAGTGGCGAGCGCGTTGTGTGCGGCCTGGCCGGCGAGCGCGCCGACGCATCCTGTGACCGCCGCCTGGTGCATGAAAACGGCACCTGGCAGCTCCAAACCCTTTGATTTGCGTTTCGAAGAGAACATCCATGAGCAAAAATGTCGTGGTGCTGGGAACCCAGTGGGGTGACGAAGGCAAGGGCAAGATCGTCGATCTGCTCACCGAGGAAGTCGCAGCGGTCGTCCGCTTCCAGGGCGGTCACAACGCCGGCCACACCCTGTGGGTGAACGGCGAAAAAACCGTGCTGCACCTGATCCCCTCGGGCATCCTGCGCCAAAACGTGCTGTGCCTGATCGGCAACGGCGTGGTATTGGCACCAGACGCCCTGCTGACCGAGATCGAGAAGCTGGAAAAGAGCGGCGTGCCGGTGCGCGATCGCCTGCGCATCAGCCCGGCCTGCCCGCTGATCCTGCCCTACCACGTCAAACTGGATCAGGCCCGGGAACTCAAGCGCGGCAACGCCAAGATCGGCACCACCGGTCGCGGCATCGGCCCCGCCTACGAAGACAAAGTGGCGCGCCGCGGCCTGCGCTTCGGCGACCTGGCCCACCCGGCCCGCTTCGAAGCCAAGCTGCGCGAAGTGATCGAGTATCACAACTTCTCGCTGGTGAACTACTACGGCGTAGAGCCGGTGAACGCCGACGAAGTGCTGGCCCAGGCCATGGCCCAGGCGGAGCAACTGCTGCCGATGCTGGCGGATGTCACCGGCCTGCTGCACCAGCTGCGCGCCGAGGGCCAGAACATTCTGTTCGAAGGCGCCCAGGGCTCCCTGCTGGACATCGACCACGGCACCTACCCCTACGTGACCAGCTCCAACACCACCGCCGGCGGCACCGCCACCGGCTCCGGCGTTGGCCCGCTGTACCTGGACTACGTGCTGGGCATCACCAAGGCCTACACCACCCGCGTGGGGGCCGGCCCCTTCCCCACCGAACTGGTCTACGATGCAGCCAGCGACACCGGCGACGCCATCGGCAAGCACCTGGGCACCAAGGGTCACGAGTTTGGCGCCACCACCGGCCGCCAGCGCCGCTGCGGCTGGTTCGATGCGGTCACCATGAAGCGCGCCATCCAGCTCAACTCCGTGTCCGGCCTGTGCCTGACCAAGCTGGACGTGCTGGATGGCCTCGACACCGTGCGTGTATGCGTGGGCTACAAGGGCCTGGCGGACGGCCAGGGCATCTCCCTGGACAGCGACGACTACGAGCGCTACGAGCCGATCTACGAAGATCTGCCCGGCTGGAGCGAGTCCACCGCTGGCGCCAAGCGCCTGGAAGACCTGCCCGCCAATGCGCGCGCCTACCTGAAGCGCCTGGAAGAGCTGGTCGGCGCGCCGATCGACATCGTCTCCACCGGCCCCGACCGCGTGGAAACCATCATCCTGCGCTCGCCCTTCTAAGACCGCTGCGCGGCCCCGCCCGGGGCCGCGCAGGCCCATCGCCTAAAAAACGCACAACCCCGCAGCATTGATGCTCCACCATGGTGCAGTAAGCTCCTTCTGCCCGCACACCCAGCGGTCGCCAGCAGGTGCCGCCAGCCTGCCATCCCCACGTCGCATTCAAACGGCAACCGATTGATCTGACTTAGAAAAAACCAAAGTGCAGCGACCCAGCTAGCCGCACCTCACGCTGTTGGCACGCTTTAAGCAAAACCTCCTGTGCAAGGGCCCGGCTTTCAAGCGAGAGCGCAGACCCCAAACGCCAACATCGATCCGCCCCGAGCGAGCGCAACAGCCCCTCAGGGCACATGGGAGAGCGCACACATGGCCTATTACTCCGGATGCCTGTCAGACCTGTCCTTCCCTGGCGAAATCGCCTACAAGGGAGGCGAACTCAGCATGCTGTTCGACCAAGCGGAAGTGGCGGACGAAATCCCCGAAATCCTGCACGTCATCCTCGCCGCCGAAGACGTGCTCGACATCGAGCTGCACACCCTGCACGCTTGCATGGGTGACCAACTCATGGAGCGCGTGCTGGAAGACGGCATGCAGGAAGTCAGCGACGAAGAAGTAGAAGCCATCGGCTACCTGGGCTGGGCGCATCACGGCAACATCCTGCACCTCTGATCCCCCCTCTTCCCTCCCCGCCTGGCAGCCCCCAGCGCCAGGCGTGCCCTCCCTTCCCTGAACAAAATGTCATTGCCACAACACTTGCCCGGCACGCATTGGCCTGATATTAATTAATCGTTCGTTTAATTAAATCGGTGCCCACATGCCTGACGACAAGCGCCGCCGGGGACGCCCCAGCAGTGATCAGCACGACCACGACGTGAAAGAAGCTCTGCTACAGGCGGCTCGGGACTGCCTGATGCAGAAGTCCTACCACGCCATCAGCACCCGGGAACTGGCCGAGCAGGCTGGCACCACCCTGGCCATGATCCGCTACTACTTCGGCGGCAAGGAGGGCTTGTTGTCGGCACTGATCGAGCGCGCCGCCGACCCAGTGGCACGCCAGCTCTCCGCCATCGAAAACTTGCGCGAGCTGCCCCCTGCAGATCGACTGCGCCCCTTGATGAGCAGCCTGCACCAGCTGGCCCGGCACAGCCCCTGGTTGCTGCGACTGGTGGTGGACGACATGACCAACCAGGACGACAGCCTGCGACAGATCTTCGCCGAGCGCATCGTCTGCCACAGCCGCGCACTGCTGGCCCGCTTCATCGAAATGCAGCAAGACGATGGCTACTACCGCCCAGAGCTGGACCCGACCCTGGCGGTGGTTTCGCTTATCAGCCTTCAGATCATGCCGTTTCTGGCCGCCCCGATGATGAAGGCCGGCTACGGCCTGGATATCCACCACATCCCGGAGCAGCAGTGGCTGGATCACACCTGCGCGCTGCTCGAATCCGGTTTTCGCCCCCACCTGGAGTACCCGCGATGAGCTACCCCGACCGCACCACCCTGCTAGACCGCGCCCGCCAGATCGCCAAGCACGCCGCCGCCCGTGGCCAGGAGGCCGATCGCCTGCGCAAACTGCCCGACGCCACCATCAATGAACTGATCGAGGCACAACTGTTCTCCATCGCCGCCCCGCGCAGCCAGAACGGCCTGGAGTGCGATCTGGATGTACTGCTTGAAGTGGCCAAGGCCCTGGGCCAGGGCTGCGGCTCCACCGCCTGGGTGCTGTCACTGCTTGGCACCCACAACTGGATGGGCTGCCTGTTCCCGGAAGCCACCCAGCAGGAACTGTTTGATGGCAGAGGCTACGTGTTGGCCCCGGCCACCTTCGCCCCCACCGGCAAGCTGAGCCCCTGCGAGGGCGGCTATCGCCTGAGCGGCCGTTGGGGCTTTGGCAGCGGCTCCGAACACGCCAACTGGGCCATGCTGTCAGCCCTGGAAGAGGACGACCAGGGCCAGGTCATCGGCCTGCAGTGCGTGGTACTCCCCATGAGCCAGGTGCAGCTGCAGGACAACTGGCACACCTCGGGCATGCGCGGTACCGGCAGCCAGGACATGCTGATCGAAGACGCCTTCATCCCACCCCACCACGTGGTGCCATTCCTCGACATGCTGGAGGGCCGCACCGAGGCCGGCCTGGCCTCCAGCAACCCCATGCACCGCATTCCGCTGATTCCCTTCCTGGCCTACACCGCGGCAGCCCCGGCACTGGGCATGGGCCTGGGCGCCGTCGAAGCCTTCTCACAGTACTTGCAGCAGCGGGTGAACCTGATCGGCGAGAAGCAGCACGAAAAGCCCGCCGGACTGATGCGCCTGGGCGAGGCCAGCATGAAGGTGCGTGCGGCAGAAGCGCTGCTGGATCGCGGCGTGGCCGACCTGCTAGCCAAGGCGAGAAGCGGCCATGCCTTCAGCGTAGAGGAGCGCGTGCAGTATCGATCCGAAGCCTGCTACGTGGCCACCCTGGTGAAGGAGGCCATCGACCTGCTGGCGGAGGGCGCCGGTGCCCGGGCGCAATTCGAGCAACACCCGCTGCAGCGCTTCCAGCGAGATATCAACACCCTGCGGGGTCACGTGGTATTCGACCTGGATGGCACCATGGAACTGGCCGGGCGGGTGATGACTGGGCTGGCACCCAACCAGCCGCTGATCTGAGCCGCGCGCTGCGCCAGGGAGGGCGCAATGCCAATTTTCAGACACAAAAAAGCCGCTCATTGAGCGGCTCTTTTGTTTGAATTGGTGCCCAGAAGAGGACTCGAACCTCCACACCCGAAGGCACTAACACCTGAAGCTAGCGCGTCTACCAATTCCGCCATCTGGGCAGTTCAAGCCGGCGTCGCCGTGCTTGAGACGCGCATTTTAGGGATGCCCCCCCCCTTCGTCAACTTCTTTTTGCAAGAAATTAAAATTTTTCCCATGGCGCATTTTTCAGTACGGCATCCCGCTATTCCGCCAAGCCATTGTCCAAAGCATAGCGATACAGCGCATTCTTTTTTTCACCGCTGAGTTTTGCCGCCAGTTGCGCCGCCTGCTTCAGCGGCAGCTCTTCCGCCAGCACTTGCAGCATGCGGATGGCCTCCGGCGAGGGGCCCTCCGTGGCCGGGTGCTGATAACCCGCTACTACCAGCACAATCTCGCCTCTGCGCTGATTGGAATCCCCTGCTACCCAGTCGCGCAACGCGCCCAATGTATCCGCCCGCACCGTCTCGTAGGTCTTGGTGAGCTCCCGCGCAAAAACCGCCTCGCGCGCCTCACCGAGCACTGCGGCACAATCCACCAGCATGTCATCAATGCGATGTGGCGATTCATAAAACACCAACGTGCGCGCTTCATGAACCAGGGCCTGCAGGGCTTCCCTGCGTGGACCACCTTTCTGCGGCAGAAAGCCCTCGAAACAGAAGCGGTCGGTGGCCAAGCCCGACACCGACAACGCCGCAATGGCGGCGCAGGGCCCTGGAATGGGCACCACACTCACTCCAGCCTGGCGCGCCTCCCGCACCACCCGGTAGCCGGGGTCGGAAATCAGCGGCGTGCCCGCATCCGAGATCAGCGCTACATCCTCCCCCTGCATCAGGCGGGCTACCAGCTCAGGCGCCCGGCCACGCTCACTGTGCTCATGACAGGAAATCAGCGGCGTATTGACACCAAAATGGCGTAACAAGGGCGCACTGTGGCGCGTATCCTCCGCCGCCACGACTGCCGCCGATTGGAGAATATCCACCGCCCGGGGTACCATATCCCCCAAGTTACCGATTGGGGTGGCGACTATGTAGAGGGTACCCTGCCTCTTCTGGTTGGCCATGACTGCCTCGCTGCACCTGATCGGAAAGAACAGCATTCTACCGGGTCACTACAGACTATGCGGCATCTTTCGCGCACCACCCGCCTGGCCATCAGCAGCGCGCTGTCAGTATTACTGAGCGCCTGCGCCGGACCATCATCCCAGCCGCCATTGGAAGATAGCCAGACAGCGGCAACACCAGTCCCTCAGGTGGCGGCGCCCCAAGCCGAAGCCCCCGCGCTCACAGCGCCCCCGGTGGAGCAGCCGCGGCATATCGCCTTGCTGCTGCCACTGAGCGGCAAACTGGCCGCCGCCGGCGCACAGCTGCGCGATGGTTTTTTCCAAGCCTATTACCAAGCCCAGGCCGCCGGAGCACCGGCGGTGCGCGTGGATCTGATTGACGAAAATGCCGCTCCAGATTTGCGCAGCGCCTGCCAACAGGCCATTGCCGGCGGCGCCCAGTTGGTAGTCGGCCCCTTGGCCAAGGAACGCCTGCGCCAGCTCCAGCAGGGCGGCCCCCTCAACGCCCCCGTGTTGGCACTGAACCAGGTGGACGAAGTGCAAGCCGAGCACCTCTACCAATATGGCCTGGGGGTTGAAGATGAGGCACGCCAATTGGCTGAGTTGATGCGCCCCCGAGTCAGCAATGTGCTGATCATGCGCGGCAGAGACGAACTCGCCAATCGCGCCAGCCGCGCCTTTGCTGCCCGCTGGACAGAACTGCAAGGCACCGTCTTCAGCGAAACGCAGGTCGACGATAGCAATGCCGGCAATGCCATCAAGGAAGCCCTCGGCATCGCGGCCTCCGAGCGTCGCATCCAGGAGGTACAAAGCGCACTTCAACGCCCCGTCAACGCCGAAGCGCGCCCCCGGGCAGACATTGAGGCCATTGTGCTGTTGGCACGCCCTACCCAGGCCCAGCAGGTGCTGCCCACCCTGTCCTTGTTCGGCGCCCAACGGTTGCCCATCGCAGGCATTTCCCTCAGCAACAGCGGTGGCCAGAGCCGCATGAACAGCGAGCTGGAGGGCCTCTATCTGCTTGAGATTCCCGAAGTGTTGTCCAATCCCAACCAGCCCACCGCAGACCGTCGCCTCTACGCCATGGGCCAGGATAGCTACACCCTCGCCATGAACCTCGCTGCCCTCACCCGCCAACCCGATACACAGCTCACCGGCCGCACCGGCACACTGAGCCTGGGGGCGGACCGCCGCATACACCGAAAGCTGAGCCTGGCCCGCTTTCAGAATGGCCAGCTGCAAACCGTGGAAAGTTTTGCCCCGTGACAACAGGACGCAGCCCGCTACCGGGTGACACCGGGCGGGCCATCGAGCAGCAGGCCGAAGCCTGGCTGCAGCGGCAAGGACTCAAAGCCGTACAACAAAACTATCGCACACGACTGGGTGAAATCGACCTGATCATGTGGGAGGGGAGACACTTGGTGTTCGTGGAGGTGCGCTACCGCCGCAACACCCGCTTTGGCCATGGCTACGACACCGTGGACGCCCGCAAACAGGCCAAACTTCTGCGCGCCGCCGACCAGTACCTGCAGCAAAACCGTCTGGCTGAGCAGGTGGCTTGCCGCTTTGACGTGGTGTCAGCTACCCATGACGAAAATGGCGCCCTGCGCTTTGACTGGATCAAAAATGCTTTTGGCGCCTGACATCCGGCCACGCCCCCCTTACACTGTGCCGCACGCACCACGAGCCCCCACCAGGCAGACCCATGGATCTAGAACAGCAGTTACTCTCTCACTTCAACGACCACAGTGAGGCGCTTCAACAATTGGCAGTAACGCAACTGGACGCCATCATCGATGCGAGCCATGTGGTGGTGCACGCCCTGGTCAACGAACACAAGGTACTGTGCTGCGGCAACGGCGGTGCAGCCGCCCTGGCCCAGCTTTTCGCCGCACAACTGCTTAGCCGCCACGAGCTGGAGCGCCCCGCCCTGCCCGCGCTCGCCCTCAGCAGCGACGCTACCTCGCTGACCTCCCTGGCAAACGATTTTGGTTTCAGCGACGTGTACGCCCACCCCATACGCGCACTGGGACAAGCGGGCGACGTGCTGCTCGCCATATCGACCACCGGCAAGAGCGGCAGCATCGTGCAAGCCGTGCGTGCCGCCCATGAACGCGACATGCAGGTCATTTTGCTGGATGGCGGGGATGCCGGCGATGTCGGCGCCTTGCTCACCGCAGACGACGTGGAAATTCAGGTCAAGGGCAGCGCCCGAGCACACATTTACGAAATTCAATTCCTGGCGCTTAACGCCATCAGCCAGCTAGTCGAGCAACAGCTATTTGGCGGCCTTGGGGATTGAGCGAGGGAGTTTCTGCCATCACGATCGAGCCGATGTTCACCGGCCTCACGCACGCGCTCCCATGCAGATCAGAGCGGCGGCTTTTACGACAATGCGGGCGAAGCGCAGCGCCGCCAGCCAGATCACCTGACTATGGGGACGCCCCCGCTGGAGATGGGAAATTTGCCGGGTCGACGGGCATGCGGCCGCGCGTGAGACCCGAGCTGCATTAGCCGAGCGCAAGCTCAGCGGCGAGCTGGCCTGGGCCAGCCAGTGCATCGATGCTGCGCTACTTCACCACCGTCAGGCTCGGACGGTTGCCACCACTTTTGGGCGCGGGCGCGGGTGGCTCGGGCACCGGCGGCTCCTCGACCCCCTCTTCCAGCTCAAACACCATGCCCTGGCCATTTTCTCGCGCATAGATCCCCAATAGCGCGCGCACCGGCACATACACTTGTGTTGGCACCCCGCCAAAGCGCGCACTGAAGCTCACCGCCTCTTTGTCCATCAGGAAACCTGCCACTGCGGAAGGCGCGATGTTAAGCACAATCTGGCCATCCTTGTTCACATACTGGAGCGGCACCTCCACACCCTTGCCGTGTGCATCCACCAATATGTGTGGCGTGCAGCCGTTATCCACGATCCAGTCGTAGATGGCCCGCAACAGATAAGGTCGACTGGATGTCATGGACATGAATAGCTCCTGAGTCTCAACGCGCACCCCGCATCGCTCGCTCCTCGGGGGACAAGCTCAGCAGGAAGGAGGGCCGCCTGAACAGCCGATCCATGTAATCAAAAAGAGGTTTGGCCTGGCGCACTGCCGGCAATTCCACACCCATCACGGGCAAACGCCACAGAATGGGCGCCATGCAGCAATCCACCAAACTGAAATCATCACTCATGAACCACTGCTTCTGGGTGAAGACTGGCGCGATCTCCAGCAAACTGGCCGCCAGTTCCTTGGCGGCTGTTTTGTGCGCAGCCCCAGCCAAAAGCGCATCCACGATGCCGCACCAGTCCCTGTCGATCCTCAGCATCAGCAACCGCGCCTCGCCCCGTCCACCAGGATGAGCCGGTAGCAAAGGGGGATGCGGAAAGCGCTCGTCCAGATACTCCATGATGACGCGGGGTTCATACAGAGCAAGCTCTCGGTCCACCAGCGTGGGCAATTTCCCGTAGGGATTCAGATCGAACAACTCTACCGGCAGCGCGTGCGGATCCAAGTGGATGATATCGGCTTCGACATCTTTCTCCGCCATCACGATGCGCACCCGATGCGAGTAGTGACACCCCGCATCCGACAGCATGGTCATCGCCGCCCGCTTACCTACCAGGCTCATTGAAGCTCTCCCGCCATAGCATTCATCCCTTTATCCCCTGCGGACATACTACCACATTGCCCCCATCCCCACCCATTCTGCCGATGGCCACGCCGGCTATCCCTGGCAATCCCAAAACGAAAAAAGCCCGATCACCTAGGCGATCGGGCTTTTCAATCTACGGGTCGACCACAGATCAGTGCACGTCTTTCCAATACTCGCGATTCAGCAGGTACGCGAAGATGAAGAAGAAGGCCAGGAAGCCCAGCACCTTAAAGCCAAGGCTTTCACGCGCGGCGGCGGTAGGCTCGGCCATATAGGTGAGGAAATTCACCAGATCGTAGACCGCGTGATCATACTCGGCGGGCTTCATGCTACCGGCCTTCTGTACTTTCAGGCTGCCGCAGGGCGAATCACCCGTCACCGCACCGGTCAGAGGATCGACCGAGATGCCATGCTCACCGTGCAGCTCTTCAGCTTTCACGGTGGGGTCGGTCGCCTTTGGACCAGGTGCACACACCGCCAGGCCTTGCAGCTCCAGCAGGGCGTGGGGCATAGCCACATCCTTGAACACCTTATTGTTCACGCCGTAAGGACGCGCTGGGTCAGCATAGAAACTGCGCAGGTAGGTGTAGATCCACTCAGGCGAACGCGAACGGGCCACCAGGGTGAGATCTGGCGGGGCCACACCAAACACCTTTTTGGCGTATGCCGTCGGCATGGCGTTCTGCATCAGATCGCCGATCTTGGCGTTCTTATCGAGCACCAGATTGGCCACCATCAGCTCAGCCGGGATGCCGAGGTCCGTAGCGACGCGCTCATAGCGACTGAACTTCGCACCGTGACAGCCCATGCAGTAGTTGGTGAACAGCTTGGCACCATGCTGCAGGGAGGCCTTATCGTTGAAGTCCGTGGCAATCGGGCTGCACTCGATGGTACCGCAGGACTTGCCGGCGCTAGCGAATGCGGCAACCGGCAGCAAGCTCAGCAACAGAACAAGAAATTGCTTTTTCATCAGCTTGTCACCCTCTCAGGAACGGGCTTGGTCTTCTGCCGGCTGTAGAAAGGCATCAGCAGGAAGAACAGGAAGTAGATCACGGTCAGGATGGCTGCCGCCTTTCCACGCGCAATGCCCAGGAAGGTACCATCTGCAGGAATCGCCCCCAGGTAGCCCAACAGGATGAACGTGATGGCGAAGGTGATCAGGGCCACCTTGGTCATCCAGCCCTTGTAGCGCCAGGATTTCACCGAGCTGCGATCCAGCCAGGGCACCACGAAGAAGATGGCGATGGCCGCGGCCATGACCACGAAGCCCCAGAACTTGGCATCGATACCCAGGAAGTCCACCGTCACCGCACGCAACATGGCGTAGTACGGGGTGTAGTACCACACCGGCGCGATGTGCGCAGGGGTCTTCAGCGCGTTCGCCTCTTCGAAGTTAGCCTTTTCAAGGAAATAACCACCCATTTCTGGGAAGAAGAACACGATGGTGCAGAACACGAACAGGAACACCACAATGCCGACGATGTCATGCACGGTGTAGTAAGGGTGGAAGGGAATGCCATCGCGTGGAATACCATTCTCGTCCTTGTTCTTCTTGATTTCGATGCCGTCGGGGTTGTTGGAACCCACTTCGTGCAGCGCCAGAATGTGCAGCAGCACCAGCGCCAGCAGGATGATCGGAATGATGCACACGTGCAGCGCGAAGAAACGGTTCAAGGTGATGCCGGAGATCAGGTAGTCACCGCGAATCCACTGCACCAGGTCCTCACCCACTACAGGGATGGCACCAAACAGGGACACAATCACCTGAGCACCCCAATAGGACATCTGACCCCAGGGCAGAACATAGCCCATGAAGCCTTCAGCCATCAGTGCCAGATAGATCAGCATGCCGATGATCCACACCAACTCGCGCGGCTTCTGGTAGGAGCCGTACATCAGGCCACGGAACATGTGCAGGTACACCACCGCAAAGAAGGCAGAAGCCCCGGTGGAGTGCAGATAGCGGATGATCCAGCCGTAGTCCACATCGCGCATGATGTATTCAACAGAGGCAAAAGCGCCTTCTGCAGAAGGGTTGAACATCATGGTCAACCAAAAACCGGTCAGCAACTGATTGACCAGCACAAACAACGACAGCACACCAAAGATGTACCACACGTTAAAGTTTTTGGGCGCGTAATACTTGCCCATGTGGGTATCCCACGCGCGCATGATGGGCAGGCGTGCATCTACCCAGTCGCGCAGGGAAATCAGCATGTTAGCCATCAGGCAACCCCCCCATCTTCACCAATTACCACGATCGCATCGGTCTCGTAGAAGTGCTTGGGCACTTCCAGGTTGGCCGGCGCGGGAACGCCCTGGAACACGCGACCCGCCAGATCGTAGTAGGAGCCGTGACAGGGGCAGTAGAAACCACCGACGCTAGCATCCACCTGGGCGGGGAATACCTCGGTCATGCGATAGGCTGGCGCACAACCCAAGTGGGTGCACAGGCCGACCACAATCAGATATTCGGGCTTGATGGAGCGCTCGTTGCCTTTGATGTACTCAGGCTGCTGGCTCTTGCGCTCGGAGTTTGGATCGCGCAGTCGCTCATTGAGGGACGCCAGTGAATCGAGCTGTTGCTTGGTGCGGCGCACGATATAAACGGGCTTGCCGCGCCATTCGACAGTCATGATCTGCCCTGGCTCAAGTTTGCTGATATCGGCTTTCACCGGGGCGCCAGCGGCCTTAGCCTTGGCGCTCGGATTCCACGAGCCGACAAACGGTACCGCTGCGCCTACCACACCCGCCGCGCCCACAACGGACGTAGCAGCGGTGAGGAACCGGCGGCGGGCTACATTGACCTCGCCATTGCTCATGACGATCTTTCCCCCTAACGACAAAAGGCTAACGGATTGATCAGGCAGATCCGGGCGCCATTGGTGCATGGAAACAAATGCGTGCGATGGTAAAGAAAGCGGGGAGCAGATACAACATCGCCCCACGCCTGATGTGCTTTTTGCCGCGCCAGATCAATATTTTGTGGCTTGTCACACCAGCATTTTCCACGCACAAAAAAAGCGCCCACGCAGGGCGTGAGCGCTTTTTGCGTACTGAAACCAGCCGAAACTGGCCAAGCAAATTAACGCTTGGAGTACTGCGGACGCTTGCGCGCCTTGCGCAGACCGATCTTTTTACGCTCAACTTCACGCGCATCGCGGGTAACGAAACCAGCGGTACGCAGAGTTTTGCGATTGTCTTCGCTGTAGGCAATCAGCGCGCGGGACAGGCCGTGGCGAATAGCACCAGCCTGACCGAAGCTGCCGCCGCCTTCAACGGTGACATAAACGTCGAACTTGTCGACTGCCTGAACCGCCTCCAGAGGCTGACGCACGATCATGCGAGCAACTTCACGACCAAAGTACTGGTCCAGCGTACGGCTGTTAATTTCAATCTTGCCAGAGCCCGGCTTGATAAAGACACGGGCGGAAGCCGTCTTGCGGCGTCCAGTACCGTAATACTGAGAAGCGGACATAGTCGAATTCCGTTAGATGTTCAGTTCTTGGGGTTGCTGCGCAGTGTGCGGATGGGCTGCGCCCGCGTACACTTTCAGCTTCTTAGCCATCGCACGACCCAGCGGATTCTTGGGCAGCATACCCTTGACCGCGAGTTCGATCACGCGCTCAGGAGCACGCTGAATCATCTTCTCGAAGGAAAAGGATTTGATACCACCAGGGAAACCCGAGTGGGAGTGATACATTTTATCAGTCGCCTTGCTACCGGTAACCGCGACTTTCTCAGCGTTTACAACGATGATGAAATCACCGGTGTCAACGTGCGGAGTGTACTCGGCCTTGTGCTTGCCGCGCAGACGGTGCGCAACTTCGCTAGCCAGGCGACCCAGCGTTTTGCCATCAGCATCGACAATAAACCAGTCGCGCTTTACGGTGGTGGGGTTCGCACTGTAGGTCTTCATTCTCTAAGCCTCGAAAGAGGGGCCTTCCAAAAAAGAGGGCGAATACTACATCGAAAGCGCATGACATGCAACACCTGCCGCCATACCTTCCGACTGGGCTGGCAATTCTAGCCAGTTCTGCGCCGCAATGCCAGCACATTCGTTCGATTGTTGCTCAATCCGCCTCACGGCCGGTGTTCACGAGCCAAATAGTCGTGGGATTGCATCTCCAACAAGCGGCTTTGGGTGCGCTCGAATTCAAACTTGAGCCGTGAGCCGGTATACAGATCATCCAGCCCAACGGCTGCCGACAATACCAGTTTCACATTGCGATCGTAGAATTCATCCACCATGTTGATGAAGCGCCGCACCGCATCATCTTTTTCGGCCGTCATCTGTGGCACGTTGCTCAACAACACGGCATGGTAGATGCGAGCCAATTCAATATAGTCGTTTTGGCTGCGGGCGGTGTCGCACAGCTCTGAGAAATCGAACCACACGACGTCATCCGCCAACCAGCGGGACTTCAACTGCCGCGCATTGACCTCCACCGACTCGCCCTCATGGCCCGGTTCCGGCGCCAGGGCTTGGAAGCTGCGCAACAGGCTGGCATCCGCTTCGGCATCCAGAGGGGAGTGGTACAGCTCGGCCTGCTCCAGGGTGCGCAGGCGGTAGTCGGTGCCGCCATCCACATTCACCACCTGGGTGTGCTCCTTGATCAAGGCGATCGCCGGCAGGAAGCGCGCGCGCTGGAGCCCGTTGCGATACAGCTCATCCGGCACGATATTGGAGGTGGCCACCAGACTCACGCCGCGCGCAAAAAGATGCTTGAACAATTCACCCAGAATCATGGCGTCGGTGATGTCGGAGACGAAAAACTCGTCAAAGCAGATCACCCGCGCCTCGGCGGCGAGCCGGTCGGCCACTTTCTCCAGCGGGTTCTTCTCCCCAGAGAGGGCGGTCAGCTCGCCGTGTACCCGCTGCATAAAACGATGAAAGTGAGCTCGCAGCTTCTGCTCGAAGGGCAGGCAATCGTAGAAGGTATCCATGAGGTAGGTCTTACCACGCCCCACCCCACCCCAAAAATACAGACCTCGCACGGGCCGCACATCACGCTTGCCGCCGAGCTTGCGCGACAACTTCTCCAGCCAGCCATCTTGTGGCGGCGCCTTATTCAGCTCGTCATACAGCGCCTGAAGCAGGTTCACTGCATGCGCCTGACATGGGTCGTGAGAGAAACCGGGCCGCTCCAAATCAGCGCGATAGCGCGCCAGCGGGGTCATTGTTGAAGCCATGAAAAAGCCTGCAAGACTGCGTGAAAGGCGCAAACTTTAGCCAGCAAGGCGGCTCTGCGCAACGGGCCTGCGCCCCAGGGGCGACGCCGAATGCTATATACAGGTTAACGTTGCCCCTGATCTCGCCTTATACTTGGGGCATGCACATGCCGCACAGTGCCTGTAATGTGACTGGACTGCGGTGCCTCTGTTTTTTTGTGTGCAAGGGCGAGGCTCAATTCACTCGCACCTGCCAGCTGGAGAGTTTTCGTGGAAATCACCATCGGCGCCAATGAACTGCTGACGCTCATCCTGGGCGGAACCCTGGGGGCGGCGGCCACCTATTACTTCCACCCTGCCCTGCGCAAGTCGCGGCGCGCCAAGCGCAGCATCGACGAACTGCAGCGGGACCTGCAGCGCCAGCAAGCGGCCGCTGCCGAGCACTTCGCCGAGACGGCGGAATTGCTCAATCGCATGACCAACTCCTACCGCGAGCTGCACAATCACCTGGCCAAGGGTGCCCAGAAGCTGTGTGGCGACAGCGCCACCCGCCATCTGCTGGCCCGCAACCCGGTGCGCGAGCTAGATTACGTGGAACAGGAAGTGGATACCGAGGCACTGGCCAATGTGGATCTGCGCCCACCACTGGACTACGCCCCCAAGGTTGACCCTGAGGCTCCAGGCCAGCTGAGCGAGGGCTACGGGCTGGACAAAACGCCCGCCTGACATATATCGCTATTCAAGCAAAAGGGCGCCTCGGCGCCCTTTTGCTTATACCGGGTTATCAATGTCTATGAAGCGATGCTGCAAACCAAGCTCTGCGCACAAGCGGCTGGCGGCGGCTTCGGCACCGTAGCGCTCGGTAGCGTGATGACCTGCCGCGTAGAAGGCGATATCGAGCTCCCTCGCCAGATGCACGGCGGGCTCTGCGGGCTCGCCGGTGACAAAGGCATCTGCACCTGCGGCGGCAGCATACTCTAGATAGCCATGCGCGGACCCCGTGCACCAGCCAACCCGCTCGATCATGCGTTCAGGAGCGCCGATCAGCAGCGGCTCACGCCCCAGCGCCTGAGCGATGCGCGCCGCAAACTCATCAGCGCGTACAGGAGAAGGCAGCCGCCCCATATTGCCCACGACCTTCGGTTCAGCAGGCGCTAATGGCCCTTCCACCAGCAGCCCCAGGCGTTGGGCCAGCTGAATGTTATTACCCAATTCCGGATGGGCATCCAGTGGCAGATGATAGGCCACCAAGCTGATGCCATGGCGCAACAACAGCTCGATGCGGGCGCGCTTCCACCCCACCAGACAAGGATCTTCGCCACGCCAGAACATGCCGTGATGCACAAACAACACATCGGCCTGCTCCGCCACCGCCGCTTCAATCAGTGCCCGGCTGGCGGTGACGCCACTCACCACTTTGCGCACCTCGCTGCGCCCCTCCACTTGCAGGCCGTTGGGGCAGTAATCGCTGAACTTCTCCGGGCTCAGCAAGCGATTGGCTGCGGAGAGAAACTCTTTCAGTGCTACCATGCGCACTCCTGCTATGGATAATCTGGAATGAACCGATTCAAGGCGCTGCTGCGCTTCGCTTCCTGGCCAGCCCTGTCTGGCGTGTTACTGGCCCTGCTGGCGCTGCAATACGTTTACCACCAGGGAATGGGAAACCGCCCTGAAGCAAGCTATGCGCGCGCGGCGCAACAGGCTTCCCCGTCGGTGGTCAACATATACACCGCCAAGCGCGTGCGCAGCGAAACATCGCCCTTGCAGGAAGACCCGCTATCCCGGCACTTCGCCGAGCGAGGAGCGCCTCCCCAGCGAGAGCGCATTGAACGCAGCCTGGGCTCAGGCGTGATTGTACGCCAGGAAGGATTGGTACTCACCAACCACCACGTGATCAGCGAAGCGGAACAGATTCTGGTGCTGCTGCAGGATGGTCGCGAGGCACTGGCTCAGGTAGTGGGTACCGATGCAGACACCGATCTCGCGGTGTTGAAAATCAACCTGCCGGAGCTGGTTGCGATTCGCATTGGTACGCCGGAAAAAGTGGACGTCGGTGATGTGGTCTTAGCCATCGGCAACCCCTACGGCTTTGGCCAGACGGTAACACAGGGCATCATCAGCGCAACCGGGCGACACGGCTTGCGCCTGAACACCTATGAAAATTTCCTGCAGACCGACGCCGCCATCAACCCCGGCAACTCCGGTGGCGCACTGGTGGATGTGGAAGGCCGCCTGCTGGGCATCAACTCCGCCATTTACTCGCGCAGCGGCGGCTCCCAGGGCATCGGGCTCGCCATTCCCGCCACACTGGCAATGGACGTGTTGAGCGAAATTCTGCAGCACGGCCGGGTGGTGCGCGGCTGGCTGGGGGTGGAGGTGCGGCCACTCACGCCGCAACAGGCCAGTCAGCTGGGCTTGCCTGGCAGCCAAGGCTTGTATGTGACCGGCGTGGCCCACAACAGCCCGGCGGATCTGGCCGGTTTACAACCCGGTGATGTGATCGAACGCCTGGATGGCACCGCGCTTGAAGATGGCTATGCCGGCATGCAACGGGTAGCAGCGCTCGAGCCGGGCAGTTTGCTGAAAGTAGAACTGTGGCGCGGCGGCCAGCGCCAGGCGCTGCAAGTGCGCATTGCCGAGCGACCAAGTGGCATGCGCCGCCAGTGAACTGGTAGTATTGACCCTTTGCGGCGCGGCAACGCCGTTTGTTTTTTTATTAAAAAGGAGCCCCCCATGCGCAAGCTCGCTTTCGCCCTCGCCGCCAGTGCCCTGGCGACCCCTGCCCTGGCCACCGAATACTTCGAGCTGCAAGATGGCCGCAACGCCGCCGGCTTGGCCCTGATCACCGCGCCTGACTACCTGGGCTCCGACAACAACGAAGGCGGCTTCGCCCCGCTGCTGCGCCTGCAGTTCGGTGGCGAGCGCTATGTGAGCCTGCTGGGCGGCCGCCTGCAGGCCAATCTGGTGGACGACAAGCAGTTCGCCGCCGGGCCGGTGCTGAATCGCCGCGCCGAGCGCGACGATGTGAAAGAAGACGCCGTCGATGCGATGAAGGACATCGACGCCGCCACCGAAGCCGGCCTGTTCGGCGCTTACAAAATGGGCCTGGGGGCTGGCAGCCTGACCCTGCAGGCGCGCTACCTGACCGACGTGAGCGATACCCACGACGGCAGCCTGGTGGAAGTGGAAGCCAACTATGCCCAGAAAATGGCCCAAGGTTGCACCGTGGGCGTGCTGGCCGGCACCACCTGGGGTGACCACGACTACATGAACACCTACTTCGGCGTGAATGCCGCGGACGCCGTGCGCAGCGGCCTGCCGGTATTCGACGCCGATGGCGGCAGCCGCGATGTGCGCATCACCCCCTACATGCTGCACGACATCGGCAACAGCTGGACCCTGGTCGGCCTGGTTCAGCTGCAGCGTTTGGTGTCTGACCCCAGCGACAGCCCGGTGGTAGACGACGTGGGCAGCGAGACGCAGATCAGTGCAGCCGCCGGCGCCCTGTATCGCTTCTAAGCGCCTACTAGGCGTTCAACTGCAGTACCCGCCCGGCCTCCTCAGGCCGGGCCTCCCTTCTCGCTCTCCTGACCATCCCCCGTTGGCGCATCGGCGCCCGCCGCTGGCGTTGGCCGGTTGAGCAGGGAAAAGCCGACGGAAAACAGCACGATGCTGGACACGATGGCGGCAAACACACCGGCCGAAAGATTTTCGGTATTGGGGATGCCCTTCATCATCGGCAACGATGACATCACCCCCGCCGCCAAGCCCCTCGGCATGGCGATGGCGATGAGGTGAAAGTCCCGCCGGGACAAGCCCTGACCACGCGTTGCCAGCCAGGTGGCGGGGTAGCGCGCCAGCCACAGCAACACGGCACACCCCAGTCCCAACAGGATCAGGCGCGGCGAAGTGGGGAACAGCAAGCCAATCATGAAGAAGAAAAACGCCTTGACCAGGAAGATTACCTGGCCGTGAAAGGAGGCGCTCATGAAGTCGATGCGCAGCTTGCGGCTGAAGGGAAAGCGGCGCGACAGGCGCGGCATGCGCTCCACCAGCCATTTGGCATTGCCGATGACGATGGCGGCGCAGAGAATGCCGAGGGCGGCATTGCCCCCGGCCAGTGAGGTCAAGGCGTACACCATCAGAATGCCCGCCAGCAGCGCGGGATAGGCGTTGTTGTGGCCGTGCATGGCATACACCAGCGGCACCAGCAGCACCCCCAGCACCGTGCCCACCAGCACACCGATACCCGCCGCCTTGCCCAGCAGCAGGAAGGGCGTTTCCAGGGCAAACGTGGCGCTGACCATCAGATCCAGCAGCAGTACCACTACCACCACACACAACGCATCGGTGATGCTCGACTCCAGGCTGAGCAAATCGGACACCTGCTGGCGCACCTGGCCGATCTGCATGGTGGGGATGATCACCACCGAGGAGGAGCCGCCGACGATGGCGCCAATCATCAGGTAGAACATCCAGTCGGCGGGCCGCACCCAGCCGAACACGCTGGCGAGCTTGAGATAGGCCGCGACGATCAACACGGTGCAGAAAAAGCTGACCAAGGCCAGAATCAGCGCCGGCCGGGCGGTGCGGCTGATGCTGGCGATTTCCAGGCTGAAGCCGCCACTGGCGAGAATCACCACCAGGGCGAAGGCGCCGAAATACGGCACGATCGGCTTGATCTGCTCGATGTCGATCCAGCCGCACACCGGCCCCAGCAGGATACCCAGTGCCACCGGCCAGAGGATGTCGGGAATGCCGGTGCGGGTGAATAACCACTCGCCGATGGCCTGCAGCAGAATCAGGCTGGTCAACAGGAGGATAAGCTGGGTGACGGGGTCCATGTCCTTTGCTCCGCGCGAGAGGCTTGTCGCTCAGAGCAGAAGTTTGGCCTATCCGCTGTAGATATTCCACGACACCATGATATTCAGCGCCGCCAAGGCCGATAGCTGCTTGGGGCTCAGGGCAGGCCCGCCCTGCTGGCCCGCGCTGTGCCAGAAGCACATGATGTCCATGCGCGCGCCCTCGGCCTGCAGCGCCAGCACCGCTTCGCGCACGCCGAGCAAGGGCTCCAGCAGCTGATCCAGATGGCGCCGGGTATCCCGCGAGCTGAGCTTGCCGTGGGTGCTGAGGAACCAGCCGTGCATGGCCTTGGCGCCGGGCTTGCCGCTGTCGTCCCGCTGCCAGGACTTGCTGGGCTGCACGCCGAGCCGCTGGGTCACCTGCTCCGGGTGCAACTCGCCCGGGTAGATACGCAGGGTGGCATAGGTGCGCAGGCAGGCGCTGTAGTGATCGTCGTAGTCTTCGCCGATGTCGTTCATGGGCAAACTGCTCGTTGTGAGGCGGGGGTGCGGGCGCCTCAACGCCCGCGCAGGAACAGGCGGTCCAGGTCTTCCAGCCGCAACTGCACCCAGGTGGGGCGGCCGTGGTTGCACTGGCCGCTGCGCTCGGTGGCCTCCATGTCGCGCAGCAGGGCGTTCATCTCCGGCAGGCTGAGGCGGCGGTGGGCGCGCACCGAGCCGTGGCAAGCCATGGTGGCCAGCAGCTCGTTGATGTGCTCGCGCACCCGCTGGCTGCCGCCGTGCTCGATCAGGTCTGACAGCACGTCGCGCACCAGCTGCTCCACCGGTGCATCCTTCAGCAGCACCGGGATCTCCCGCACCCGCAGCAGTTCGGCGCCGATGCGCTCCACCCGGAAGCCCAGCTCGGCAAACAGCTCGGCACCCTGCTCGGCGCAGTCCGCCTCGCGCTCGCTGACGGCGATGGACAGCGGCACCAGCAACGGCTGGGTCTTCAGCCCCTCGCAGGCCTGGGCCGCTTTCAGCCGCTCGTAGGTGATGCGCTCGTGGGCGGCGTGCATGTCCACCAGCACCATGCCGTCGGCATTTTCCGCCAGGATGTAGATGCCCTTGAGCTGGGCCAGGGCAAAGCCGAGCGGCGGCATCAACTCGCCATCGGGCAGCGGCGTCGGCGCTGCCGCCGAGGCGCTGGGCGCCTGCCAGGGCTGATGCAGCTCGCGGTAGGCGCCGATCTGCTGGTTGACGCCCAAAGCCGTGGGCCGCGCCGGCGGGGTGTAGAGGGCCATGCTCTGCTGGCTGGGCGGCGGCATGGCCTGGGCCGCCAGGGCCGGCGCGGGCTCCGGCGCCAGCACCCGCTCGGCCAGGGCAGCGCGGTCGATCTGGTCGGCGGGGCGCACCTCGGCCAGGGCGCGGTACAGGCTGGAGAACAGGAAGTCGTGCACCCGGCGCCCCTCGCGGAAGCGCACCTCGTGTTTGGTGGGGTGCACGTTCACATCCACCTGGGTCGGGTCCAGCGCCAGGAACAGCACGAAGGCGGGATGGCGGCCGTGGTGCAGCACGTCGGCGAAGGCCTGCTTCACCGCATGCACGATAAGCTTGTCGCGCACCATGCGACCATTGACATAAAAATACTGCAGATCCGCCTGGGAGCGGGAAAAGGCCGGTTGCGCCACCCAACCCCACAGGTGCAGGCCGGAGACCTCGGTTTCTATAAACAGCGCGTGTTTCATGAACTCCGGGCCACACACGCTGGCCAGCCGGCGCTCGCGCTCGTGCTGGTCGTGGCAGGCGCGCAGCTGGTAGATGCTGCGACCGTTGTGGCTGAGACTGAGGCCCACCTCGAAGCGCGATAGCGCCACCCGCCGGATCAGGTCCTCAATGTGGCCGAACTCGGTTTTTTCCGCCTTGAGGAACTTGCGCCGGGCCGGTGTGTTGTAGAACAGGTCGCGCACTTCCACCGTGGTGCCCTGGGGGTGGGCAGCCGGGGAAACGCTGACCTGCATGTCGCGCCCCTCGCTCTCGGCCTTCCAGGCCCCTTCACCGGCGTTGGAGGTGAGGCACAGGCGCGATACCGAGGCCACCGAGGCCAGCGCTTCGCCGCGAAAGCCCAGGGTGGCCACGCCTTCCAGGTCGTCCAGGGTGTTGATCTTGCTGGTGGCGTGGCGGGCCAGGGCCAGCGGCAGGTCTTCACGGTCGATGCCGCCGCCGTTGTCGCGCAGGCGGATCAGCTTGACGCCGCCCTCCTCCACCGCCACGTCGATCTGGGTGGCGCCGGCATCCAGGCTGTTTTCCACCAGTTCCTTGATGACGGAGGCCGGGCGCTCCACCACTTCGCCGGCGGCGATCTGGTTGGCCAGGCGGGGGCTGAGAATGTGGATACGGCTCATGTCAGTCCCGCGCGGTGTTGGATTCGCCCTGCGCCAGGGTGCTCTGGCCCTGCAGTCTCGCCGCCAGGGCCGTGCCGGGCGGCGGCGATTTGATGAAATGCCGGCGGATGCCACCAAAAATCGCCTGCGCCAGCTTGCCCTGATGGCTGCTGGTGGCCAGCTTGCTCGATTCGAGTGGGTTGGAGATGTAACCGGTTTCCACCAACAGGGAGGGGATATCGACCGATTTCAATACGGCAAACCCCGCCTGCTCCACCTTGCGGGAGTGCAGGGTGTTGATCTTGCGCAGCTCGGTCAGCACCATGGCGCCGGTGCGCAGACTGGTATCCAGCGTGCCGGTCATCTGCAGGTCCACCAGCACCCCGGCCAGCACGCCATCCTTGTCGGAGATATCCACCCCGCCCACCAGGTCGGCTTCGTTTTCGCGGTCGGCCAGGGTGCGCGCCGACACGCTGGTGGCGCCCTTCAGCGACAACGCATATACCGAGCTGCCCTTGGCGGCGTTGTTTTCAGCCGAATCGGCGTGCACCGAAACAAAGAAATCCGCCTTGCGAGCACGGGCAATTTCCCGGCGCTGCTTGAGGGGGATGAAGTAATCCCCGGAGCGCACCAGCTCGGCGCGGAAGCCAGGCTCGGCATTCACCAGCCGGGCAATCTCCCGGGCGATGGCCAGGGTGACATTTTTTTCCTGCAAGCCGCCCGGGCCGATGGCGCCGGGGTCTTCGCCACCGTGGCCGGCATCGATGGCGATGACGATATCGCGGCCCTTGCCAGTGCGGCCTTTTTTGCTCTTGACGGGTGTTTCCGCGGGCCGCTCGGCCACATCGACCGGCGCGGGCGCGGCCACAGGGGCAGGCTTATTCAGCGCGGGGCGCTGGCTGGCCGGCTTTTCAGCCGGGGCCACCGGCGGCCGGCTGGCGCGCAGCGGGCTTTCCGCGCGCTGCGCCGGGGCCTCATCGGCGACCATGGCCGGGCCGGTCTGGTAGTAGAGATCCATCACCAGGCGGTGGCCATAGCGCTGGTTTGGCGCCAATTGAAAGGTCTTCACCCGCACCGCGCGCTTGAGTTCGAACACCAAGCGGGATTGCCCCGGGCCGGCACCGCCGCCGTAAATGCTGCGAATCGGCGTCTCCGACAAATCAAAATTGCCCACCCGGGGGGCGGCCACGTTGACCAGCTCCAGGGTGACGCGATCCTTACCGGGCAACAGGCGATAAGCCGCGCTACCGGAGAGGTCCAGCACAACCCGGGTGTGGTCCGGGGCTGGCCACATGCGGATGTTCTTGACCAACACCATGTTGCCCGCCAGCGCGGTGCCGGCAAAAAACAGCAATGTCAGCAGGGCAACCGACCGGGATAAGAGTCTTTTCATTCGACGCCGTATGCAGCACGGAAAGAAAACCGCGCCTTAAGAGTGAAAGTCATTCTCGTCATTGTATATCAGCGCGATCAGCTGCTCACCCCGTTCGGTGTTCGCACGCAACTGCACAGTGCGGCTATCGCCGCTGCCGCTGATCTCCAGGCAGAGATCCGGGGCCGGCAACACCCCCGCACCGCGCTCGGGCCATTCCACCAGGCACAGCACATCGCTCGCCAGATAATCGCGAATGCCCATGTACTCCAGCTCCTCGGCATCCACCAGGCGATAGAGGTCGAAGTGGTGCACCGTGTGGCCCGCCGGGCTGTATGTCTCCACCAGGGTGTAGGTGGGGCTCTTCACCGGCCCGCTGTGGCCCAGGCCGCGAAGCAACCCCCGGCTCAGCGTGGTCTTGCCCGCCCCCAGGTTACCATTGAGAAACACCAGCGCGCCCTGGGCCAGTACCGGCCCGAGCCGGGCACCCAGCGCCTCCATGGCGGCCTCGCCCACCACCTGCCAAACGCGTTCAGACATGCACATCCTCCGGATTGGCCAGGGCTCGCAGATGGGGCAGCAGATCGGTGGCCAGCAGGCCGCGTTCGCCTTCGGCGGCGGCCAGATCCGCCGCCCGGCCATGCAGGCAGGCCCCCAGGCGGGCCGCCTCACCAGGACTGAAACCCTGAGCCAATAACCCACCCAGGACACCCGAGAGCACATCGCCCATGCCACCGGAAGCCATGCCGGGATTGCCATAGGGACAGATGCCCACGCCGTGCTCATCCTCGACCAGGGTACCAGCCCCTTTCAACACGACACTCCCGCCGAACTCCGCCTGCAGCCGGCGCGCGGCGTGAAAGCGGTCGGCACTGATCTCGGCGGTAGCGCATTGCAACATGCGCGCGGCCTCGCCGGGATGCGGGGTGAGGATCCAGTTGTGCCGGTGAGGGTCCGGCAAGATGCGCCGCTCGGCGAGTAACCCCAAGGCATCGGCATCCACCACCAGCGGCAGACCGGACTCGAGACAGGCCCACAACATCTGCTCACCCCAGGCGGCGCGCCCCAACCCAGGACCGACCACCACGGCGCTGGCGCGCTCCAGCAAGGGCTGCAGACGCAGACCTGCGTCGATGCCGTGCGCCATGATCTCGGGCTGGCGGGCGATGGCGGCAGCCACATGTTCAGGGCGCGTGGCGAGGGACACCAGCCCAGCCCCGACCCGCCCGGCGGCCTGGGCGGCCATCAAGGCAGCGCCGGCATAGCCGTGATCGCCCCCCACCACCAGCAGGTGGCCATAGTGGCCCTTGTGCGCATCGCGCGAACGGCGCGCCAACCAGGCTTGCATGTCTTCCAGCACCAGCAACCGACTGGCCGGCGGCACCGCCGCCAACAAGCTGTCCGGCAGCTGCAGGGCGTCGAAGGCCAAGGCCCCCACCAAGGCGGGGCCACGGCCGGTAAACAGCCCCTGCTTGAAGCCGATGAAAGTGACCGTGACATCGGCCCTCACCGCACACCCCAGCTCAGCACCGGTATCGGCGCAGAGACCGGAGGGAATGTCTACCGCCAATACAGGCAAACCACTTTGATTGATTTGTTCTATGGCCCGCGTGAAATCGCCGCGCACCGCCCCCTGCAGGCCGGTGCCCAGCAGTGCATCCACCAGCACTCCGCGCGGCGTCAGCGCCTGGTCGAAGGGCGACATCGGCACGGCAGCAGCCACCGCCTCGCGCCAGGCCTGAGCGGCCTCCCCCAGCAACCGCTCCGGCGCCACTAGCTGCACCACGCGCGCCCGAATGCCCTGGGCCTGGGCCAGTCTAGCGATCACATAGCCATCACCGCCGTTGTTGCCCGCACCGCAGTACACCGTGATCTCGCCCACGCCCGGCCACTGCTGGCGCAAGGTATCCAAGGCGGCCTCGCCGGCCCGACACATCAACCGATAACCGGGGATGCCGGCCTCTTCGATGGCGCGTCGATCCAGCTCGCGAGTCTGCTCGGCGCGATAGAGCGCGCGGGGTAGCGTGTCCGTCATGGCGTGATCCTGAGGGGTGATGATGGCATTATATCGCTCCTTTACTCCCGCGCAGGAGCGTTATGCACGCCAACGGCGACCAAGACTGGCACGACCTCGCCACCCACATCAAGCAATGGGGGCAGGAACTCGGCTTTCAGCAGATCGGCATCGCCGATCTGGCACTGGGCGATCACCCGGCGCGCTTGCGGGCGTGGCTGGCGGCGGGCTACCACGGCGACATGGCCTACATGGCCAAACACGAGGAAATTCGTGCCAACCCGGCCCTGATGAAACCCGGCGCGGTGCGAGTCATTTCCGCCCGCATGGACTGCATCCCGGAGAAGCCCAACTTCGAGGCGCTGCAGGATGGCAGCCGCGCCTACATCGCCCGCTACGCCCTGGGGCGCGACTACCACCGCATCGTGCGCCGCCGGCTGGCGCAGCTGGCGGAGCGCATCGACCAGGTGGCGCGACGGCTGCAACCGCGCGCCTTCACCGACAGTGCCCCGCTGCTGGAGCGCGCCATGGCCAGCCGCGCCGGCCTGGGCTGGATCGGCAAAAACACCATGCTGATCAACCCCAAAGCCGGCTCCTGGTTCGTGCTGGGGGAGATTCTCACCGACATCCCGTTGCCGGTGGACCCGCCCTTCGAGCGCAACCACTGCGGCTCCTGCCAGGCGTGCCTGGACATCTGCCCCACCGACGCCTTTGTCGGCCCCTACCAGCTGGATGGGCGCAAGTGCATTTCCTATCTCACCATCGAGAGCAAGGGGCCCATCCCGCCAGCACTGCGCCCCAAACTGGGCAACCGCGTGTTCGGCTGTGACGATTGCCAGTTGATCTGCCCGTGGAACAAGTTTTCCCGCCCAGCCACCGACGACGGTTTCACCCCCCGCCATGGCCTGGACCAGGCGGGACTGGTGGAATTGTTCCTGTGGGACGAGGCCACTTACCTGCAGAAAACCGAGGGCTCGGCCCTGCGCCGCATCGGTTACGAAGGCTGGTTGCGCAACCTGGCGGTGGGCCTGGGCAACGGCCCGTTCAAGCCGATTGTGGTCGCCGCCCTGCAAAGCCGGCTGGATTTTCCCTCCGCCCTAGTGCAGGAACACGTGCGCTGGGCACTGACGCAACTGGGGCAACGCGCCACCACCATTGCCAGCGACCGCTTGGCGGCGGACAATACACGCTCTTCCTCCGCATGAGCACAGGGATGAGCGACACCCTCCACCACCTGCACGCCTGCCCCGAGTGCGACCTGCTGCTCGGCGACGTGCGCGTGCCCCCCGGCAACGACGCGCTGTGCCCGCGTTGCGGCTGTGTGATCTGGGAGGGGCGGCCCGACAGCGCCCTGCGCGGTCTGTGTTTGAGCCTGTCGGGGCTGATCCTGTTTATACCCGCCCTTTTCCTGCCGTTGATGACCATGGAAAAGTTGGGGCTGAAGAGCGCCGGCAACATCATCCAGGGCATCTGGGCGCTGTGGCAGGGGGGCTATGAGATGCTCAGCCTGCTGGTGCTGGCCTGCGTGGTGATCGCGCCGCTGGCGGAGCTCAGCCTCACCTTCATGGTGTGCAGTTACCTGTGCCTGAAAACCTGGCTCAAGACCCCGCATCACAACAAGCGCGACGCCCTATTGCGGCGGGAGCTCCCGCTGCACGCCTGGGCGGTGAATCAGATGCTGCGGCTCAACCACCACGTGCGGGAGTGGGCCATGCTGGAGGTGCTGATGATGGGCGTGCTGGTGTCGCTGGTGAAGCTCAAGGACATGGCCGCCCTGGAGCTGGGCCCCGGCATTCTCAGCCTGGCTGCCCTGCTGGGCTGCGCAGTCTGCACCCGCTGGCTGGTGAACGAACACGAACTCTGGCAGGAATTCGAGCATGGCTGACTACATCACCGCCCGGGAACGCGGCCTGGCGATGTGCCGCTCCTGCCACCAGCTCAATCCCTGCCCGGAACAGGGGGTGGTGAGCTGTCAGCGCTGCGGCGCCACCGTCACCATGCGCAAGCCCGACAGCCTGGCGCGCGCCTGGGCGCTGCTGTTCTGCGCCCTGATCACCCTGGTGCCCGCCAATACCTACCCGATCATGGACATCCTGATCTTCGGCAAGGGCGACCCCTCCACCATCATCGGCGGTATCATCCTGCTGATCGAATACAAGATGTACCCCATCGCCGCCGTGGTCTTCATCGCCAGTTTTCTGGTGCCGCTGCTGAAGATCGCCGGCCTGATGGCCATTCTGATCACCGTGCAGCGGGATCGCGAACACCTCAGCCCCCAGCAGTGCACCAAGTTGTACCGGCTGGTGGAGTTCTTTGGCCGCTGGTCCATGCTCGACGTGTTCGTCGTCATGCTGCTGGTGGCCATCGTGCACCTGGGCTCGGTGGCCCGCATCGAGGCCGGCTTCGGCGCTGTCGCCTTCGGCGCCTCGGTGGTGCTGACCATGCTCGCCGCCATGAGCTTTGACCCCCGACTAATCTGGGACAAACATGAACAACGCAACTGACGACCTGCCACTCCCCGCGCCAGACATTCGCCCGCGCAAGGGCATCCCGCTGGTGTGGGTGCTGCCGCTGATCACCCTGCTGGTGGGCCTGTGGCTGCTGTGGCAGGGGGTGATCGACCACGGCATCCGCATCAACATCGAGTTTGAAACCGGCGAGGGGATCTCCGCCGGCCAGACCGAACTGCGCTACAAAGGCATCGCCGTGGGCGTGGTCAAAGAGCTCAACGTCAAGCCCGATCTCAGCGGCGTGATCGCGTTGGTGGAGCTGGATCGCAAGGTCAAGCGCAAGTTCATACCCGACGACAGCAAGTTCTGGCTGGTAAAACCCCAGGTCAGCGCCAGCGGTATCTCCGGCCTCAGCGCGCTGATGACCGGCAACTTCATTGAAATTGAGCCCGGCGCCTCCGACAAAGTGGGTCGCGATTTCAAGGCACTGCGCGAAGCCCCCGCCCTGCCCGAGAGCGTGCCCGGATTGCACCTCAACCTGCGCTCCGATCGCGTCGGCTCCCTCAACCCGGGCACCCCCGTGCTCTACCGCCAGATCAACATCGGCACAGTGCAGTCCTACAAGATGGCGGACAACAACCAGAGCGTGCTGATCCGCATTCACATCCTGCCCGAATACAGCCACCTGGTGCGGGAAAACTCGCGTTTCTGGAATGCCAGCGGCATCCAGCTCAACGCCGGCCTGGGCGGCGTCAAGCTGAAGACCGAATCCCTCGCCACCATCGTCGCCGGCGGCATCGCCCTCAGCCCGGTGGACGAAAACGCCAAGCCGGCCCAGAACGGGCGGGAATACGCCCTCTACAGCGACTTTGAAGAGGCCGAGGTCGGCCTGCGCATCACCCTGCGCCTGCCCTCCGGCGAAGGCATCACCCCCGGCGTGACCAAGATCATGTACAAGGGCATGGCGGCCGGGCGGGTGCGCAACGTCTGGTTCGATAAACAGCGCGACCAGGCCGTGGCCGAGCTGGGCCTGAGCCCCGAAATGGAGGGCTTGATCAACGAAAACACCCGCCTGTGGCTGGTGCGCCCCTCCATCTCCCTGGCCGGGGTGAGTGGCCTGGACGCCCTGGTCAACGGCAGCTACATCAGCTTCGAAGCCCACCCGGGCAGCAAGCCGCAGCGGGAGTTCATCGCCGCCGATGGCCCCAGCCCGGCCAACTACGAGGTTCCCGGCCTGCATCTCAGCCTGCACGCCCGGGACACCCAGGGCCTGCAGGTGGGGGCGCAGGTGTACCACCGCCAGATCCCGGTCGGCTCGGTTGAAAACATCAAGCTGGCCGAGGCCAGTGACAAGGTCGAGATTCAGGTGTTGATCCACCCGGAGTACGCTCACCTGGTGAGCGAACGCACCCGTTTCTGGAACACCTCCGGCATACAGGTGGACGCCACCCTGGGCGGCCTGCACCTGCGCACCGAGAGCCTGGCCTCCATGATGGCCGGCGGTATCAGCTTCGCCACCGACGCCGACAACAAGGGCAAGCCGGTCGAGAATGGCGCGCAATTCAGGCTCTACCGAGACGCCGACAGCGCCCGCGGCGTGATTCGCACCACCCTCACCCTGCCCAGCGCCGCCGGGCTGGTAGAGGGCCGCACCAACGTGGTCTATCGCGGCGTCAACATCGGCACCCTGGAGCGGGTTAAGCTGGATGCCAACACCGATCAGGTGGAAGCGCTGATCTTCTTCACCGAAGAAGCCGAGCCGCTGCTGGTGGAAGGCACCGAATTCTGGATGGTCACCCCGCGCATCTCCGGCGCCAACGTCTCCGGGCTCGACGCGCTGGCCGGCGGCCCCTACCTCACCCTCACCCCCGGCAAGGGCGCGCCCAAATTCAACTTCAGCGTGCGAGAAAACCCCGCGCCGCTGCCCACCAGCACCCCCGGACTGCACCTGACCCTGCTGGGCGCTGATGGCGGCTCCCTGAGCCAGGGGGCGCCAGTGCTCTACAAAAAACTGGAGGTGGGCAGCGTGCAGGAGGTACGCCACACCGCCGATGGCAAGCAGGTGCAGGTGCGCATCCACATCCGCCCTGAATACACCCGCTTCGTGACCCGCGACAGCCGCTTCTGGAACGCCAGTGGCATCGCCCTCAGCGGCGGCCTGGGCAACCTCAAACTGCGCACCGAATCCGCCGGCGCGGTGCTGGCCGGCGGCGTGGCCTTCGACAACCCCAGCACCTCCAGCAAGGCCCAGGCCGCCCGCAGCGGCGATCGCTTCAGCCTGCACGACACCGCCGGCGATGCCGAGCAGGCCGGCATCACCCTGCACTTCACCGCGCGCGACGCCGCCGATCTGCGCATCAACGCCCACATCGTCTACCGCGGACTCCAGGTGGGCCAGGTGACGCAGATCAGCCTGAGCCAGGATCTCAGCCGGGTGGAAGCCACCGCCACCCTGCGCCCCGAGGCGGAAGCCCTGGCCCGCACCGACAGCCGCTTCTGGCTGGCTCTGCCACGCATCGGCCTGGCCCGCGCCGAAAACATGGGCGCGGTGTTCACCGGGCCGGAGATCCACGTCAAACCCGGTGCTGGCAAGCCTCAGCGCCAGTTCGCCCTGGCCGAGGAGGCGCCCCCCCAGCAACACGCCGAACAAGGCCTCAACCTCCGCCTAGAGGCCCCGATGCTGGGCTCCCTCAAGGCGGGCGACCCGGTCACTTACCGCCAGGTGAGAGTGGGCCAGGTGCTCGGCGTAGGGCTTTCGGCCGATGCCACCCAGGCCCAGGCCTACATCAATATCGCCCCGGAATACGCCCATCTGGTGCGCGACGGCTCGCGTTTCTGGCTCACCAGCGGCGTGCGCATCAAGGCCGGTTTCAGCGGCATCCAGATGAGCACCGAGAGCGCCGAGACCATCCTCTCCGGCGGCGTGGCCTTCGCCACCCCGGACAAGGGCAAAGCGGCCAAACAGGGCCAAGGCTTCGCCTTGGCGGAAGAGCCCAAATCGGAGTGGCTGAACTGGAAGCCCACACTCAGCCGGCCCTAAGGCCGAAACAAAAAAAGGGGCGCCAAGCGCCCCTTTTTCATGCCTGCGGCACTACACGCCGCGACCACTGGCAAACACCGCCTCAGTGCTCCGCCACCCGCTGGCGCGCCGAACACGCATCCCGCTCATCAGACAATAGACTGACCTCGATAAACAGGCGGCAGGCCGGCGTGTGCTCGGTGAGCGCATCCGCCGCCAACATGATGGCGCCGGCGGTCCAGGTGGGGCGCTCGTCCGGCCACAGCACGTCTTCCACGAACTGGTAGCCGGTCCAGTAACTGCCGTCCTGGTGGCGCCACTGGTGCAACCAGGCATACAGCTCGGCGGCCTTGGCGCGCTCGCCCGCCGCCAGCAGCGCCAGGGTCAGCTCGCAGGATTCAGCGATGGTGACCCAGGGCTCGTCCGACACGCAGCGGCAGCCCATGCCCTCTTCCACGAATTTGTCCCACTTGGCCGCGATGTGGGCACTGGCCTGAGCACGCGGCACCACGCCGGTGAGCACCGGGTAGAACCAGTCCATGGAATAGCGCTCCTTGCTCTCCCAGGTGCGGTCGAAGCGCTCGGGCTTGTGGCGCAGTGCCTCGATCAACGCCAGGCGCGCCTCGGCCCAGCGGGGGCGCGCCTGGCCCAGCGTGGCGGCGATATTCAGCGCACACTCCAGACTCTTGCTGATGGAGCTGCAGCCGGTGATCAGCGCATCCCGCATCGGCTCGCCAGCGGTATCCACCGCCCAGTGAATTTCACCGTGCTCGGTCTGCAGGCCCAGCACGAACTCGATGGCGCCCTCCACCGTGTTCCACATGGTTTCGAGAAAGGCGCGATTGCAGCTGATCAGGTAGTGGTGCCACACGCCGGTGGCCACGTAGGCGACAAAATTGGTCTCCCGGCGCTCGTGGTTGTGCACCTCACCATTCTTGTAGCCCGCCCACCAGGAGCCATCCGGCAACTGGTGTTCCAGCAACCATTGATAGGCGCGCTCAGCGGCGGCCCACTCACCGGCAATGCTCAAGCCCATCGCCCCCTCCACGTGGTCCCAGGGATCGGCATAGCCACCCTCGAACCAGGGAATGCAGCCATCGGCCTGCTGCACGCTCAGGATGTAATCCACGGTCGGGCGGAAGAACTCGTGGGGGAACATGCCCTTGGAGAGGTAGAGGCCACTCACGGCGCGGCCCCCTTGCGGAAGTACATCACCACGCTCTTGCCCAGCAGCGGGTTGGCCAGCCACTCCAGAGTGCGGGTGAACAGCGGGCGATCCAGCATGTCCCACACCAGAAAGCGGTGGTAGAGCTTGATCAACGGGTGGTCGTCGCGGCGATCCCAGAACAGGCACTTCAGCCACCAGTAGGGCACGTGCAGAGCGTGCGCCCAATGCCGGCCAAAGCAGCGGAAGCCCTCGCGCTCGATGTCATCGCGCAGCGCCTGGCTGTCGAAGATGCGGATGTGACCACCCTCCACCTCGTGGTACTCGCTGGACAACCACCAGCAGATGCGCTCGGGCCAGCGGCGCGGCACGCTGGCGGCGAAGTCGCCCCCCGGCTTCAACACCCGCTGAATTTCCTTCAGAACGCCCCGGTAGTCCGGGATGTGCTCCAGCACCTCGGAGCAGATCACCTTGTCGAAGGTGCCGTCGGCGAAGGGCAGGTGCAGGCCGTTGGCGCAGGCCAGCAGCATGCGCTTGTGGGGGTGCTGGGGGTCGACGAAATCCGCCGCCCGCTCACGGGCGGTGGACACATCCTTCAGGCACAGGTCCACCCCCACCGCGAACACGTCCTCGGTGATGTAGGCGCCGATGGTGTGGCGCCCCTCGCCGCAGCCGAGGTCCAGCACGCGGTCGCCCGGATTCAGGCGGAACTTCGTAAAATCAACCGTTTGCATGTTCAATCACACTCCGGTAGAAGGCCACCATCTCACCGGCAGCCACCTCCCAGCTGAATTTTTCAAGAATGCGCCGGCGGCCGGCGTCGGCCAGGCGCGCGCGCTCCGCGGGGTCGCGCAACAGACGGGCGATACCCTCGGCCAGCGCCTCGGAATTGCCCGCCGGCACCACGATGCCCGCGTCCCCCACCACCTCCGGCAGGGCACCACCATCGGAGGACACGATCGGCACGCCACAGGCCATGGCCTCGCCCGCCGGCAGACCAAAGCCCTCATAGAGCGATGGCGATACCGCCACGGTGGCCTCAGCGTAATAGCGCACCAGCTCCTCGGTGGGAATGCCCTTCACAAAGCGCACGCAGTCCCACAGCTTCAGCTCGTTGAGCTGTTGCTCGGTCTCACCGCCCTCGCGCGGCTTGCCGATCACCAGCAGCTCGATCTCGGGGAACTGCGGCCGCACCAGGGCAACCGCTTCCAACAGGTAACGCAGACCTTTGAGCGGCTGGTCCGCCGAGGTGGTGGTCATGATGCGGAAGGGCTTGCGCTCTACTTCCGGCATCGGCTTGAACACATCGGTGGGAATGCCGTTGTAGACCAGGCTCAGGCTGTGGGGGGCCACCGCGAAGGCCTCGATGATGTCCTGCTTGGAGGTCTCGGACACCGTCACCACGTGTTTCAGGCGCTTGGCCACGCGCTTCTGCATGCGCAGGAAGCTGTACCAGCGGCGCACCATCAGCTTCTCGTACCACTTGTCGCAGGCGTTCATGGCCAGCTCGAAGTCGCTGGTCACCGGGTGGTGAATGGTCACCGCCAGCGGGAAGCGCTTCTGCAACTTGAGCAGGCCGTAGCACAGGCTCTGGTTATCGTGGATCACGTCGTACTGCTGGCCGTGCTCGCGCAGGTATTTCACCACCCGCCGGCCAAAGGTATAGGGCTCGGCAAAACCGCCGGTGAGCTTGCTGGTCCACTCGATGATATTGCTCATCGAGCGCAGGTGTTTGGCCCGCACCGAACGAAGACCGTTCTCGTACAGATCGAGGCTGGGGATCTTGATCAGCTTCACCCGTTCATCCAGGTGCGGATAGGGCGGCCCGGAGATCACATCCACCCGGTGCCCCTGGTCCACCAGCGCCTTGGACAGGTAATTGAGATAAATCCCCTGGCCACCGCCATAGGGATTGCTGCGGTAGCCCAGCAGCGCAATGCGCAGGGGCCGGCCGGCGTCAGTGTGGGTGGCGATTGCTTCGGCCTGCATAGTTTTAGTGATGAACGGCACGGGGATCTGCGCCCAGGAAGCCTTCCCGCAGCGAGATGCTAAGACTGAAAAAGCGCCTCTGGCGCCACGACAAACGCCGAAGTTTACTGTGGCTACTGGTCAAAAGCCATACTCAAAGCGATCGTTATAAACTGACAAAATGTATAGCCATACCTCATGGCAGTTGTTCCCCGCCTCCCGAGCTCGCGTTAAGATATTGCCCTCATACGAGCCCAGACCCTGCAATGAAACGAATCGACACCCCCCTGCAAGATGCCTTCATCATCGAGCCCACCGTCTTCGGCGACAGCCGCGGCTTTTTTATGGAAAGCTGGAACCGGCAGCGCTTTGCCGAGCTGGGCCTGGATGTGGACTTCGTGCAGGACAACCACAGCCTCTCCAGCCAGGGCACCCTGCGCGGCCTGCACTTCCAGACCCGCCAAACCCAAGGCAAGCTGGTGCGCGTCACCCGCGGCGAGGTGTTCGACGTCGCGGTGGATCTGCGCCAGGGCTCACCCAGTTTCGGGCAGTGGCACGGCGTGTATCTCTCCGCCCAAAACAAACATATGTTCTGGGTGCCAGCGGGCTTTGCCCACGGCTTCTATGTGACCAGCCCGGACGCCGAATTTCTCTACAAGTGCACCGACTACTACGACCCCAGCAGCGAAGTCTCCCTGGCCTGGAATGACGCCAGCCTGGCCATCGAGTGGCCACTACTGCCCGGCACAACGCCGCTGCTGTCGGCCAAAGACCAGGCCGGCCGTGCGCTGAACGAAATACCGCTGTTCACGCTGTGAGCAACGGCGCACAAGGTGCGCGCTATCGCGTCGGCATGTTTTACACCGCCAGCCAAACTAAAGGCACAACCCTTTGAAAAACAAGAGCAATTAGAATTGGCGCGAAAAGTGCTAATCAAGCATCTTCCCGGCGCAGCGGTCTGTTTTTCACCATGAGATGGTTTGCTGCCCGGCATTCATAACAACATATTCAAATGGAACGTTTTATGCGAATGACCGCCAAAACCCGCCTGCTTGCCCTGGCTATTGCCACGCTGCCTATGGCCGCACAGGCTGCCCCAGGTTTCAAATACCACATCACTGACTTGGGCACCTTGGGCGGATCGGATAGTTCTGCCTACGGCCTGAATAACCAAGGACAGATCGTGGGCCAATCACAAACGGCGACAGGCCATTACAAGGCCTTTGTGTGGCAGCAAGGCCAGATGAGCCAACTCAGCACATTGGCCGACGATTACAGCTTAGCCAATGACATCAACGATAGCGGCACCATCGTGGGCTACCGAACATTCAGCATCGACGGCGGCTACGCTTACCGCGCAGTGAAGTGGAGCGGCGATAGCGTGACCGACCTCGGTACCCTCAACGCCGAGGCAACCGCCATCAACGACAGCGGCCAGATCGCCGGCGGCTACGAAACCGAGAGCGGGTATAGTCACGCCTTTATCGGCCAGAACGATGTTCTGCAAGACATCCACACCCTCGATCCATTGGGTAACGACATGAGCGTGGCTAACGCCATTAACGACCAAGGCGCCACGGCAGGCGGGATCCTCCACGATGATGGCCTCGGCAGCGCCTTCCTGCACGATGGCCAACAGATGCACACCCTAGGCACCCTAGGGGGCACATGGAGCCAAGCCAACAGCGTCAACAATGCCTTCCAGGTCACTGGCAGCAGCGCCACTCAAGGCGACGCGGCCGAGCATGCCTTTCTGTGGAGCGCCGTCAACGGCATGATGGATCTGGGGACGCTGGGAGGCGAAGTCAGCCGAGGCTTAGACGTTGACAATAAGGGCGTTGTGGTGGGTCTGAGCGCCCGACAAGGCGGCCCATACCATGCATTCATCTGGAGCAGCCTCTACGGCATGCAGGATCTGAACTCGCTGGTGCTGGACCTCACCGGCTGGTCCCATCTGCATGCAGCCTCCGCCATCAACGACAACGGCATGATCGTTGGCTGGGGTGTCACCAGCAAGGGCGATCGCCACGCCTTCGCCCTAACTCCTATCCTGCCCAGCGAAGTGCCCGTGCCCGCCGCCGCCTGGCTGTTCGGCTCTGCACTGCTGGCGGCCGCGACCGCCCGCCGCAAGCTCGGCTGAGCCCCGCTGCCATGTAAAACGGGCGCCTCGGCGCCCGTTTTTTTAAGCGCTCCACGCGCTCATTCAGCCCCGGTGGCGGCCATCCTGCAGTGCCCTCCACCAGGTTTGGTTGACCGATACCAGGCAGGACCACGCGGATGACACCGATGAACCCCTCCGCTGGCCCCGAGCCCTGCTGCGCCGCACACACCGCGAGGCGCTCGACGCCGCGGTGGATCTGCGTCAGGGCGCACCCAGCGTCAGGCAGCGGCACCGCGTCTGCTCTCCGCCCAGAACGCACATCTGTTCTGGGGCCCACCGGCTTTGCCCGCGGCGTCTATATGCCCCGACCAGACGCCGAATTTCTTTACACCTGCAGCGACTATTGCGCCCCCTGCGCAGTGAAGTATCCCAGACCTGACATGGCACCGCCCCGGCCATCGACGGGCCGCTTTCGCCCGGCATGCCCCCACTCGCGCGCGAGGATCAGGCCGGCCAAGCGCTGGCGTAACGCTCCCTGTTTGAGTAGGCAACGCCCTAAGGCGCTTGGAAAAACGTAACTTAAGCCGCACTGGACTGCTTGAAAACATACTCACCATAGCGCTGCAAGGTGCTGAGCGCCGTAGGCGTGGAAGGATGAACCGCACAGCGGTGCGGAAAATGCTCATGTGCGAGCGGCAAGATCGGCTTTGGCTCCAGGCGTCGCTCTACCGAATACATCCCTGTACTCGTCGGCTTTGGCTCCAGGCGTCGCTCTACCGAATACATCCTTGTACTCGTCGGCTTTGGCTCCAGGCGTTGCTTAGCACCTACGTGGCATTCGGCCCAGGTGTTCTATCAGCCACCCCGCCACCAACAACAGCGGCATCCTATGCGGCCAAACTGAAGGCCTAGCGTTCGTTGGGCACGGCAAAACCATCGTCAACGTCGCAAACATGAGCCGATCATCCGCACTGCGCAGAATAGGCAACACCACCCCAGGGATCTGCAGCCTTAAATCGAGTCGGGTTTTTTTACACCCCAAACACAGCCAAAAACATATCACATTGAATTTATTTGAATTTCCATGTTGGCGCAGTTCATGCTTTATCTTCATCATCAGCTAGAACTAGTGTTTACTTACTTTAATTTTCTCGCTGAGCGCCCTCGGCACATAACATAAGAAATCGGAACCTAACGTATGCGAATGACTGCCCAAGCGACCCTGATTGCCCTCTCCTTCGCTGTTCTGCCCGTGCTAGCTGAAGCAGCAGATGCACCGCGTTACACCATCACCGATCTGGGTACACTTGGCGGCACCACCAGCTACGCCAGAAGCCTCAACAATGTCGGTCAAATCGTCGGCTGGGCAGAAACCTCGGCGGGCAGCCAACAAGCATTTATCTGGCAGAACGGCCAAATGCGCCCGCTGCACCCCATAGCCGGCGCCACCGCTGGTGATGCCTGGAGTATCAATGACAACGGAACCGTGGTGGGCACCAACAACGGATGGACCGCCAATGATTACCACGCCGTGGTCTGGCAAAGTGGCAACGATGTGGCCTCCCGACTGTTCTCAGATGCTGCAAACTCTGAGGCATTGGGCATCAATAACCAAGGCAATATGGTCGGCCAGCTGAGTGGTCAAGGCTTCCTTCTTTTGGATGGCGCCCCCCAGTTGCTGGGAGACTATGCCCCAGAGGCCATCAACGCACATAGTGCTTCCGTAGGCGCCATCGGCAACGCGGCCTTCTACCACGATGGCCAGCAGCTGCATGAGATTAATGGCCTAGGCGGTGAGCGCCACTGGGCCATAGGCATCAACGATGCGGGCAAGGTCACGGGTGAAAGTGAACTCACCAGCGGCGAGTCTCATGCTTTCCTCTGGTCGCTCGATGGCATCACACAAGATCTGGGCGCGCTCCAACAAGACTGGCTCTCCAGAGGGCGTGACATCAACAACAATGACGAGGTCGTGGGGTTGTCGCTAGGCTATGAGCCCTTCGCCCGAGCCTTTATCTGGAGCCAAACTTACGGCATGCAGGATCTGAACGCGTTGGTGCTGGATCTCGCCGGCTGGAACATTCTGGAAGAGGCGACCGCCATCAACGACCTTGGCCAAATTGTAGGCCATGGATGGACCGTCGACGGCCAACAACACGCCTTTTTGCTCACCCCAGCCGAAGTGCCACTGCCCGGCGCGGCCTGGCTGTTCGGTTCTGCCGTTCTGGCGGCAGCCGTCGCTCGCCGCAAGCAGCCAGGCTGAGCGCTGCCAGCAAATAAAAACGGGCGCCCAGGCGCCCGTTTTTATTTGCCGCTACAACGCAATCACTCAATCACGATAGCTGCCATCCTGCACCGCTCGCCACCAGGCTTCATTGGCCAGATACCAGGCCAGGGTCTTGCGGATGCCGCTGGCGAAGTCCTCCACCGGCCGGTAGCCCAGCTCGGCCTCGGCCTTGCGCGGGTCGATGGCATAGCGGCGGTCGTGCCCAGGACGATCGGTGACAAAGCGGATCAATTCCCGACAGCGCTGCCCCGAAGCGGCCGGACACTGAGGGAAGCGAGCCGCCAGCCCCGGCTGTTCGGCGAAGGCCTGATCCATCAAGTCACACAACAAGTGCACGATATCGATATTGGCCCACTCGTTGATGCCGCCGATGTTGTAGCACTCGCCAATGGCGCCGCGCGCCAGCACCCGCTCAATGCCCCGGCAGTGGTCCTCCACGTAGAGCCAGTCGCGGATATTGCGTCCATCGCCATAGATCGGCAGCGCCTTGCCCGCCAGCATGTTGAGCAGGCAGAGCGGGATCAGTTTTTCCGGAAACTGGAACGGCCCGTAGTTGTTGGAGCAGTTGCTGGTGGTCACCTGCAGGCCGAAAGTGTGGTGATAGGCACGCACCAGATGATCCGAGGCCGCCTTGCTGGCACTGTAGGGCGAGTTGGGCTCGTACTGTTTGCTCTCGGCAAAGGGCGGGTCGTTCGGCCCCAGTGAGCCGTAGACCTCGTCGGTGGACACGTGGTGGAAGCGGTGCTCGCGACCATCCCCCGCCAACCACACATTGCGCGCTGCCTTGAGCAGGCTGTGGGTGCCGACGATATTGGCCTCGATAAACGCGTCTGGCCCGCTGATGGAGCGGTCCACATGGCTCTCGGCGGCAAAGTGCACCAGGGTGTCCACCCCTTCTTCCCGCAACAATGTTTCCACCAACGCGGTATCGCAGATGTCGCCTTTGACGAAGCGCAGCCGGGCATCCCCCGCCAGCGCGTCCAGATTGTGGCGATTGCCCGCATAGGTGAGCGCATCCAGCGCGATCACCCGGTCAGCCGGGTGTTGTCCCAGCCAGTAATGGACAAAATTAGCGCCGATAAAACCCGCGCCACCCGTCACCAACAGCACCGTCATTAATTCACTACTCCCCGTGTTCTTTTAGATCCTGCAACATGTTGCGCAGTTGTAGGCGCCAGTGTACGCCCTCGATGCCCGTTGCAGCCCATGTGGCGGTTTTGTCCAGCACGCTGTAGGCCGGCCGCTGGGCCGGGGTGGGATAGTCCTCGGTACGCAGCGGCTTAATGGGGATTTCCCGTGCCAACAAGCCCAAGGCCAATGCTTCCTCCTGAATCGCCAGGGCGAAGTCGTACCAGCTCGCAACCCCAGCATCACTCCAGTGCATGACCCCTTCGGGCGAGGCAGGCTGAGCCAGGCGCCACAACAGGGCGGCGAGACCTGCGGCCCAGGTGGGCGTCCCAACCTGATCCGCCACAACCCCGAGGGACTCCCGCTCTCGCATCAAGCGCAACATGGTCTTGACGAAATTATTGCCAAAGCGCGAGTAAACCCATGCCGTCCGGACAATGGCGCCCTCCACGCCGGCCGCTAAATAGGCCAGCTCGCCCTTCCATTTCGATGCCCCATACACACCAACAGGTGCAGGCCGATCATCAGGAGCATAAGGGCGACTGCTGCGACCATCGAACACAAAATCCGTGGACACATGCAGCAGGCGCACCTTCTGTTGGGCGCACCAGCGCGCCATGCGCCCAACACCTTGGGCATTCACGGCATCAGCCAGAGCGGGCTCAGATTCAGCACGATCCACCGCGGTGTAGGCGGCAGCATTGATAATCAGATCCGGGGCCTGTAGCTGCAACTTGGCTTCGAGATCATCGCCACACAGGTTCAACGCCGCCGAGTCACAACCCAGTACCTCAAGCCCAGCGGGGGCGGCGGCCAGCAACTCGCGCCCCAGCTGCCCCTGAGCCCCGGCAATCAACACCCGCATTACGCACACTCCCACGCATAGGACTTGACCGCGATCCCACCTATAATCGCTCGCGACCAAACCAAAGATAGTCGTTCATGATCCCACAACTCGAGTGCCTCTCACCAGCGCAGCTGGCCGAAATCAGTCTCGGCAGCGAGGTGTTGGAACAGGATGGCCGCGGCCTCAAGGTCCTCAGGCTGGCAAGCGGCGAGATCCTGAAGTTTTTCCGAGTCAAGCGATGGCTTAGCAGCGCAAGCTTGCTGCCCTACTGCATCAGATTCTGCAAGCATGCGGAGCTGTTGCAATCCCTAGGCGTGCCCACCCTCACGCCATTGCGTCGTTTCTCATTGCAGGAAGAACGCAATACCACCGCCGTACTTTATCGGCCACTGGCCGGAGAGACATTGCGGCGCCTTGAGCACCTGTCACCGGCATTGCTGGAACAACTGGGTGAGTTCATTGCTGGCATTCACGCCCAGGGGGTCTATTTCCGCTCGCTGCATCTCGGCAATGTGGTGCTCACGCCTGAAGGGCAACTGGGGCTGATCGACATTGCCGACCTGCGCTGCTACCGACTGAGCCTATGCCGCCATATGCGAGCACGCAACTTTGAGCACATGCTCAGGGATGCGCAGGACATCCACAAGCTCGGCCGGGTGGGCCTGGATGCCATTAGCCGAGGTTACGGCCGCATTGCCCCACATTACACCAAGGCCTTGGACAGCGCGATTGCGCACGCCGTTCACCGCCACACACATAGCACCCCATGAACGCTGCTCCTCGCATCCCACGCACGCTCTGCCATCCGCGGCATTGGCCCTCCTGGGCGCTGATTTACCTACTGTGGCTGGTTACGCTTTTGCCTCATCGCGTTCAACTGCAGCTGGGCCAATGGCTGGGCGCCCTGCTCTACCTCACCGCCCGACAGCGCCGGCACGTCGCGCGCACCAATGTAAGACTCTGCTTTCCAGAACTGGACCAGCAGGCGCAGGCCGCGCGGGTCAAAGAGATCTTTCGCGAAAATGGCATCGGCCTGGTTGAAACGGCCACAGCCTGGTTCACCCCGCCCAGTCGCTTTCGTGACAAAGTGCGCTTTGACGGCCTGGAGCACCTGGAACAGGCGATGGCAAAAGGGCGAGGCGTTCTACTGCTAGGCGGCCACTACACCACCCTCGATATCGCCGGAAATTTGTTCACTCTGTTCAAACCGGTCAGCGTCATCTATCGGGCGCAAAAGAACCCCGTGTTCGAATATGTGATGACCACGCGCCGCTCCAGCATGTATGAACATGTGATTGACCGGGAAGACATGCGCAGCGCCATCCGCTGCCTCAAACGGGGCAACATCCTGTGGTATGCGCCCGATCAGGATTACGGCCGCAAACATTCCGTATTTGCGCCCTTCTTCGGCATCCCCGCTGCCAGCATCACCGCCACCGCGCGCATCCTCAGCCTAACCCATGCTACCCCGGTGATCTTCAGCCATTATCGGGAGGGCGACCGCTATGTACTGCGGGTGGAGCCGGTGGAAACAGACCTGACCAGCCTCGACGACGAAGGCTGCACAGCAGAAGTGAACCGCTACCTTGAACGCTGCATCCGCAGGCACCCCAGCCAATACATGTGGGTGCACCGCAGATTCAAGACCCGACCAGAAGGCTCAGCGCGCGTTTACTGAGTTGTTTTTCAGCGTGAATGCCAAGATCACGGCCATGGGCCAGTGGATCAGCAACCACAGCTCATCGGGGTTACCGATCAGGCTGCTGCCATCCAGATTGAGCATGAACGCCGCCGCCAGCAGGTAGAAAAACCAAGGCTTGGCCTCCCGCCAGGCGATACACATGAGCCACACCACGAGCCCGGCGAAGAGCAGCAGAGAAGGCAAACCTCGGAAGAGGGCTTCCGCCAGATAGATGTTGTGAGGGTGGGCGATGGGCACACCAGGGGTAGCCACCAGCTCAGCCTGTATCACATATTCCGGCCCACACCCCACGGTCAGCCCACACGCACTCAGTTCCTGCCATACCTTGAGCCACAGCTCAAAACGATGACTGTCGGCCCGCGTCACCAGTGAATTCTGCTCGATGATCGGCGCCAACTCCTGCCACAAGAAGAGCAGTAGTGCAGCCCCCGTGATAAAAAGCAAAACAACTGTCCGTCGCCAGTTGTAGTGCAACGCGAGGAGCAGCGCACTCAGCCCCCAGCCCACGATGCCGGAGCGGCTCTGAAGACCAACCAGCATCACAAATAACAGGGTTGCAGTAGCAAGTGCGATCTCAACCCACTGACTGCGCGCAATCCAATGTGTCGCGGCACCAGCCCACAAGACAACCAGGAACATGGAGGTATAGATAGGCCCCGTCATACGCGCTGGAAGCCACAGAACCTGCTCGCCAAATGAGTACTTACCACTCAACCAAAGATAGATACAGGAGAGCAATGCGTAGGTGAGCGCCAGCCAAAAAGCCCCCTGTAAAAGGTACGGCGAGCGCCAGTATGAACTGTCCACCAGATACATAATGGTGCCATACAGTAAGGCGATATAAAGTACATGCTTGAGCCCCTGCCAGTCAGCATTCAGAGCAGCAACCACCGCCGCATAAACAAGCCAGGCAGCCAAAACCAAGGCTGGCAAAGAAAACGAAAAGCGCTGACGCCAGAGCAGCGGCAATGCAAAAAGTGCTGGCACAGCCACCAGCGCGTAGAAAATGTTGTTGACTGATTTGCAGGTTGTCAGGAACAAGTGCGCGCACCAAAAAACCACCAGCGCAATGAAAAAGTAACGCTCCGCAATCTTTTCTCGCCAAACCGCCAGCACAAACATCTCCTTTCAATGATCTATACCCGACCTGCCGCGCTTAGCGGGCGCTCGCACTTAGCCTAAGCATCATTCCGCAAAAAAACCTTCTGCCGTAACAGAAAATCGCCGCGCACCAAGTGGGACATTGTATGCAGGCGCCTTGCCCCAGCAGTCGCACTTCCACTGGATGAAATGGAAATAGGGAGCAGACTCGGGTGACTGTTGGTCCGACGCCAACTCACCGTCCTTCCAGAACCATGCCTTAGGAAAGCTGCGTGAGCCATCCCGCCAATCGATACGCCCACCAGGCGTAGTGAATGCCTCTTCAAACAACGCCTTGCGTCGCAGAGGATTGAACAAATCCAAACACCTTCTCGCCCATCGAGGCCAATTCTTCCGACGAATAAATAGCCGTGAAAAGGGCCCCTCATCAAAGGCGCAGTGACGTTCCGACGCAAGCATCTCTCGCCATGATGGTACGCGCATGAAAAGCCGCCGCATCGCTTCGGTGTTGCGCATCAGGCAAAAGTGGCCAGAAACACGTCGTTCATGGGTGGAAATGAGATCATAGGACAGGCGCGGATTCAGGTAACGGCGCAGGTCACCATAGATCAGGTCGATATCACTGAAACCCCAGAAATCGTAGCCCTGCAAATCCGACTCGTGGATCAAGCCCAGGCAGGGCTTAATGTCACAGAGCTTATAGGGGCTCGTAGGCTTGAAGACTATGCCAAGCGCCGAGGAAACGCGCTGACAATAGGCCTCGAAACTGAGCTCGACGAAGCGCACATTGTCCGGTGCTGACGTGGGCACACCACAATCGGTGTAGAACACCCAGTCAATACTGGGATTCCAACGCACGCTTTGCAAAAAGCTCTCGAACCAAAACGGCCAGCGACCAAAATAGGGGATCACTAGACAAATCGAGGGCAGCGCTTCAGTTTTGTGCCTACTGCTTGTCACTTACTTGTAACCCCTTCGCAACGGCTGCACAAGCAACCGGGATCATATGAATGCGACTTTTCGCCCAGTAAAGTGATCGGAGAGGGCAGTGGCAAAGGCGCCCCACAACGAACGATCATCTATTCCCAACCCACTCGCCACGCCCAGCCCAGACAGGTGCGCAGCCGCGGGCGGCGCAGCGGCGGTAGAAGGGCTTCGGCAAACGCCTTGGCGATGCTGTCGTAGCCGAAGCGCTGTCGCGCCAGGGCGGCGCCCGCCTGGGCGATGCGCTCGCCCAGCGCGGGATCGGCGCGCAATTGCGCCAGCTTGGCCCGGCACTCCTGCAGATCGCGGTAGAGCACCACGTTGACCATATCCTGCAGCCCCAGGGCCGCATTCTCTTGCGCCCCTTGGTCGTAGGCGAACAGGACGCAGCCCGCGGCCATGGCCTCGAAATTCTTGATCATGTACTCGCCCATGCCCACATCAGCGCTGATGAAGTAGCGGATGCGGTTCAAGGTCTGCACATATTCCTCGCCCGATTTGGTGCGGGTGATCAACAGCGGTTCACATTGGGCCAGGGCCTCCAAAAAGGCCCGGCGACCATCGTAGGCCCGGCTGTTGATGCTGCCCACAAAGCCCAGCTCGATATCGCGCTCGCCGCCGTGATCCGAGATCGCGTGATGGTCATAGGCCTTGGGCACGAATACGGCATCCACCCCTTCGGCGCGCAGCCGCTGCACTACCTGATAACCCGAGGAGAGCACTCTCACCCAGGGCAGGGCCGCGTAGTGCTTGGAAAATGCTCCCTGGTACTTACAGGGGATGTAGTTCTGGTAAGCATCGTGCTCCAGAAACACCAGGTTCGGCAGCGTGCGCAGGAAGCGGCGCTGGCGGATTTCCTTCTTGAAACGCAGGAACAGCACGATGCGTTCGTAGGCCTGCACATCGATGTCGCGAAAATAGGCGCGCAGGTTGGACTGCTGGGCACTGTTCAGCCGGCGTATCTCACAATCGCCAACGGCTTCGGCCATGGCCTGATAGAGGGCATCCAGGATGATGCGTTGCTCATCCTGCACCAGCAACAACACTTTCATGCCAAGCTCCTCAACTGAAATAGCCCAGGCCGAAGCCCGCCAGCAATCCCAGGGCCAGGAACAGCCAGGCGCGCTGCCGGGCGCGCCGCTCGCGATGCTTGCGCTTGGCGCGGTCGCCCTCTGTAACAACGTGTTCATCCCAGCCTGTGTGCGCCACGGCGTCATTTTCCAGCAGCACCGCACGATAGCCTTGCTGGGCATACCAGCGCGCCACCGCCTTTTCCTCCCCGCCACTGCTGGCATAGCTGCCCATGCGCTGGTAGTCCGCCAGGCGGCGCAGCCCTGGGTTGAAGGAGAAGCCCTGCCAATCGTCTTTGTCCGACGTGACCGGATAAAATGCCACGCCCTGCAACACCTCCCTCGGCCCCAGACCGTGGAAGGGACAGTGAATGCGCAGGTCGTGGTAGAAGCTGCGCAGCCAGACCTGCAGAGTGTTGGGGGAGCTTTCCAACGCGATGCGGGAGTCTTCCATGAAGCCGGGGCGATGGAATTCCCAATCGTCCTCGCAATGGAAAATATAAGGGGTTTGCACCAGGCCATAGGCCTTGTCGATGGAGGCAATCTGCCCCAGCTTGGGCCGGTTGAGGATCACCTGGGTATGCGCCCGCCAGCCAGCGGGCAGCGCATCGAACACCGCCTCATCGCCGCTATCCTCGGTGATGATGCAGCTGTGGATCGGCTGGCTATTGCAGCGCGCGAAGCTCTCGAGCGTGCGCTTGAGCAGGTCGAAGCGGCCACAGCTGGTCACCACCAGGGTGATATCACTATCGGGCGAGAAGCACGGCTTAGACATCAGTATTTTCCATCATCGGCGGCACACCAGCGGGCCAGCTGCTCGCTGTCTGAAACCCAGAACAGCTCGTGCTGGCGCACCGCGCGCCGGTAGTAATCGTCTGCCCCGTAGGGCATGCGGCTGCGGCCCAGCAACACGGCCTGCAGGGTGCGCCGGAGCCGGCGCTTGACGCGCTCGGGGCGATTCAGGTCGTGCATCATCTTCAGTGCGCACACCTTGTCGCGCTGGGTATCAGCCTCCAGCGGCATGGCCCACAGCCGATGCCCCAGCGGCAACGCCTCAAACCAGGGCGGCAACACCAGGTCGGCGTGCTCCGGGCCGAAGGGATACATCTCCGTCTGCGCCAGGTGATTGGCATAGAGCAGCAGCGACGGTGTCTGCCCCTCAGCCGCCAGTGCTTCCGCCATGGCCTGCGCGCAGGCGCGGTGGTCGGGGTGGGCATCCAGCACCGGATGCGGCAGCACGATGACTTCTGGCTGCCAGCTGCGCAGCAGATGTTGCAGATCGCTCACCAGCTGTGGCCAGCGATTCTCGGCTGTGCCATCACTGGGCAGGCGCATGTGATTAAAACAGCGGAACTCATCCACCCGCAAGCCGGCACCAGCGCGTGACGGCAGCGTGCGATCGCGCTGCAACCGCAACGCCGGCAGGGTCATGCAGAAATAGCCCAGCTGCACGCAGCGCTCCGCAGGCACACCGGCCCATAGCGGCACACTGATGCTGTCCCAGGCCCGCAAGCGGCCCTTCAGCCGCGCCGCCGACCCTCCCTTCCCGGCCAACGCTTCGAAAGGCTCGGCCTCGATCTCACCGGCGGACACGGTGGCGATGTAGGTCTCACCGGCGTGGCGGTAGAAACCGAAGGCGGCCAGCTCGGCATCATCGGCGTGGGGCGCCAGAATCAGTGTGCGTCGCGCGCGGTAGTCGGGATTGGCAAAGCCCTGCAGGCATAGCCCTGCCGGCTGCAACTGGCAGCCCCCGGCCACCAGATGGAGCGCCTCACCTTGCCTGAGTGTGGCCAGGGCGGCGCTGAGGTTGAGATGGCGCAGCCCGGCGGCCCCGCGCTCCAGGTATTGCCGGGAAAGCTCCCGGCCGGCGGCATCCCGCAGGCTCACCCAGGGATCACGCCAGCGCCCGCTCAGGGTGGCGCGCAGCCGCAGCGACAACACCAGCGTATCGAGTTCTGCCGGCAGGGCCTCGCCCAGCAGCAGCTGGCCGTCGCGCAGCGTGGCCGCAACCGTCTTGCCCTCGGTAAAGGCGTGGTGCTGATCGGCCGCCAGCGGGTAGAAGATGTGGTCGGCCCACAGCAGCTCGTTCAGCAACCAGGCCAGCAGCACCAGCAGCGCGGCCAGCCACACATGGCCCGCCAGCAGCGCACCAAGCACCAACACGCCCAGCGCCCCCAGCTGCAGCCGCTTGCGGCGCCTGGCCAGTTTCAGGGCCTCTGCCTTGGCGCTCATCGGCACAATACCGGCACGCTGTGGCACCACAGCGCCTTGTATTCGGCATCGCTGCGACCGAAGGAGTAGCGCAAGCGCTTGCCCTGGGCGGTGGCGTATTCCTCCGCCCACTGGGTGTTGACGAAACTCAGCACGCTGCCCGGGCTGAAACCGCGCTGCTCAGGGTCCACCCCGCCATTCAGGTACTCCACCGACACCCAGCCCGGAGACTCTGCCATGAACAGCAGCTGGATGGCGATGGGGCGCCCCTCCAGCCAGGCCAGCTGGCCGACCATGAACGGCCACAAGGCCGCGATCTGCGCCGGCATGTGCGCGTGAGCGCGAGGCTTGAAGCCCCAGCGCCGCTCGAACAACTCCAGATACCACCCGGCGATCTGCTGCGGGCTGAAATCGCGCACCGCACGCAGCTCCCCCCCGGCCTCCTGCAGCAGGCGCAACTCCCGGCGCTGGTTGTATCTGAACTTGCGCGAGTAATCCGCGTGGGGGCGAGCCAGCGCCAGTTGTTCTTTCTGTGGCTTGAGGCCCGCGACCTGCCCGGCATGTTGCTCAGCAATGAACTGGCCGCCATGGCGCAGGCTGAAATGATGCGCCGGCGACAGCGGCAGAATCACCTCGGGGTTGCCCAGGTCGACCAGCTCCCGCCGGCCACCGCGCTTGAGTGCCGCCTTGGCCCCGGCCAGATGGGCGCCCCACACGGGAATGCCGCCCACCCACTCGCCGCCCTGCTCACTGCCCAGGAAGCGCAAGGGCAGATCCACCAGGCAGGACACCTGTTGGATGAATTCTGGCTGGGTGATGACGCTGCCGCCATAACGCTGATACAACGCGGCGTAGTCGCCGGCGCTGATCTCGCGCCAACCGCGCTCGCGCAAACAGGCAAAGGGATCCCGCCAAAGGGTCATTTGGCGTCCCCGGAGAGGAGCGTATCAAGCTCTGCCAAGGACAATTTGGGTGCAACCGACGAGGGCAGCCGGCTTATTCCAGACATGTTGTAGACACGGAAAGAGTCATCTACCACCCTCTCAGACATCAGACGGAAACTTGGAAAGATGTGGGAGTCGTAGTCCTCATCAAGACAACTCCTTACTGCTTTTCCCTGCGGGTCATAAAACTGACCCAACTCAGGCCGCATATCCAAGCCCACAAGGAATACCTGATTGAAGCCAAGATAATAGGCCAACTGCAATGCGGCATAAGGAATTGTACGGGCGCTGAAATACCCCCTGGAGAAATTCCGGCTAAAACCCAGACTGCAGCGCTTCTGGCTAAACAACGACCAAGCAATCTCATACTCAGGGTTGTTCCGTTCTCGCCACGCAAAACGCCGATCGGACACACGCGAAATACCGTACCAGCGGTTGACGCGCTCCATCAAATACAAATTGCTGTTCAAAATGGCATCAGGCTGAAGCTGGGCCACCCTCTCTAGCGCCCCAAACCCCATCGCCACATATTGTGCTGCTAGCATCCCTGACGAGACTGCCGAGATTTTTTTCTCTGCAACATCTCCGTCATCACAAAGATAAAACAAGGGCGCAATCCCTGTACCCTCAAAGCATACGCTGGAACCATTGACCGCCATCATGGGTAAATGACGATAACGATCCATTGGGAAGTCTTTGACCGATGGCCCGGATGCGATAATAACCACCGGCCCAGAAAATCGCCCCCGCAAAGACTCAAAACAACCCAGCAACTTTTCCGAGCCATTTCCCAAGGTGAGGAACCGTGCGCCATCCTCCCGCGAGCAAAGTTGAAGCGGACTCATTGGCCTTTTAAAACCTCAGTTAGCATGCCGTAGATGTTATTGAAAACGGGGATACCGTGCTGGCCACAATATGCCGGCCAATCATCAAATTCACTCCACTCTGAAATGAAGACAAAATCCAGAGCGGCAGTTTCAGCGCACTGATGATCGAAACGACTATCTCCAATAAACAACGCCGGCGTCAGTAAATTACCGGATTTCATTTCCCGCGCCAGGATAGCGTCCTTAGGCACGGGGCTCCCAAAAATCCCACCATCAAAGAGATCAGACAAGCCTCGAATCGAAAATACTTGTCGAAGCTCTTGCTCATCCCCGCCCGACGCGATGATCCAGCGCACATCGGGAAACGCAGCCCTGAATGACCGCAAACCTGGCGCGACATCACATGAAAGTAACCCCTGGTAAGCCAAGCTGGCATAGGACTCAAGCAAGGCCTCAAGTGCTTTCTCCGTGGGCTCGCCCGCCACTATCTCTTCCAGGAAATATTCGAATTTCTTGTAACGAGAAACGCCTCCATGTCGGCGGTGGAATTCAACCAACATTGAGGCGTTGTGTTCGCCATAGGGCAATGCCGCCTGAAAAAATGCCTCTGTCTTGATCCGGTTCGAATCCAACACCACGCCATCACAATCAAAAACAATGCAACGGTATTGTTCAATGGGGCGCATTACAGCCCCCGTTCCCGAATGGCCTGCTCTGCCCGGCAAACATCTTCTGGCGTATCGACCGCGACCGAGTCACTGGACAGCTCGAGCATGCGCACCTCCCACCCGAGTTCTAAAAAACGCAGAATTTCTATGTCTTCACACAGTTCCAGCGGTGTTTTATGCGACTGAGAAGCAAATGCGTCCAATGCCGTTCGAGGAAAGGCATAGACACACACCTGCCTCCTCGCGCCGACGAAATCGTCCTGCTTAGTTCCTGGTATCGGAGAGCGTGACATATACAGCAAACGACCATCGGGTCGCATCACGACTTTCGGGATCGTACGACTGCGATACTGTGCCTCGTCATCAATCGCACAATAGCCATTGAGAACCTCTCCAGGATACTTGGCCAAGGCATCCAATATCTTGGAGAGGTCATCCGGATTGAATACAGGCTCATCCCCCTGAACATTGATCAGTACATCAGCATTCAATTGACCCGCGCACTCGGCCACGCGATCCGTCCCGGTTAGACAGTCGGCTGAGGTGTGCAGCACCTGGATACCATGGACTTCACAAACATCAGCAATACGCTGATCGTCCGTGGCAACAAAAATTTTTTCCGCAGGACACGCCTTTAGGCACTGCCTATAGGTACGAATTACCATAGGCACGCCCATTAACGGCACAAGTGGCTTGCCTGGCAATCGACTGGATGCGTAGCGAGCGGGGATGATCACCGCGTAGGACGGATTATCCGCAGACATAAGCAACCTCAAAGCGCATAAATTGATGAGCAGGGCATTTTGTACAGTGTCGGCGTTACCGCCAGCAAAGCTGGCGCCCCAGGCGTTGACTGAAATTGGTCCAGCACCTGGTTCATCTCATGGTTGCGCGGATCATCTCCAGCATAGCCATCAAAGCCCACCATAAGTACGCGTGACGCACCACCTGCAGCCGCAATGGCAATCACATATGCAGTAACCAGAGAGGCCGGCAAAACACTCGCAGTAGCACCGAACTCAAAGCGCCCCGGCTCTATCTCCAGGCCATAATCCAAAACTGGTTTGTGCCCCAGACAAGCGGATACATCTTTAGGAAGCATGCTGAATGGCGTAATGAGCGGCTGAGGCAAACTCAGCAACAGATCAAGATCAGCCATTAAGCGCAGAGGATGGCTAGCCGCGCGCGCATCAATCAGATCTGGCGCGATATCACTTTGTGTATTAAGCGCGATCACCAGCGGCTTGGCCCGGCGAATATATCCCTCCAGTGCCTGGCGATGACGCCTAACCCCTGGACCACTGGCCAGCACCATAACTTCTCTGCCAGAACACCACTTCTCCGGCGACCAGTGCCCCTGGGCCGGGCCGGAATAGAAATGCCGCGCAGACTCCAGTGCTTCCGGGTTGTATTTCTGCCCACCATGCGACTTCAACGCACTCATCACCAGCAACAGATCCTCATCGCCATAGCGACTATCCGTCAACATTTCCTGCACATAGGTCGGGTGGATGCCATGACGGCCAGCGAGGAAGTAGTACGGGTTAGTGCCCCAACCATAGTGTTGTTGCATGGGCTGAAAATACTTGGCTATAACACCCAGCAAAACAGAGACATTGGCCGCCGCCAGACGATCTTCAAGTTCAATCAGCAGATATTCGGTTGCAACATTGCCTGGCCCACGCCCCATGCCCGTGACGGTGCAATCGACCCAACTCACGCCATCTTCAAGTGCCTGCAAACTATTGGCCAATGCCAGGCTGCGATTGTCATGGGTATGAATACCCAATGGACCGCTCCATCCCGCTCTCATTGCATGCACAATCTTAGATACTTGAGCAGGGGAGAGACTGCCCAGGCTATCGGCAAAATAGAGCACATCAGGTTTGAAACGTTCGGCTACCCGCGCCAAGCGTTCGATTTCTTCCAGCGAGCGCTCAGCCACCTGCATGAGATTAAAGCCCACCTGATAACCATGCTGTTTGAGCCACTCCACAGCCTCTAAGGCAGGCTCAAATTCGTTCACATGACAGGCAATACGCACAAGGCCGATGGGCGATTGTGCCGCTGGGGCAAATAGCAACCCTAGCGCCTGAGCAAGACCTGCAGGATGCTTTAACAACTCACTGGCATTCACCATCACGCCATAGAGTGGGCCGGCCGGTAGATCCAGGCAACGCAAAAACTCGTCGGTAGAGTAGGCAAAAGCTCCCTTAAACCCCTCTGCTGCAAAACTCCGTAAGCCGAGCTCAACGCAATGAACATTTGCAGCAGCCATGGCGTCCAAGTACGCCTTCACCAAAGCAAGATCAAAGTCCCAGTTGTTGTAATAACCTCCATCTCTCAGAGTGCAGTCCAATAACACCGGTGATGGTCGCGGCTGAGTTGATGCGGTCATGGATGGCCTTGCATGCTGAGATTTTTAACACTGGGTAAACCCCAGAATGACGCACTCGCGGATGCGTCAGAAAACATTTGTGAAACTCGCTCCCGCGCGGAAGACCTGTATTCATCAATTGCAGAGGCCGACATCGTCTGCGTATGCAATAGGCTTTGGGCCAAAGCCTCGGCATTAGCATGTGGAAAGCGAATGCCCAGGGAGCCCACCACCTCCGGCCCCCCACCACAATCACTGACGATCACGGGAACCCCCGCTGCCATGGCTTCAAGCAGCACCATGCCAAAAGGCTCATGATCGGAGCTTAAAACAAAGACATCAAAGGCCTTGAAGAAACGCCGAGCCAAAGGAACTTGCCCCACGAATCGCACCTGATTGGCCACGCCCAGGGACTCGGCAAGCTGCTTCAAATCCCGCTCCAGTCTTCCCTGCCCGAGAATCACCAACAGACTATTTTCAGGCAACGCATCTTTCGCCTTTGCAAAACCACGAATCAGCGTTGCCTGATCCTTGTCTGGATGCAGGCGCCCTACATTGGCCACTACCCAAGCGTCAGTCGGCAACCCGAGCTGCTCGCGCGCCAAACCACGATCCAACTGTTCAGCCTGAAGCTCCTCCAGATCCACACGATTGTAGAGTGTCTGGATTTTCTCGGCAGCCCAGCGAGGCAAGCAGGCGCGGATCTCATCACGCACTGCATTTGATACCGCCAACAGCGAGAGGCGGGAATGAAAAACCTGCGCAAAAGCACGACGGCCGAGACGCTTGTAATCTCCGAATCCATGATGCACGGCGATGACCGGCAGCTGGCTTCCAAGCAACGCCACATAGGCAGGTTTAAATCGATGCGCGATACACAACATAAACTTGCGAGTCGACAAAAGCTTACGAAGCTCCGCAATCGGCCGCAATTTCAGCCCGCGTAACTGTTTGCTGCTATAGTCGAAAAATATCACCTCACTGGAGGCCGAGGCCGCCACGACACCCTCACTGGGAGCTCCCGTCAGATAAACGGTACACACTTTGTACCGCGTATTGCTAAACAGCGATGCATACTGACGAGCACAGTCCAAGAAAGGGCCATCGTAGCCATGGCACAGCTGCAGAATCCATGGCTCATGCGGCGGCTGCTCAGACGCTGCCATACTCATCCATCCCCTCTTTCACCACCAGCACGTCTTCCATGATCAGGTAGCGCAGGTCCGAGCCATAGAACATGTTCAGCGCGTCGGTGGGGGAGCAGATCATCGGCTCACCGCGGCGGTTCAGGGAGGTGTTCAGCACCACACCGTTGCCGGTGAGTTTTTCCAGCGCCAGCATCAGGTCGTAATAGCGCGGGTTGAACTCGCGCTTGAGGATCTGCGCCCGGGCGGTGCCGTCTTCGTGCACCACTTCCGGCACGCGGGTCTTCCACTCCTCGGCCACCGGGAAGGTGAAGGTCATGAAGGGCGAGGGATGGGCGGACTGCAGCATCTGCGGGCCGACGGTATCCAGCATGGACGGGCAGAACGGCCTCCAGCGCTCGCGGAACTTAATCTGTTCGTTGATGCGGTCGGCCACCTCGGGCACACTGGGGCAGCCCAGGATGGAGCGCCCGCCCAGGGCGCGCGGACCAAACTCCATGCGGCCCTGGAACCAGGCCACCGGGTGGCCATCGGCGAGGATCTTGGCAATGCGCTCCGGCACGTTGTCGATGCGACGGAAGGCGGGCTGTTGCGGGTGCTGCTTGCAGGCCAGCTCCACTTGATCATTGCTGTAGCTGGGGCCGAGGTAGACGTGCTCCATTTTCTCCACCGGCACGCCGCGCAACACGCTGGCGTGGGCCGCGGCGCCCAGGGAGGTGCCGGCGTCGCCGGAGGCCGGCTGCACGTACAGCTCCTTGATGTCCGGGCGGGCGATGATGCGCTGGTTCAGCTTTACGTTGAGCGCACCGCCCCCCGAGAAGGCCAGCAGCCCGGTCTCGCGGATGATGTCACCCAGGTAGTATTCGAGCATCTGCAGGGCCAGATCCTCAAACAGCTTCTGCATGCTGGCGGCGTAGTGGATGTAGGGATCATCCGCGATGTCACCCTCGCGCTTCGGCCCCAGCCACTCGATCAGTTTGGGCGAGAAGTAATAGCCCTTGCCCTTCTCCTTGTAGCGGCGGAAACCGATCACGTTGGCATAGTCGGTGTCGATAATCAGCTCGCCGTTTTCGAACTTCGCCAGGCGCGAGAAGTCGTAGCGGGTGGCGTCGCCGTAGGGCGCCATGCC